>CALWVA010000001.1 GCA_944384875.1 uncultured Clostridia bacterium
TGTTGAAACGCTCCATATTTGCAACCATCCTTCCTGTTGGTCAGTTTGATTTGTGGTTTTATTTTAAAAGGGAACCGGCAGAATGTCAACTATAAAAATACACTTTTTCTGCTTTTTATCGCAGTGGCGGCAAATTACGGGGCATGTTCGGCCAGCCACCGGGATACTGCACAAGCAAGTCCGCCAAGGATGTTCGCGTGTTGTGCCGGCGGTTTTCCCGTGTGTGCAGCTGCAAAATCAAAACGAATAAAAATCCGCAACGATTCTTACAGGATTTGCGCCCATTGCTTTGGAGAAAACCCCACCAATACCCGGCTGCCGTCGGTCAAAATCGGCCGGCGCACCAGCATCCCGTCGGAAGCCAGTAACATCAGTTGTTCTTCTTCAGACAAACCCGGCAGCTTGTTTTTAAGCCCCATGGATTTATACACCAGACCGCTGGTATTGAAAAACCGTTTCAATGGCAGCCCGCTGGCCTGATACCAGGCCCGCAGTTCATCGAGGGCCGGCGGCTGGGTCTTGATATCCCGCGGGGTATAGGCGACGCCGTGTTCGTCCAGCCATTGGCCGGCCTTTTTGCAGGTTGTGCATTTTGGATAATGTAAAAATGTAAACATCGATTGGCTCCTTTGTGTTAATCTGCCGTTGGAATATTTCCCCCGGCCGCGCAGAAAAAAGTTATAGAATACAGCCGTTGGGGCAGACCTCGGCGCATTTTCCGCAGGCGGTACACAGGCTGTCGTCGATCGTGGCTAAAAACTGTTCCACCTTGATGGCGCCGTGTTCGCAGGCTTTGACGCATTTCATGCAGCCGATACAGCCGGTTGTGCAGACGCTTCTGGTTTTGGCGCCTTTGTCATGGTTTACACATTTCACCGTCAGTTTGCGTGGCTCGGCGGTCAGGGTAATCAGCCCTTTTGGGCACTGCCTGACGCATTTCCCGCAGCCGGTACAGGCGTTTCGGTCAATGTCCGCCAACCCGTTTTCAATCGAGATCGCGCCATACTCGCAGACGGCCAGACAGTCGCCCAGACCGATACAGCCAAACCGGCAGGCCTGTGGCCCGCCGAAGAGCTGATTGGCTGCCGCACAGCTTTGCAGCCCCCGATAGTCCTGTTTGAAAGCAGTTTTGTCCCAATTGCCCTGGCAGCATACCACCGCCGTTTTTTTGACAAAAGCCTGTGCCGATATGCCCAGCGCTTCGGCGAGCTGTGCTGCCGTTTTGGCGCCGCCCGGCGCACACAGGCCGGTTTGATCGGTTTTGCCGCCGGCCAGCGCCGCCGCATACCCGGCGCAGCCTGAAAAGCCGCATGCGCCGCAGTTGGCGCCTGGCAGCAGCGCCTGCAGTTTTTCAGCGGTTTCATCTTTTTGAACTGCTAGAACGATGGCTGCCACACTCAGAAGCAGTCCGGCCAGCAGCCCGATGCCGCCTACCAGCAGCACCGTCCATAAAATACCGTTCAATGGTGATCCCCCTTTTCAGCCGAACAGACGGTCTGCCACGCCGGCAAAACCCAGAAACGACAACGATACCAGCGACGCTGCGATCAGCGTAATCGGCAGTCCCCTTAAAAATTTGGGGATATCGCAGCTTTCCAGCCGGCTGCGCACGCCGGCGAACAACACCATCGCCAGCAGAAAACCCAGCCCCGCGCCCAGCGCGTTGACCAGCGACTGCACATAGGTCAGCTCTTTGGTGAAATTCAGCAGCGTTACGCCCAATACCGCGCAGTTGGTGGTGATCAGCGGCAGATAGATTCCCAGCGCGTTATACAGCGGCGGCATGAACTTTTTCAATATCAGTTCCACAAACTGCACCAGTGTTGCGATCACCAGGATAAACACGATAGTCTGCAGATATTCCAGCCCCCAGGGCACCAGCACCCAGGCGTACAGCGGATAGGTCACCGCAGTGGACAATACCATTACAAAGGTGACCGCACAGCTCATGCCAAAGGCGGTGCCGGTCTGTTTGGAAACGCCCAGAAACGGACAGATGCCTAAAAATTTAGACAACACAAAGTTTTCAGATAAAATAGCGGCGACTAAAATCACAAGCAATTCTTTCATTTTACCGCCTCCCCGTTGTCACAGCCGGCGCAGCCCGCTGCGCCCGGGCAACCGTCGCAACCGGCGGACTGCGCCGGTTTTTTACCCAGTTTTTCGGCCAGCCGGTTTGCGCAGGCCACCAGAATACCAAATACGAAAAAGCCGCCGGGGGCTAAAATCATCACCAGCATCGGCTCGATATAGCCTTTGGTGACCGCCAGCCCGAAGATGGTGCCTGCGCCCAGCAGCTCCCGGATGCTGCCCATCAAAATCAACGCGGCGGTAAAGCCGATCCCCATGCCGATAGCGTCCAGCGCCGACGGCAAAATCGGGTTTTTGGATGCAAACATCTCCGCCCGGCCGAGAATGATACAATTGACCACAATCAGTGGCAGATAAATACCCAGCGCTTCATCGATCGCCGGCATAAACGCCTGGATCAGCATCTGAATAATGGTCACAAACGCGGCAATGATGGTGATATACGCCGGAATGCGCACCTTATCGGGAATCGCTTTGCGCAGCAGAGAGATCGCCACGTTGGAACCCAGCAGCACCAGCGTCGCGGCGACGCCCATGCCGATGCCGTTGACAGCGCTAGTGGTGACTGCAAGCGTGGGGCAGGTGCCCAATACCAGCCGCAATACCGGGTTTTCCCGAACGATGCCTTTTGACAGTTGTTGCGTCCATTTCATGGCTGTGTGCCCTCCTGCTGTACCAGTGTCAGAACCTGATTGACCGCATCCCGGACCGCGGCGGAGGAAATGGTCGCGCCGGTAACGGCGTCGATATTTTCACCCAGCTGCACGCTGCCGGAGATGCCCGAAAACTGCTGTTTGAACGCCGGCGCATCCACATTCTGTCCTAGACCCGGCGTTTCATCGGCGCAGGAGACGATCTCGATCGCGGTAACCGTCTGCTGCAAATCAATGCCGGTCATGACCTCGATGACGCCGCCATAGCCTTTGGCGCTGCCCGAGCCGACCCAACCGATCTGCGCGCCGTTTTGGTAAGCCGCATATAAGATCGCGCCATCGGCTTGTGTAACCTGTTCATAACGGTCGGCGGGCAATACCGCCGCCATCGCCTGTTCGGTTTTTTGCTGTTGCTGTGCGGCGATTCGGTCTTTGGTCACCTCGTTGGTCAGCGCCAGCGCGGCTGAGGCCGCTACACAGACGATCAGCAGCGCCAGGGTGGGAAACAGGATCTGTTTAATTTTCATGCTACTGCGCCTGCCTTTCGGGTTTGCGGCTGCCAAAGGGCTTGCCGATGGTCAGCCGGTCGATATGGGGCGTGACGATATTCATAATGATGATCGAAAACGATACGCCCTCGGGGAGTGAACTGAAAATTCGGATAAACGCGGTGATTGCGCCGCAGCCGACGGCAAAGATCAGCTTGCCTTTCCAGTTGATTGGCGTGGTGGCGTAATCGGTTGCCATAAAGATCGCGCCCAGCAGCAGCCCGCCCGATAAAATCTGCTCCAGTGGGTTATAGCCCGCCAAAAAGGTCAGCAGCCCGGTGGTGCAGACAAATACCACCGGCACCAGCGGCGTAATCACCCGGCGGATACACAGATAAACGCCGCCCAGCAGCAGCGCCAACGCACAGGTTTCGCCCAACGATCCGGCGTGCCGCCCTAAAAACAGCTCCATCAGTTCCGGCATCTGCGCGCTGTCGCCGGCTTTGGCGATGGCCAGCGGCGTGGCCGAGGTAACCGCGTCCACCGTCTGCTGCGCCAGCGGCAGCGTCCACTGGGACATGGCGGCGGTAAACGACATCATCAACACGATCCGGCCAATCAGCGCCGGGTTGACAAAATTCTGTCCCAGCCCGCCGAACAGCTGCTTGACTACGATGATGGAAATAGCGCTGCCCAGCGCCGCCATCCACAGTGGGATAGTCACCGGCAAATTGTAAGCCAGCAACAGTCCGGTCACCACCGCGGATAAATCGCCGATGGTCGTATCCCGCCGCATGATTTTGCGGCTGATATATTCCGATAATACCGCGGCTGCAACGCAGACGGCCATGACCAGCAGACTGCGCCAGCCAAACAACGCGACGGCTGCCGCGCCGGCGGGCAGCAGCGCCAGAATCACATCCAGCATAATGCCCCGGGTCGAATCTGCCACGTGCAGATGGGGGCCTGCCGATACGATCAGTTGATGCATATGTATGTCACCCTTTTTTGAATAAATCCCAAACTTTTCAGCGACGCAGCGCCTGTTTTGCCAGCCGCATCGACTGCACTAGCGGCCGCCTGGCGGGGCACACATAGGCACAGCAGCCGCATTCCATACAGCTTTGTACGCCGTCTTTTTGCAGCCGGCCAATGTTTTCGGCCCTTAGATCGGTTTCCACGGTTACCGGCTGCAAGCCCATCGGGCAGGCTTTAATACATCTGCCGCAGCGGATACAGGCCGAAAAGGCCGGGGACTCGGCGTCTTGTTTATTCAGCGCCAGAATTGCGTTGTTCTGTTTTAATACCGGCAGCGTATCGTCGGGCAACGCGATACCCATCATCGGGCCGCCCATCAGCAGCTTGCCCGGCTCCTGTGCATAGCCGCCGGCAAAGGCGATCACATCTTTGATCGCAGTGCCGATCGGCACCCGCACGTTCATCGGACACTGCACCGCGCTGCCGTCGACAGTCAGCCGTTTTGCCACCAGCGGCATGCCGGTCTGCAAATAGCGGCCGAGAGTTCCCACGCTGGTGACATTCATCACAATACAGCCCACGTCGGCGGGCAGCCCGCCTGGCGGAACCTTTCGCCCGGTAGCGGCGTAAATCGTCAGTTTTTCCGCGCCGCGGGGATACCGCGAAGCCACCCGCATCACCCGCACGCTGTTATCTGTATCCGCGCTGTCGGCAGCAATGTCGCACAGGGTTCGGATCGCCGCCGGCTTGTTGCTTTCTACAACAAAAATCACCTGCTGCACATCAGTATACCGCCGGATGGCGTACACGCCCCGCATAATGTCCTGGGCATTCTCCAGAATCTCCCGATTATCACAGGTGATATACGGTTCGCATTCGGCGGCGTTGACGACCAGTGTGTCCACCGGCTTGCCGGGATTCAGCTTTATATAAGCCGGAAAGCCCGCGCCGCCAAGCCCGACCAGCCCGGCGTCTTTGACCGCCTGCAAAAACATCTCACGGTTTTCCACCACCGGCGGGCACACCGCATCTGAAACCGTCTGCTGCCCATCGGCTTCGATCTGCACTGCCTGGCAGCTCTGCCCGTTTGGCAGCAGCAGCTCTGTAATACCGGTGACCTGGCCGGATACACCGGTATGCACCGGGACACACATCCCGTCGGTGCAGTCGCCTACCCGGTCGCCTACCAGAACCCGGTCGCCCTTTTTCACACAGGGGATACACGGCCGTCCGATATGCTGCTGCATCGCGATGGTGACCTGCCCGGGCACCGGCAGCTCCACCGTCGCGCAGTCGGCGGTGTTTTTATAGTGTGGCACGCGGACGCCGCCGCGCACCCGCCTTTTCTGCCTGATCAATTCTTTTTTCGGATTGTGCGCCAATGCCAGCGACCTCCCTTTTATAATCATTTGAATTATAACAGTTTCCGGTAGATATTGCAATCAAAATTATCCGCCGGGCGGGCGTGCGCTGACCGATGCAGCGAACCTTTTCAGACTGCGGCGTTTGACGGTGGTCAGGCGTCTGTTCTGGGCAAAATCCACAGCATTTGGCGATAAATTTATAAAAATTGATATTTTTAGATTTTACCTGTTTCAATTTTTGCGTGAAGATGTTATAATAACAATAAATATGTAAAATCGCAGAATCAACCGGAAAAAGTTGGTGAAATGTGCGCCGCAGTTCCGGCTTTTTACGAAAGGATGGGCGTGTCTATGTCAAAGCCGGCAGCCACAGACAACCAGTTGATCGCCGGACGCAACGCGGTGACCGAGGCGATCCGTTCCGGGCGGGCGCTGGAATATCTGCTGGTGGCGAAGGGCGCCGGCGGTTCGGCGCGGGGCATTATGGCGCTGGCCAGACAGCAGGGGGTCCCGGTCAAGGAGCTGCCCAGAAAAACGCTGGATGAAAAGCTGCCGGGCATCAACCATCAGGGGGTGGCGGCGCTGTGCAGCGCCGGGTCTTATACTGATTTGCAGGCGCTGATCGACCGGGCGAAAGCCGCGCCGGGCGGTGGGCTGCTGCTGGTATTGGACAAGATCGAGGATCCCCATAATCTGGGCGCGATCCTTCGAACGGCGGAGGCCTCCGGCGCAAGCGGCGTTATTATTCCCAAACGGGGCGGCGTCGGGCTGACCGCCACGGCGGTCAAGGTGGCCAGTGGCGCGGCGGCATATCTGCCGGTGGCCCGGGTGCCTAATCTGGCGGCGGCCTGCGATACACTCAAGGAAAACGGTTTTTGGCTTTACGGCGCCGATATGGACGGCGAAGACTTGCGTCAGGTGCAGATGTCCGGCCCGGTGGCGCTGGTGATCGGCTCTGAGGGGTTTGGAATTTCCAGGCTGCTCAAAGAGCGGTGTGATTTTTTAATAAAAATTCCGATGTTCGGGCAGATCAATTCGCTGAACGCTTCAGTGGCGGCGGGGATTCTGCTTTATAAAGCGGCGTTGGACCGCGCGGCGCTTTAACGCCGGCAGATTTTTTGTGAAAGGACTGGTTTTCGGCTATGGCAGATCAACATGACAAGCTGTATCCAAACGCCCCCTTTTCGGTGGACGATATTTTAAATGAAGTGCGGCTGATGCGTCAGCAACAAAAAGAACATCCGTCTGCGCCCCCGGCGTTCGGGCAGCATGCGCTGACGCCAGACGAAATCGTGAAAAGCGTACATAAATCCGACCGGCAGAATCTCCGGGCGGAGCATCAGCAAAACACAGGGCGTTCGCAGTCTGCTTCATCCCAACCGGCGGCTGCGCCCCGCCAAGAGACGGCGGAAGATCGCACCATGGTGTTCGACCGCCCGCAAACGGCGGGTCATACCGCTGCGCAGGATACCAGAATGCAACAGCCAACCGCTGAGATTCCGGCTGTTCGGTCGGCTGATCCGGCCCCGGTGATCCGGTCGGCCTCTGACCGCCCGGCAGCCAAAGCGGCCGACATCTATTCTGACACGGCCGTTCGGCAGAAACAGGAACCATCCAGACCGCAGCCGCCGGTTGCCAAATCCGCGGCTCCGGCAGAACAGCCTGCCGCCTCAAAAGATATTTTGTCTGACTTTCTGTCAAAAACCACCGACAGCCACTATAAGCCCGGCGGTTCACAAGAGGCAAAAAAACAGATCGACATGCTGTTTGGTGAAGAAGCGGGCGGCGATACGCTGGTAAACCCGTTTTCAAAAAAACGCCACCGTGCGCCGAATGTGTTGACGCCGGAGGAAATTTTGGGCTCTACGATGGAAATCAATGCGCTCAAAGAGCAACCGCCGACAGAAGCAGCCTCGCATCCGTCGGCATCCAAACCGTCTGGCGATGCGTCTACGAATAAAGAAGAATTTTTTTCAAAAATTATAGATAAGGCTGCGCCGGAACAGGGCGTTCCCACGCAGCGTGCAACAGCAACGCCGACGCGCCGGGATGTTTCGGCGCGTGCGGAAAACGCAGTTGCCCAGCAACCGGAGCAGTCGGTTCATGCGTCGCAACAGTCGGAGGATCTGCCGCTGCAATCGCAGATTGCGCAGAAGCTGCGTGAGGCGGACGATGCCTTTTCGCTGGATATTTTAAGCAGCGCGCAACCGAAACAGACGACTGCGCCGGAACCGCCGGTTGCGCAAACGCCGGCCGAATCGCTGCCGGAGGTTGTGGCGACCAAAACCCGGCCGTCTTCGCGGGTGTTGGACGATCTGGACGTGAATGAGGACGCGCTGGTGGAGAAAATACAGCAGCAGGCACAGGAAAATGAAGAAGATACTGCTTTTGAAGAGGATGAAATCGACGATTACCGAACCATCAAAGATGCAGAGGCGGTACGTCTGGATCTGGATTACCGCAGCGCGCAGCTTTCCCGCAAACTAACGTTTACTGCCATTGCGACAATATTGCTGCTGGCGTTGACGCTGCTTCCTGCGGCGGGCGTTACGTTACCCGATTTTATTTCGCCTTCGGCCGGCACTTACGGTTATCTGATTCTCAACGCGCTGTTTTTTGCAGTGGTGCTGGTGACCAACCTGCCCGGCATTTTCCGGGGCTTTTTCAGTATCTTCCGACTGCGGCCGGATGTAGATGCTGCCACCGGCGTGGCGGCGTTGGCCGCTACGGCGCATCTGGCTTATCTGTTTACCAATACGGATCTTGCGTCTAATGGCGCGGTTTATACCGCGGTGGCGGGCGTCGGGCTGGTATTGAATCTGATCGGGAAACAGGCGCTGTTATCCAGAGTGAAGGGCAATCTGAATCTGGTGGCGACCAACGGCGTCAAACAGAGCAGCTTTCTGGTAGACGTACAGCAGGCCGCGGCAATCGCCGGGGAGGATGAGCTGGGCGTGCCGGTATTGTGCTGCCGGAAGAGCGTAATCAACCTGCGCAATTATCTGCACAATTCATTTTGTGAGGATCCGTCGGATAAAGTGGCCCAGACGCTGTCTCCCATTGGCCTGGCGGCTGCGCTGATCGTGTTTTTTGTAAGCTGGCTGGTAACGGCTGATCTTCCTGTGGCGGTGGGTTATCTGGCGGCGATTGCGGCGGTGGCTGTTCCGGCGGCGTCGCTGCTCTCGACCAATGTCCCGCTGCTGCGTGCGACCAGGCATTTGCGGGAACTGGGCGGTATGCTGTCCGGCTATAACGCGGTGGATACCTTTTCACAGACCGATTGCGTGGTGTTAGACAGCGAAGACGTGTTCCCTTCCGGTTCCATTGATTTGGTGAGCCTGAAGGCGCTGGGCGGCGCGCAGGTAGACAACGTGATTCTTTATGCCGCTGCGCTGACTATTTCGGCAGGCGGTTGTCTGGCCGATGTATTCGACCGGATGATCGAGGGCCGGCGTAAACTGTTGCCGCCGGCACATGATATCCTGTATACAGACGGCGCCGGCATCACCGGAACCGTCAGCGGCAGGCAGGTGCAGATCGGTAACCGCACGCTTTTGGAAAATGCCGGTGTGTTTGAGTTGCCGGATCCCGAATTTGAGCGCAAACTGCTGCGCAGCGGCAACCATCCGCTGTATCTGGCGGTAGACGGCGAACTGGCCGGGCTGTTTATCTTAAAATATACAACGCCGGACGACGAGCTGGTAGAGCGGATCGGTGATCTGGTAGACGCCGGCGTTGGCATTTATATTAAGACTAACGATCCGAATATCACAGAAAAGCTGATTGCCAATTTGTTTTATATCCCGGCAGAATCGGTGGCGATTCTGCCCGCCGATGCGGTAGAGGCTTATAATGCCGTTACTGTGCCCAGTGAAAACGGCAGTTCGTTGTTGGCAGATCAAAACTCTGCCGCGGCCTTCGCGGCGTCTATTACAGCATGTAAAAAGCTGCGTAAAAAGATGCTGCTGGGAATCGTCGTGCAGACCATCTGCACCGTCTTAGCGCTGTTGGCCGCGCTGTTTTTCGCGTTTACCGGCGGCGCCGGTTGGCTGCAGCCGCACTGGCTGCTGGCCTACCTGCTTGGCAGCGCGGTGCTGGTATTGCTTTTGCCGGCTTTTATTCGTGTCAAATAATTTAAACAGTTCAGGGGGAACGATTGGATGCCGACACAACCGCAAAAACACCATGCCGACTATGCGCAAAAACGCCGGCGTGGGCTGAAAATAACCAAACGGCTGATCATTTTGGTTTGGCTGTTGTTGTTCGTGCTGCTGGGGCTTGGAGCCTGGGCAGTGGTTCGGCAGATTACCGCCATTGATCAAAGTAACCAGCATCTTGAACAGTCGCAGACAGAAGTCTTCAGACCCAATGTACTGTTGGTTTTAGAGGATGATGTGGATAATATGTCCCGCTATGTATTCACATTGCTGTGTTTTAACACACAAGACGGTAAGATTTCGGCGACGGTACTGCCGGAAAATATGGATACGCTGGTCGGCCAGAAGCAGGCGACTTTACAGCAGCAGTTTGTCTATGGCGGCCCACAACAGGCGAGACTGGCGGTGCAAACGGCTTTTTCCATTACGGTTGACCGATATTTTTGCTGCAGTTTTTCTACGCTGGAGTCGTTATTAGACGAGCTGGGCGCAGTGGAATTTACTGTGCCGGAGGACTTATATTATCAAAATGAGGATGGGACAGTGCTGTGTGATCTGACGGCAGGGGAACAGTCGTTGAACAGCCAGCAGGTGCTGCAGTTTTTGCGCTATCCGGGATGGAGCAGCGAGACACAGGCGTCTGAACAGCGGGGTGCGCTGGCCGGCGCGCTGATTAACCAGGCGGCGACAACGGCAGTGCAGCAACAGATGACTGCGCTGTATGAGCAGATTGTCAACAGCGCGCAAACCGATGTGTCTTTGGTAGATCTCAATCAGCTGGCCGGGCAGTATAGCGCCTTTACCGGCAGTGCGCCAGCCAGTGTGGTAACTATTACCGGATCTGCTACAGATGAGGTGTTTATACCGGACGATACTGCGAAAGCAGCGGTTTTGGCGCAATTTAAATAAATTCGGTTGACTTTATCAAATAAAAAGGGTATCATATAATAGAATCATTTTCAGGAGGTATGGATGATGGATAAGAAATCAGCTTCTTTTGCGGTGATCGTTTTAAGCGTGATCGCGGCAATGGCCGCCGTCGGAACGGCGATTTACTTTGCAACGAAGTTTTTATGCAAGAGGCGGCAACCTTATTGCGACTATTTGGAATATGACGATTTTGACGACGATTCGTTCTGTGACGACGATCCTTGCGAGTGTGACGACGACAGCGCGCCGGAAGAGCAAACGCAGGGCGAAGAGCAGCCTGCCGAATAAGCGAAAAAATATAAAACCCCGCCCGGAGAAACATGCTCTCCGGGCGGGGTTTGCATATGATGGGTTGTTGCTGTCCTTGCAAAGTGAAGCATCCCACCGAACTTTTTTAGTGAATCAAATGGGTTGCACAGGTTACGTGCTTTGACTGCGGTCAACATACGATGGCTGTTACCGGGTGCGCTGCTGTTGTTTCTGCTTACCGGCCTTTTTGGTTTTGTATGCGTCCGCCTTGCGTTCTACAAAGGCCAAGATTTTTTTTCGGAACAAAAAACAGATCAGGGTTAATGTGATCTGACATGCAAACAGGATGATTGCGAACAGATAGTCCCCGGCGATCAGTTTGTCACCCATATAAACAAAACAGAGCATGTTGGGAATTTGCGCCGGGATCGAAGCCCACAGAAACTGTTTTAAATTCATATTGGTCACGCCGGCAAGATAAGGGATCAGCCCCAGCGGCATACCGGGAACGAGATAGACCAGCGCTACTAAAACAGACGGAAATTTGGAGCGGGTTAGAAAATTGTTTTCAATTCGTTTTTTTCCAATGATCTTGCCGACAATTTTCACACCGTATTTTTTAGAGAAGGAAAAGGTCAGGGTGTTGGCCAGCCCCGAACCGGTCAGACAGAGCACGACGCCTAAAAAGCCATAGGTGATGCCGCTGGTGATCCAGACCAGCATGGCAGGGAGCAGGATGGTCAGTGTTTGAACCATCTGTAACAGAACCATAATAATCATGCCTTCCCAGCCCAGGGAACGCAGCTCTTCTTTGAGAATTTCCGGCGATTGGCCCCGAACCAGGTCTGTAATAATGGGAATCAGTTCCTCGGTCAGCTGCATCGCCGCCGGGATGCAGACCGCAATCGCCGCTGCAATCAGTGTTAACCGCAGCGCCAGCTTCCGGCCGCGATGCTGGCTTTTGATCTGTTGTTGCGCCACGGGATCCCACCTTCCTGCATGATTTTCAAATAGATCGTCTTGATTGGAGTTATTCACAATACGATAAATGTTTTTTTATTATAAATAGATTATCCCCGAATGTCAATAAAGTATCCGGCGCGTCAGCCTTGCGAAAAAAGCATGTTTATGTAAAAAAGAACCGACTTGCGTCAGATCAAAGCCTATCAAGCGACAACCGCCGGTTTGGTGTATGAATTTGTAGATGCAGCTACCAGATTGCATGGCAGCTGCTGCGTAAAACAGAAAACATCCCCGGCGGGCAGGCCGGAGATGTTTTGTTGCAGGTTCAAAGGCAAAGTCAGGAATTATGATGCATGTTTAAATGTTGCTTTTTGGCAGCTTTTCCGGTGAGTACCGGACACAGTGATTTTACACATCCACTGAATGCCTGAAAAAGTTTAAAATTTTTATATAAATCGCCTATGACATCTTTTACGAATTTGTGTTATAATTATTATACCATTAGTGGTTTGTCGATGTCAGCGTGCTGACCTGGTTCCCGTCAAACCGCTTTTGTTGTTTGTGTTTTATTTGCTGTATACTTTGTGGCAGCCAATGTATATAGCAGTATATCTTTTTCAGTTCTATATTCTGCAGAAAGGAAGAATCGTGATGTTTGCAGTAAATGACACAGTGATGTATGGAACCGCCGGGGTATGTGAAATTGTAGATATCCGCGCGCAAAAGTTCTATCAACAGCCGGAAAAGCTTTATTATGTGCTCAAACCGATTTACGAACACAATGAAACCATTTATTGTCCGGTTGATAATGAAAAGGTGCGTATGCGCCGGTTGCTTTCTAAAGATGAAATTTATCAATTGATTCAAAATATGTCAGATTTGGATATTGAGTGGATCGATGACGACCAACAACGTAAAGAAGTTTTTAATGAAATGCTGAAAAATGGTAGCCATCAGGATCTGATTCGTCTGATCCGCGCGCTGTATCTGCATAAACAGCAGACAGCCAAAGCCGGGCAGAAATTTCATGTTGCCGATGCGGCGATCTTAAAAGAAGCACAGCGTACGCTGCATGGCGAATTTGCACATGTGTTGCATCTGCAGCCGGATGAGGTGGCGCCGTTTATTATGAAAGCGCTTGGGGAACAGGCGTAACCGGGCGCTTGATCGCCTGTTCAGATATGTGATCAAAGCAGATGAAAATATGATCTATAAATAGCTGTTTTTACAGCTATTTTTTATTTGCAACAACCAATATTTTTTGGATGCATGTATGCCGGAAGCTACTGTTTTTTGTTACAATTTATTCAAATGATTTTGGCGGCTATATTTACCGCCGCCGTCAGTTTGCGTCTGTTTTATGCGTTGTTTATTGGATCCCGTGGATTTGGCGGGGGCTTTCTTTTGCGGCGCATAGTCTTTCAGACCTTTGACTGCGCCGCCGGCGACCGCCCAGAGATACAGGCTTGCAACGCTGCAATAGGGGCTGAACCGCCGGCGATATTTCTCAAACAGTTTGCGATTGATCCG
This sequence comes from uncultured Clostridia bacterium, assembly GCA_944384875.1. Classification (GTDB taxonomy): domain Bacteria; phylum Bacillota; class Clostridia; order Oscillospirales; family Acutalibacteraceae; genus RUG14109. Next base: position 13,404 of record CALWVA010000001.1, read on the forward strand.
GCGATGATGGTATACCATCCGAAGCCCCCGCTGAATCGCCAGATCATCAAAACTGAATACATCAGGCCGTTGCATACAGAACAGTAAAATCATTTCGGCGGTCCACACGCCGACGCCCTTTAAAGCAGAAAGCGCAGCGATCGCCTCTGCATCTGATTTTTGCCGGATGCCTTCTAAATCAAACCTACCGCTTTGCACTTTATCCGCAAAATCGACGATATATTCCGCTTTGCGAAAGGTGATGCCAAAAGCCTGCAGGCGACGGATTCCTGCCGCCTGCACAGACGCCGCATCTATCTTCCCCAGCGTCTGCTGCATCCTGTTCCAGATGGTGGCCTGCGCTTTTGTGGAAATTTGCTGCCCGATAATATGATGGACAACCGAAGAAAACAGGTCTGGATCGGTTTCGCGATAAACGGGGCCGATCTGATCGATGATTGCGCCGAGCCGCGGATCTCGCTGTTTTAAATAAGCTGTTTCTTTTTGACCATATGAAAAATACATCGTGTTTCATCCTTTAGCTGTTTGTGCAGATTTTCATAAATCCGGCATACCCGGTGGCCTTCGATTTGCCGGCATATTTATATTACAATGCTATCATACTATATGGATGCGCAAGTATCAACAGATTCGTTACCGGGGTGTATAAAAACTGCAAAAAACAAAAAAGGGGTTGCATTTTTTATAGAAATGGTTTATACTATTATAGTCATCAATATCGCGGGGTAGAGCAGTTGGTAGCTCGTCGGGCTCATAACCCGGAGGTCGCAGGTTCAAGTCCTGTCCCCGCAACCATAATTGAATGGACCGCGCTCCATTCAAAAAGCCCAGCCAAACGGCTGGGCTTTTCTCATATCGGTTTGATCTCCTGTTTTGCAAAAAGTCACGCTCGAGCCGCCTGCTCGGTTGTAAACGCCTGCGCGACGGTTCGCCGTCGTTACCGACTTTTTAGTGTGGTTTTGCCCTTTTAAATTTTTTAACGCAGCAGCGAACGCTTCGATTAACACTTGTTTTCCTTTTCATATTGCAGTATGATAATAATAAGGACAATATCTGTCCGGAACATTTGAAAACAGGAGGTACTGTTATGAAAAAATCCCTTGGCGTAAAACCCTATGTGTTTCCGATGCCGGTTTTGATGATTGCCACTTATGGTGAAAATCAAACGGTGGATGTCATGAACATGGCCTGGGGCGGGATCAGCGCCAACAATATGGTGGCGCTGAATATTACCGAGACCCATAAAACTGCAAAAAACATCAAAGAACGGGGCGCCTTTACCCTGAGCATTGCAGACGCCGCCCATCTTGCCCAGGCAGACTTTTTCGGCATTGCTTCTGGGAATAACATGGCGGATAAATTTGAACGCAGCGGCCTGCATGCGATTGCCAGCGAACGGGTAGATGCACCGGTTATAGAGGAATTTCCTCTCACGCTGGAATGCAAAGTGGCCGAACTGCAGCATGATCAGGGCGGGTTCCGCGTATTGGGCGAGATTGTCAACGTACTCGCTGATAAAACGGTTTTGGACGCATCAGGTAATGTGGACCCAACCAAGCTGAACGCTTTTGTGTTTGATCAGTTCCAAAACGGCTATTATGCCATCGGCGAAAAAATTGGCCAGGCCTGGAGCAGCGGCAAACATCTGATGCAGTAAACGACAGACAACGGCCGCGCAGGTTTTATATAGCGTGGTTTGCGGCCGGGTCCAATTGTCTCTTTTCGGAAATCACGGCGGTAACGCGTTAAACGCCGGTGCAAACCAGGTTTGCACCGGCGTTTTTCCGCATTGCATCCTGGTCGCCGGCCGGTCAGATCCCATGGCGCGGCGTTGGCCGCAAGATATACAGCACACGCCTGCCCGCGTTATGCGGCCTGCTGCCGGCAACCGTGCATTAAGAAAACTGCGAATTATAAAGCGCCGCATAAAATCCGTTTTGGCGCATCAACTGCTGATGATTTCCCTGTTCAATCACATCTCCATCTTTGACCACCAGAATCAGATCTGCGTTCTGAATGGTCGACAGGCGGTGTGCGATCACAAAGCAGGTGCGCCCTTTCATCAGTTCTGCCATCGCGGCCTGAATCTGCAACTCTGTCCGTGAATCGACGTTGGATGTGGCTTCGTCCAGAATCAGCATCTGGCTTTTGGGCAGCATGGCGCGGGCGATGGTAATCAGCTGCTTTTGCCCTTTGGAAATATTGACGCCGTCGTCTGACAGCAGCGTATGATAGCCTTCCGGCAGCCGTTGAATAAAAGAATGGATTTTCGCGGCCTTTGCGGCGGCGATCACCTCCTCCATCGTCGCATCTTCCCGGCCATAGGTAATATTTTCGAGGATTGTTCCGTAAAATAGCCAGGTGTCCTGCAACACCATGGTATACGCACCGCGCAGACTGTCTCTGGTGATGTTGTGAATATCGGTTTGGTCGACAGAGATTGTGCCGGTATCGATGTCGTAAAACCGCATCAGCAAATTGATGATCGTTGTTTTTCCGGCGCCGGTCGGGCCGACGATCGCCACTGTTTGACCTGGCTTTGCATGCAGCGACAGATGATGCAGAACCGGTCTGCCCGGCAGATATCCAAAGGCCACGTTTTGCAGCCGCACATCTCCCTGCGCCTGCAACAGGCATGCCGCTCCCGGTTTATCAGCCGGCTCCGGCTGTTCATCGATAATACGGAAAATGCGCTCTGCTGCCGTAAACGCAGACTGAAATTCGCTGATAATGTTGGCAAATTCGTTGATCGGGCCGGCAAATTTACGGGAATACATCACAAATTGCGTCACGCCGCCGATGCTCATAAACCAGACTGAAGACGCTAAAACAGTGCCGTTTTGAGACAACAGATAGAGAATGCCGCCGAAAATCATGATCATGGAGATGGACAGGTTGTTGATAAAATTGACCGAGGGGCCGATGATCGCGCCATAATAGTCGGCGTCATAATAAGCGTCGACCGCCTCTTTGTTGCGCTGGTCGAATTGTTTGGTAACGGTTTGCGCCCGATGATAGATGCCGATGGTCTTTGCGCCTGAAAGCATTTCTTCGGCATAGCCGTTTAATTCACCCAGCTTCCGGGACCGTTTGCGAAACAGGGGCTGAATCTTTTTGGCTTTATGCCGTGTGAATGCAATCGAGATCGGCACGGTGATCGCAAACACCAGAATCAGCGGTTTTGAAATGACAAACATAAAATACAGCGAGCCGACCACCGTATACACACTGGTAAGCACCTGTACCAGATCTGTCGAAAGCGATGCATTCACCGTATCGATGTCATAGGAAATGCGGCTGATGATATCGCCCGTTGTATGCGTATCAAAATAGGAGACCGGCAATACCGTCAGCTTTTCAAACAGCTGTTTTCGCATGCGATAGGTGATACTCTGGCTCAGGTGCACCATGAAAAAGGTCAGCAGATAAGACAATACCGCAGAGATCACATAGCAAACCAGCATCCGCCAGAAGTTGTATAAGACCTGGTCCATCAATACGCCGTTTTTATTGGAAATTGCATCCATCGCGGCGCCGAGATACCGCGGGCCCAGCAGCGCCAGATAGTTGGATAAAAACGAAAAAATCAGAGCTATAACGGCTAAATGCCAGTATTGCAGAATATATCCCAGCAACCGGAATAAAATATGCCCACCGGTTTTTGAGTTCTCAAGCCGCTGTTTTGCTTTATTCAATAAAGTTCCCTCCCATCTGAGATGCGCTGATTTCCTGATAGACCGCGCAATGTTTCATCAGATGCGCATGATCGCCGCTTCCGATGATCTGCCCGTCCTCCAACACAATGATGAAATCCGCGTTCATGACCGAACTGACCCGTTGCGCCACGACCACGCAGGTGGTATTACTCATATTTTCGGCAATCGCCGCCCGCAGATTGGCGTCTGTTTTATAATCCAGCGCCGAGGAAGAATCGTCCAGAATCAGAATGTCGGGATGCGCCGCCAACGCCCGGGCGATCAGCAGCCGCTGCTTCTGACCGCCTGAAATATTGGTCGCTTTTTGAGACAGCACATGTTGGTAGCCGTCTGCAAAAGCGGTGATAAAATCATCGGCCTGGGCAATTTTTGCCGCGCGCACAATCTCTGCGTGCCCGATCGGCCGGCCAAACCGGATGTTTTCTTCAATGGTATCGGAATACAGAAAATCATTTTGCATTGCCACGCCGAATTTTAGATGCAGCTCTTCTTCGGGAATGGTGCGGATATCCCGCCCGTCGATGCGGATCCCGCCGGCATCCACGTCATATAAGCGCATCAGCAGACTGACCACCGTGGTTTTCCCGCTGCCGGTGGCGCCGATGATGCCCAACGTGCTGCCGCGGGGCAACGAGAAGCTGATGTGCTTTAAATTGTCCCGGCTGTTGTTATAAGAAAAGCAGACGTCGTCAAATACAATATAGGCGCCGTCGTCCCGGGGCGGATAGACAGCTGCAGAAACCACCGCCAGATCTTTTGGCGCATCGACCACCTGTTGGATTCGTTTGGCAGACGCTGCGCTTTTGGTATACATCATAAAAATTCTGGTAACAGAAAGCGTCGCGGTAGAGATCATGGTAAAATACTGCGTAAAAGCGACGATTTTTCCCGGCTCAGTCTGCTGCCCCATGACGCGGTAAGCGCCGAGCAACACGACAAAGGTGATGCCAAGGTTCATTAACAGGCTCATGACAGGGTTGACAAATCCCATTGTCAAACTGGCCTTTTTTTCCGCCTGGATCAAATTCCGGTTGACCCGGTCATACCGCTGGTGTTCTTTTTGCACTTTGGAAAGGGCCTTGATCACACGTATGCCCTGGGCGTCCTCACGAACCACGCGGATCATGCGATCAACCGACCGCTGCACATTTGCATAAAGCCGGACGCCGAACATGGAAACCAGATAGACCACAATAAAGATCACCGGCATTACCGCCAGCATGACCAGCGACAAAAAGGGATCCATAATCAGTGTTACAAGGATGCCGCCGAACAGTAAAAGCGGCGCCCGCACCCCCAGCCGCTGGATTCTGCCGATAAAATTATGTACGTTATAAGTATCGGTAGTGATTCTAGATTCCAGCGACGGTATCGTAAACTGATCGATCTGTTTGCCTGAGAGAGTCATGGTTCTGTAAAACAGGTCATGCCGAATCTTTTCGGCGCTGTCGCGGGCGACCTTTGAAGCCATGCGGTTGGCTTTGACGTTACAGATCAGCGCAATCGCCGCGCATAAAATCATGACGCAGCCCCAGACCACGATCATTGACAGCCGGCCGTCGTGCGGCACGATCTCATCCAGAATATAGCTCAGAATATAAGGCAGCGCCAGCTCAATCAGCGTTCCGATACATTTGATGAACAGCCCGACCAGCATCGCGCTGACATAGGGTTTTAAATATCTGCATAAAAATTTCATGGCGATTCCTGATGCCTTTCAAAATATCGTCTTGCCTGTACACATGTTTGCGATCGCCGCCACGACGGCGATCAAACGTGCTTGTAATGCCCCGCGCAGCGGATAATAACTGCTCTTGCGGTTATTATACCATATTGCAGTTGGCAATATGGTATAATTGCACATGTTTGCGGTTGCTGCCTCGGCAGCGAGCAAACGAGCTTGCAATGCCCCGCGCAGCGGATAATAACCGCTCTTGCGGTTATTATACCATATTTTTTCGAAACCGTCGACCGTTTGCAGGTTATTCAGAATTTTTTTTACAGAATATAGCGCCGGTCGCAATTTTGTGTGCAGCCGAAAGTATGAAAATCAAACAAGGCCGCTTGCGAAATCCGGCGCAGGCTGATATAATGAATATGCTTGTGTGCGCTGTTTCGGACAGTATGATGCACACATTGAGTTTGAGAGGATGATTGGCGCGGTGTTTTTCAGGAGAAAGCAATTCGACAGCAGCGTTGACTGGTGTATTGTCGGGCTGGGTAATCCGGGCCGCGAATATGACGGGTCGCGGCATAACATCGGTTTTGCCGTGTTGGATTATATCGCCGACAAAACCGGCGTCGCAGTCAAAAAGCTGAAGTGGAAAGGCCTGTATGGAACCGGCGTGATCGACGGGCAGCGGGTACTGCTGCTCAAGCCACAGACTTTTATGAACAACTCGGGAGAGAGCGTTCGCGATCTGTTGTCGTTCTACAAGCTCCCGCCCGAACGGTGTATTTTGCTGTTTGACGATATCTCGCTGCCGCCGGGCAATATTCGCATCCGCCGAAAGGGATCAGACGGCGGGCACAACGGCGTTAAAAGCATTTTATATCTGACAGGGTCTGATCAGTTTCCCCGCATCAAGATTGGCGTTGGGCAAAAGCCCCGGCCGGATTATGATCTGGCCGCGTGGGTGTTGGCCAGGTTTCCGGAACATGATCTGCCCGCAATGCGGCAGGCTGCCGAGAAAGCCTATCAGTCGGTGTTATTGATGCTGCAGGGGCAGACCGAACAGGCGATGAACCGCTATAATTCTTAGCGCGGCTGGGCTGCTTCTATTTGGCGGCCAAATCGCATTCAAACCATGGAAGAAAGGAGACCGGATCTATCGGCCGGCAGCGGCCGTGTCGATCCGGCTTTGTGATAGAACTATATGGAGTTTTTAAACCGGGCGCTGCGAAGCCTGCCCGCTTATGACCGTCTGCGGCAGGCGGTGGAGAACGGCCATGTGCCGGTATCCGCCACCGGGCTTTCCGGCGTTCACAAGGCGAATCTGATCTGCACACTGCCTGCCGATTTGCACCGGCGGGCTTTGGTCGTTGCGCCGGACGAAGGCGCCGCTGTAAAAATGACCGAGCTGCTGGCGCAGATGGGTGCAGATCCGCTGTTATTTCCCGCCCGTGATCTGTGCCTGCGGCCGGTAGAGGGTGTTTCCCGAGAATTTGAGCGGAACCGGATCGGTGTGTTGTCCTGCCTGATGCAGGAGCAGGGCAGTATCGTCGTCGCTACGCCTGACGCGTTGCTGTTGCACACCATGCCGCCGGCGGTGCTGAAACAGCTGGTGTTGCGGATAGACCTGTCTGAAAACCTGACGCCGGAACAGCTGGTGCAGACGCTGGTTGCCGGCGGATACGCCCACACTGACAGCGTGGAGGGCGAGGGGCAATTTGCCCGGCGCGGCGGCATTGTGGACGTGTTTGTCCCCGGCATGCAGCAGCCCGCCCGCGTGGAGTTCTGGGGTGACGAGATCGATTCTATTTCACTGTTTGATCCGGTCACACAACGGCGCACCGACAAGGCTGACAGCCTGACTGTCACCCCCGCCAGAGAGGTGTTATATACCGACCCGGCGGCGTTTTGCCACCGGCTGCAACAGCTGGCAGACCGCTTGAAGCCGGCAGAACAGGCGGCAAAGCAGCATCTTTATGAAGATCTGGACCAGATCAAAAACGGGGTTTTGCTGTCTGATCTAGATCGATATATTTCGCTGTGCTACGACCAGCCCGCCACACTGCTGGATTATCTGGGTGACGCGATGGTGTTTGTCGATGAGCAGAATCATATAGATGAACGGCTGCGCGGGATTGAACAGCGCCACGCCGGAGAACTGACCGCGTTACTGGAAGAGGGCCGGCTGTGCAAAGCGCTTGTGGACAGCTTTTGTATGGGACGCACGTCGTTTTACAGCTGGCTGCAACAGACCGATACCGTGTTGTTAGAGACCTTTGCCGTTCGTTCCGGCGCGGTCAGCCCGAAAGACGCCGTGACCTTTGATCTTAAAACCATCCCGGCGTGGAACGGGCTGATCGAAGAATTGCAGACCGATCTTGCGCCGTATTTACACGAGCAGTACAGGGTGGTGATTCTGGGCGGCAGCCAGCGGGCCTCCATCACGCTGGCCGACAGCCTGCAGGCCGCGGGGTTGCCTGCGGTTTACGGCGAGCAGGTAGACGTGCCTTCGGCAGGCGGGATCGTCGTGACCCCGGGCGGGCTGCCCATGGGCATTGAATATACCGGCGTTAAAATTGCCGTGTTTACCCATGCCCGAGCCGCCCAGCCGAAAAAGCGCAAAAAATATGGCATGCAGGGCGCGGCCATCGGCTCACTGGAGGAACTGCACCGGGGCGATTATGTGGTGCACTCGGTATATGGGATCGGTGTGTTCGACGGGATCAATAAAATCGAAAACAATGGAATTATCAAGGATTATATCAAGATCCGTTATCAGCGGGATGATATTTTATATGTGCCGGTGACCCAGCTGGATCTGGTCTCGCGTTATATCGGCGCGCCGGAGAGCGGCGCGGCGCTGAAGCTGGATAAGCTGGGATCGGACCGGTGGCTGAAAACCAAGGCGCGGGTCAAATCGGCAGTCAAGGATATGGCAAAAGAGCTGATCGCATTATATGCCAAGCGCGCTTCTGCCAAAGGCTTTGCGTTTTCGCCTGATACCGATTTACAACATGATTTTGAATATCGTTTTCCTTATGAGGAAACCGATGATCAGCTTAAATGCTGTGACGAGATCAAGGGCGATATGGAGCGCCCCATGCCGATGGACCGGCTGCTGTGCGGCGACGTGGGCTTCGGCAAAACCGAAGTGGCGCTGCGGGCGGCCTTTAAGTGTGTCTGCGACGGCAAGCAGTGCGCGATTTTAGTGCCCACCACCATTTTAGCCATGCAGCACTATAAAACGCTGCTGCAGCGGATGGAGGGGTTTCCGGTTCAGATTGAAATGCTGTCGCGTTTTAAAACGCCGGCACAGCAGACAGCGATCCGACAGAAGCTGCGGCGCGGCGAGATTGATATTATCGTCGGCACCCACCGGCTGATTTCCAAAGATGTTCAGTTTGCTGATTTGGGGCTGCTGGTGGTAGATGAGGAGCAGCGGTTCGGGGTAGCGCAGAAAGAAAAACTCAAGCAGCTGTTTCCCACGGTGGATGTGCTGACGCTGTCGGCTACGCCCATTCCGCGCACGCTGAACATGGCGATGTCCGGTTTGCGGGATATGTCGGTGATCGAAGAGGCGCCGCAGGACCGGTATCCGGTGCAGTCTTATGTTCTGGAATATGACCGGGGCGTGCTGTATGATGCGATCCGGCGGGAGCTGTTCCGGGGCGGGCAGGTTTATTATATTCACAACCGGGTAGATACCATCTCGCGCATCGCCGCGCGGATTCAGGAGGATATTCCTGAAGCCCGGGTAGCGGTGGCCCATGGTCAGATGGATGAACACGCGTTGTCAGAGATCTGGCGCAGCGTCATCGACGGCGAGATCAACGTTTTGGTCTGCACAACCATCATCGAGACCGGTGTGGATGTACCCAACGTCAACACGCTGATTATTGAAGACGCCGACCGGTTTGGTCTGTCCCAGCTGCACCAGCTGCGGGGGCGGGTAGGCCGTTCTCCCCGGCGAGCCTATGCTTATTTTACCTTCCGGCGCGGTAAGGCGCTGTCTGAGGTGTCTGAAAAACGGCTGGAGGCCATTCGGGAATTCACCGAGTTTGGCGCCGGTTTCAAGATTGCGATGCGCGATCTTGAGATCCGGGGCGCAGGCAATGTGCTGGGCGCGCGGCAGCACGGGCATATGGAATCGGTGGGTTATGATATGTATTTAAAACTGCTGTCTGACGCGGTGAAAGAGGAAAAGGGCGAGCCGGTCACCGACGCGCCGGACTGCACGGTGGATCTGCAGATGGCGGCGCATATCCCGGAAAATTATATCCCGGCGCTACCGGAGCGGCTGCATATCTACCGGCGGATCGCGCAGATCAAAACCCAGGAACAGTCAGAAGATGTACTCGACGAATTGATCGACCGTTATGGCGAGCCGCCGGCGTCGGTGCTGGGGCTGATCGATATCGCGTTTCTGCGCAACCGCGCCGCCGCCGCCGGCATCACAGAGATTGCACAAAAAGGCGGCTGTATGCTGTTGTATCCGGCAAAGTTCGATCTGCAAAAAGCGTCGGCGCTGGTGAGCGCGCTGAAAGGGCGGGTGATGCTCTCTGGCGGCGAGCGACCGTATATTTCGGTGCGCTTCAAGTCTGACAGCCAGCTTCCCACCGATCTGCTGCAGGAAATTTTGGACGCTTACGGCGCGTAAAGGTGTGGAGGTTGGTTGCATCCGGGTGTTTGTTGTAACAATTGGCCGGGTATCTATAGGGCCCGCATTTTTCATAAAAAACAATATGGGCCGGGAACACCCGGCCCATATTGTTTTTTATGCGATACATTTCTGTTTGGCCGATTACACTTTGTTCTGTTCCGCCTGCCCGGTATGCGCCGCCAGCACGCCGTGCAGCGCAGAGGCGCTGCTGGTATGCACCCGTGCGATCGGGATGTTGTTGCGTTTTGCCTCCTGTGATGCGCTGATCATCATTTTGTGCGATACCGTCCCGGTAAAGACGATCAACAAATCCGGACACCCCATTTTCTTTCGCAGGGTGCCGCTTTCTTTCGGAAACACCTTGGCCTTATAGCCGTAATTTTTACAGATCGACTGATATTGACAGACCATGCGTTCATTTCCGCCTACAATCACAACGCTCATCGTTTTGCTCCTTTCGTTTGCAATCAGCCAGGTCCTGTTAGGTGAGGACTCGACATGCAGATCTGTGGCCTGAGAAGTTCGTTATAAATAACCACATAAGATGAAGCCCTACAAGATCAGATAAGATCATACGAAATTAAAATGAAGGACACTGCCGCCCGTCATTTTAGCTTTTGGTTAGGTTAGACTAACTGTAAGTATACACAATGGTTTGTTGCATGTCAAGAATTTTTTGCCTGGATTGCCGCAAAAAATCAGCCGGCTTGCGGTGGCCACAGATACCGCGTGTTTTATAATGGCGAATATGATATTTACGCAAACAATGAATCAAACCCTCTGAACTGTTGCTTTTATATTGCGCGTCGGCGGTTTTGCGTGTATAATGTCGATAAACAACACATCAGGGAGGAAAGCGGCATGTCGGGGTTTATCTGTCCAGTTTGTGGCGGGGCGCTGCAGCGGCTGCAGACCCGGTATTTGTGTGAACAAGGACATAGCTATGATATTGCCCGGAAAGGGTATGTCAATCTGCTGCAATCTCAGCAGTCCGGCAGTAAACGGCACGGCGACGACCGGGTGATGGTTCAGGCGCGCAAAGCGTTTTTGCGGCGGGGCTATTATGATCCGTTGCGCGACCGGCTGTGCGAACTGGCGCAGAGATATTTTGAGCCGGATAACACAGTATTGGATGCAGGCTGCGGGGAATGCTTTTATACCGCGGCGCTGTGGCGGGCATTACAGCAGAGAAATCCGCAGATGTTGGGGATAGACATTTCCAAATATGCGTTGGCAGCGGCCGATTTGCAGGGCGCGCCGGTGCAGCTGGCGGTAGCCAGCATCTTCCGTCTGTCGGTGGCGTCACAGAGCTGTGGGCTGCTTAGCAATGTTTTTGCGCCGGTTTGCGCGGCGGAGTTTGCCAGAGTATTGCGGCCGGGCGGCTTTTTGATTCGGGCGGTGCCGATGCCGCTGCATCTGTATACGCTGAAGGCGGCGGTATACGACCGGCCTTATGAGAACAAGCAGCCGCCGGGGCAGCTGGAGGGCTTTGTGCTGCGCCGCCGGGAAACGCTGGAATATCCAATGCAACTGCCAGATGGCCAGACCATCCGCGAGCTTTTTCAGATGACGCCGTATTATTATAAGACCGGCGCGCAGGATTTTCAGCGGTTGACAAAGTTGGATCACCTTGAAACCCAGGCTGCGTTTTATCTGCTGGTGTATCAACGCACTATGAAATGACCTGATTTTTAGTGCGGCAAAAATCAAACATTACTGAAAAGCGGATTTGTTGCGATGGTGTTTTGGTTTCTGCATCCATGGCGGGAAACACAGCGCTTTGCAATAAAGAATTTTTATGTGTGTGGCCAATAAAAAATAATTGAGATTTGCCTGGGGTTATGCTATACTATATCTATATTTTTTGAAATTCCAATCATATGCAACTTTATATGCCAAAATAAAAGGAATGGTTTTTGGATGAATGATTTTCTGGCAACGCTGATCAACGGCATCAGTCTTGGCAGCATGTATGCGCTGATTGCGCTGGGCTATACCATGGTTTATGGCATCGCTAAAATGCTGAATTTCGCGCATGGAGATATTATTATGGTGGGCGGCATCACCACATTTACGGTGATGCAATATACCAACATGCCGCCGTGGGTTGCGGTGCTGGCGGCGGTGGTCGTCTGCACGGTGCTGGGCGTGGTGATTGAAAAGGTGGCCTATAAACCGCTGCGCGGGGTTTCATCTCTGACGGTGTTGATCACCGCCATCGGCGTCAGCTATCTGTTGCAGAATGTGGCGCTGTTGACTTTTGGAACAGAAAATAAAAGCTATTCGTTTTCGTTTCTGACCGCGCTGAACTGGCAGATCAACGAACATCTGATCATCCAGGGGTCTACGATTGTGAACGTGGTGATTATGCTGGTGATTATGGTGGCGCTGTTGCTGTTCGTTCGTTTTACCAAACAGGGCAAGGCGATGCGCGCCGTATCAGAAGACAACGGCGCCGCGCAGCTGATGGGCATTAACGTCAACGCCACCATTTCCCTGACGTTTGCCATTGGCTCGGCGCTGGCCGGAATCGCCGGCTTTATGTATATCGGCACATATTCTCAGATCGGCGCATATGCCGGAACCATGCCTGGCATCAAGGCGTTTACAGCGGCGGTGTTCGGCGGTATCGGCTCGATTCCCGGGGCAATGATCGGTGGTATTGCGTTGGGAATCATTGAACAGTTCAGTAAATCCATTTTAGCGCAGTTCCAGCTGAGCGCACTGGCAGATGCCATTGTGTTTGTTATTTTGATTTTGGTGCTGCTAATTAAACCTACCGGGTTGTTAGGACGGCAAATCAAGGAAAAAGTCTGACCGTCTCGACTTTGTATTTAAACAGGAGAGCGGCGCCCGCTGTCGCCGCGTTTTGAAAGGAATGATCGTCAACATGGCGTTGGCTGCAAAATGGAAAAATATGCGCGCCTCCACCCGCAAAAAGCTGTTGATGCTGGGTGGAATGCTGGTTGTGTTTGCAATCCTTCAGCTGCTGCTGTCTCTGGATTTGCTGAGCAACCAGATTCAAAGCTGGCTGGTGCCATGCTGTTATAATATTATTCTGGCGGTGTCGTTAAACCTGACTGTCGGTATCTTGGGCGAGCTGTCGCTGGGACACGCCGGGTTTATGTGTGTGGGCGCGTTTGTAGGCGCGTTTGTTTCAAAATATTTTGATACGGTCAATCCCGACCTGAGCGCCTGGATCCGGCTGCCGCTGGCGCTGGTGCTGGGCGGGATCGTCGCCGGGTTGTTCGGGCTGATCGTGGGCGTGCCGGTGTTGCGGCTGAACGGCGACTATCTTGCGATTGTGACGCTGGCTTTTGGTGAGATCATCTGGAACCTGTTTAACGTCACTCGGGTTTCATTGGATAACGGCAGTTTTAGAGTGGGGGTCGGCGGCACCGGCCTCAGCAATTTGTCTGCCGACGCGGTGCCGCTGGTAGACGGTTCGCTGGGAATCACCAGCGTTCCCAGACTTGGAAAAGGCGGGTTTGCCATCGCGTTTGTGCTGGCCTTTTTAACGGTGCTGCTGGTGATGAATCTGATTCATTCCAGAACCGGCCGGGCGATCAAAGCTATTCGCGACAACCGCATCGCCGCTGAAAGCATCGGAATCAATATCACAAAATATAAATTGATTGCGCTGGTAGTTTCCGCGTTTTTGGCTGGGATTGCCGGTGTGCTGTATGCGCACAATGCCGGGCAGGCCGTGGCCACCCAGGCGGATTATGGTTATGTCATGAGCATCAATATTTTGGTGTTTGTCGTGTTGGGCGGCATGGGATCCACCCTGGGCTCAATGATTGCGGCAGTGGTGTTGACCATTCTGCCGGAATGGCTGCGGTTCTTAAGCGATTACAGAATGCTGATTTACGCCGTGGTGCTGATTGGGATGATGCTGGTCAACGGTTCGCCGGCAATCAAAGCGGTTGTAGACCGGGGCCGGCAGGTGGTTAAACAGAAAATCAAAAATCTGTTTATCAGACAGCCTAAAAAGGAGGCGTAACGGATGGCTTTATTGGATGTACAGAATTTAAGCATCCGTTTCGGCGGGCTGCAGGCGGTAGACCAGTTTCATATTGCGGTAGAACAGGGCCAGCTTTACGGGTTGATCGGCCCGAACGGCGCGGGAAAAACAACGGTGTTCAATATGCTGACCGGGGTCTATAAGCCCACGAGCGGCACCATTTTGTTGGACGGCGTGGATATTACCGGAAAAAACAATGTGCAGATCAGCAAAATGGGTATTGCGCGCACCTTTCAAAATATTCGGCTGTTCAATGAGATGTCTGTGTTGGACAATGTCAAAGTGGGGCTGCACAACCAGGTAAAATGCGGGCTGTTTACCAATATTTTGCGTCTGCCCGGTGATTATAAAACAGAAAAAAAGATGAACGAGAAGGCGATGCAGCTGCTGGAGGTATTCGGCCTGCAGGACGATGTGAAGCTTCGGGCGCGAAATCTGCCCTATGGCAAGCAGCGCAAGCTGGAGATCGCCCGGGCGCTGGCGACCAATCCGCGTTTGCTGCTGCTGGACGAGCCGGCCGCAGGGATGAATCCCAATGAAACGGCGGAGCTGATGCAGACCATCCGTCTGATTCGGGAACGGTTCCAGATGACAATTCTGCTGATTGAGCATGATATGCGGCTGGTCAGCGGCATCTGCGAACGGTTGACGGTTTTGAATTTTGGGTCGGTGTTGTGTGAAGGTGAGACTTCCGCGGTGCTGCGCGACCCGGAGGTTGTCAAGGCCTATCTGGGCGAATAAACGCCGGCGTGGCGGATCACAGAGGATGGAGGTCATTGCATCATGGCGATGCTGGAAATTGAAAATATCTATGTCAGCTATGGCATGATAAATGCGATCAGGGGCGTTTCGTTCACTGTGGATCGCGGAGAGATCATCGCGCTGATCGGCGCCAATGGCGCGGGTAAGACCACAACGCTGCATACCATCAGTGGGTTACTGCGCCCTAAATCTGGCAGTATCCGGTTTAACGGGACAGAGATTACGCGCGTTGCGCCCCATAAGATCGTGTCCATGGGTATCGCACAGGTGCCGGAGGGACGCCGGGTGTTCTCACAGCTGACGGTGTTGGATAATTTAAAAATGGGGGCGTATATCCGCCGTGACCCAAAAGAGATTGTCCATTCGTTGCAGACGGTATATGGGTGGTTCCCGCGGCTGAAAGAGCGGCAAAATCAGATCGCGGGTACGTTGTCCGGCGGCGAACAGCAGATGCTGGCGATGGGACGTGCGCTGATGTCTCATCCGCAGATCATTTTGATGGATGAACCGTCGATGGGGCTGTCGCCGTTGCTGGTGACCGAGGTGTTTAACATTATTGAAGAGATCTGTAAAGCCGGCACTACGGTGCTGCTGGTAGAGCAAAATGCAAAAAAAGCCCTCACCATCGCAGATCGGGCCTATGTGTTGGAAACCGGGACCATCGCGCTGGAAGGGAAAGCCGCCGACCTGATGAACAACGACCGGGTGAAAAAAGCATATCTGGGTGAGTGACGATCTGGATCGATTACAAAAAAGAAATACCCGCCGGCAATTGCCGGCGGGTATTTTAATGTGTAGATTTGAATGCCATGCATATATTTTACTGGATATACAGTAAAACAACAGCATCGACAGATATCCTTTTATACAAACCGCCGGGCAGAATCGTTCTGCCCGGCGGTTGGTTGTTTCAGCATATCGGCCATCACACGCTCTAATTAAAAACGGTTGTAATACTGATCTTGCAACGGCGGTCAAATTACAAAGGGTATGCATCTGGTTTGTCCGCTCTACCGAAAGCGGCGTAATATTGCAGTGATGCTGGTTTGTATCATGCGATGCATTTACCGTTCTTTTCCGGTCAGCTCCCGATACAGCCGCAAATATTCCCGCGCAGAGCCGGCCCAGCTGTGATCGGCAGCCATCGCCCGCTGAACCAGCGGCGTCCAATATTGCTTCTGTGGGTAACACCCCAGCCCGCGGCAGACAGCGCCAAACATATCGTCGGCGTTATAAGATTGAAACGTATATCCAACGCCGTTGTCGTCCGCATCGGTAACGGTGTCGCCCAGCCCGCCGGTTTTGCGTACCACCGGGATGGTTCCATACCGCAGGGCGATCATCTGCGACAGCCCGCAGGGCTCCTGCTTGGACGGCATTAAAAACAGATCGGAGCCGGCGTAAATGCGATGTGCCAGCGGCGTGTCAAACCCACGGTAAAACTTGAATTTTTCAGGATACTGTGCGGCTTTTTGATGAAAGAACCGTTCATATTTTTGTTCGCCGGAGCCCAGCAAAATAAATTGCAGGTCGCATTCCAGTAGCCGGTCAAATATAAACTGAACCAGATCCAGCCCCTTATGAGAGGCCAGCCGGGTCACCATTGACAAGATCGGAATATCCGCCGCCGCAGGCAATCCAAATTCTTTTTGCAGCGCCGCTTTGTCTACCGCTTTGCCCGACAGGTCAGCGGCTGTATAAGGCGCGGCAATATGTGGATCCTGCGCCGGGTTATATTCATCGGTGTCAATGCCGTTAACGATACCGTGCAGTTTATAGCTGCGCTCCTGTAAAATCCGATCCAGCCCATAGGAAAACCATGGGTCTAAAATCTCTTTGGCATAAGAGGGGCTGACCGTTGTAACGGCGTCAGCGCTTTCGATACCGCCCTTGAGCAGATTGATATCTTTGTCATATTCCACCAGAGAACTGGCCCAGGACGGAATTCCAAACACATCTTCGAGAATTTCCATTCCATAGCGCCCCTGATATTGAATGTTATGGATGGTCATCACCGTTTTAAGTTGTTCGTAGCCGGGCCGATTATAGTAAAACAGCCGGTAATAGGGGGGAATCAGTGCAGTCTGCCAATCGTTACAGTGAATGACGTCAGGCGTAAACCCGATATGGGGAATAACCTCTAACACGGCCCGGGCAAAAAAGGCGAAACGTTCGGCGTCGTCGTATTCCCCATACATGCTGCCACGTTTAAAATAAAACTCATTGTCCAGCAGGATATAGGTCACGCCATCGTATTTTGCTTCGAAAATGCCACAGTATTGGTTGCGCCAGGACACCGGCACAGTAATAGAAGTGATAAAATTCATCGAGGCTCGCAGCTCGTCCGGCACCTGGGCGTACAGCGGCAATACCACCCGCATACCGCACAGCCGTTTGCGCAGCGCCTTGGGCAGCGCATAGGAAACGTCTCCCAATCCGCCGGAAACAGCAAACGGGAATGCTTCGCTGGTTGCGAAAAGGACTTTCATATCAAAACTCCGTTTCTCCGGCGGCGAGGGAAATAACCGATAACACCGCAGCTGCCACCGGGGTTCTGCAGCCCGTGTATTACGGACCTGTGTCATCGAAAAAACCAGATTCCATTTCTATTGTAGCAATAATTCATCTGGTTGTAAACCAGAAAATCGTCGGACGATATTAATTTTTTGCCGGTTTGCCCGGCGGCGTTTCCATGAAAAGCCTCCTTTAGTCTGCATAGCCGGCTGATATAGATACATACGTTCATAAAAAATATATTTTCAGGTCCTCAAATCGACAGCAACCGACGGAGAACGGGCGGTATAATAAATACGGCGCGACGGATGCCGTCGCCTTTCCAGGAGAGAAGGATACATATGACCCTGTATGTGGACCTGTTGTTTTTTCTAAATCTGTTTATTAATTATCTGCTGTTGCGGCTGACCGGTTTTGCGGTTTCCCGCCGGCCGCGGCTGTGGCGGTTACTTGCCGCCGCGGCTGCCGGGGCATTGGGCGCTTTTTATATTTTGCTGCCTGCACCGGTGGTTCCGGTGCTTGCAGTGGTTTTGGAGTTTGCCTATAAACTATTGCTCTGTGGTGTAATCACACTGATCTGTTTCGGATTTGGCAGCCCGCGGCGTTTTTTAAAAGCTGCCAGCGCTTTTCTGCTGTTATCCTTTGCTCTGGCGGGACTGCTGCTGTGTGGACTGCTGCTGTTTCGCCCGGATGGTATGCTGGTATCGGTCAGCGCCGTCTATTTTCAGATTTCGCCGCTGGTATTGGTGATTTCTACTGTTGTGTGCTATCTGCTTCTACGAGTGCTGGAACGGCTGTCCGCACGTCTTCGAATAAACGGCCATCATTATCGGGTGACCATCGCCTTAAACGGCCGGCAGGTGGACGGTGACGCGCTGCTGGACAGCGGCAACAGCCTGCAGGATCATTACTCCGGCGACCCGGTGGTGGTGGCGGATTATACGTTTATCAAGCCGCTGTTGCCGCCCGAAAGCCGCCCGCTGTTTTCCGGCGGGCAATCACCGCCCCAGACAGCGGCAGGCGTGCCGGGTTTTCGATTTGTATTGTATCACGCGGTGGGAAAAGAATATGGCATTCTGCCGGCGTTCCGGCCGGATTATATGCTGCTGACTGCCGGTAGCCGAACATATACATATCAGGATATTACCATCGCGGTATCTCCCAAGAGCGTCGGAACCGGCCGGCAGGCGCTGTTGCCGGCGCAGGTGCTGACCAGAATGGAATAGGAGGAATGGTCTTGAACGGGTTTAAACGGCTGTGGCTGCAGCTGCAGCGTTTGTTGGCAAGGATGGGTCTGTCCCGTGGCGTTTATTATATTAACGGATCGCAGACGCTGCCGCCGCCGTTATCCAAAGAGGAGGAGCAGGCGGCCATCGCCCGGTATGCCGCCGGGGATGGGCAGGCAAAAGAACTGCTGATTACGCATAATCTGCGGTTGGTGGTGTATATATCCCGAAAATTTGACGCTGTGGGCGCGAATATCGAAGATTTGATCTCTATCGGGACAATCGGGCTGATTAAGGCGGTGAATACTTTCCGGCCGGATAAAAATATCAAACTGGCTACCTACGCTTCCCGCTGTATTGAAAATGAGATTTTGATGTATCTGCGTAAAACCGGCCAGCAAAAGGGCGAGGTATCCATCGACGAGCCGCTGAATGTGGACTGGGACGGCAACGAACTGCTGTTATCTGACATATTGGGCAGCGACGCCGACGAGGTTAACCGTGATGTGGAATTGCAGGATGAACGCAGCGTGGTGGCGCAGCTGGTGCGGGCGCTGCCCGCCCGGGAACGGCAGATCATGCAGATGCGGTTTGGGTTTAACGGTT
This sequence comes from uncultured Clostridia bacterium, assembly GCA_944384875.1. Classification (GTDB taxonomy): domain Bacteria; phylum Bacillota; class Clostridia; order Oscillospirales; family Acutalibacteraceae; genus RUG14109. The sequence goes on from CALWVA010000001.1 coordinate 32,584, forward strand.
ATGCCGAGCATACGCAAAAGGATGTAGCACAGCAGCTGGGGATCTCCCAGAGCTATATTTCCAGGCTGGAGAAAAAGATCATTCACCGGTTGAGAAAAGAATTAGAAAGAATTGGATGAAAAAGTTGACAGACGTGTAAATATATGTTAAAATACAAAAAATATACGCAAGCGCAGGAAATGCTTTTCAATATATGCGCTGTTGTGGGCGGCTGGTTTGTGCGGCTGCTGAAATCGGAGGAAGCGGTTGTTATCCCGGAGAGCATTGTCGTAGAACACGCTGATGCGGTGGATGATTTGCAGAGTGGATTATACAGCGCTTCGCAGCTGGGAAAAGCAGTGAAATCAGGGAAATTCTATGGATAAAAACCTTAAAATATTTGGGTTGCCCGTGGGGTTGACAGTGTAAGTTCTTAAAAAGCTGTATAGCAATATACTACTATTTTCGGGATTGACCCACGCAGAAAATGGGGTTATAACGTGTAAATCGGCTGAATGGATAAAAATTACAGTGCATTTTGCACAAAAGTAAGCCCACATTTTCTATGCCGGTTAGGCCAACTATTTAAAATGAAAACAATTGACAAGCTCGGATTATTCGAGTACAATAAAAGCAACACCTGCTTGCTGGGGTTCTTGGTGCAGGTTAATGATAAGTTATACAAAGGAGAGATTCAGGACATGAAAGTGACAAAAAAAGTTGTCAGCATGTTGCTGGCTGTCTGCTTGCTGGCCAGTATGTTTGCCGTCGGCGCGGTAGTATCGTCGGCAACTGGTGGAGCAGAGCAGACTGCGGCGCCTGCCTATGAGTCCCTGGGTGTTTACAAGAACACGACATGGGGTGGCGGCGCACCGGAAGGCGGCTTCACAGCGACACAGAATGAAGACGGAACAGTTACCTATTCGTCTACAGCAGATACGGCACAGTATCAGCTGCTTGACTGGGGTAATCAGGACGCATCGGTGATTACGGATGACGCAGTTGGCCTGCGGTTCAAACTGCGGGTTGACTCGGTTGGCAAAACCGATGTTCCGCTGGAAGGCTATTTCGTAGGAACCAGCTATAGCGATACCTGGCCGACTTGCCGTTTTGACATCACAGCGGCGGTTGGCGAGACTGCTGAATATGTGATTCTGTTTAAGGACTTTGCCAACGGCGCTGGTATCACGCTTGACACGGTGAGAGCGTTCACCCATACACAGTTCAGAGTACGTGCGCAGGGTCATACAGATTCCAATCAGACCAATCTGGGCGGCATGACCTATACACTGTCTGCGATTGAAGCTGTTAAAGTTGCAGAAGAGCCGGTTGAGCCGGAAGTTTCTTATGAGTCCCTGGGTGTTTACAAAAACACGACATGGGGCGGCGGGCAGCCGGAAGGCGGCTTCACAGCGACACAGAATGAAGACGGAACAGTTACCTATTCGTCTACAGCAGATACGGCACAGTATCAGCTGCTTGACTGGGGTAATCAGGACGCATCGGTGATTACGGATGACGCAGTTGGCCTGCGGTTCAAACTGCGGGTTGACTCGGTTGGCAAAACCGATGTTCCGCTGGAAGGCTATTTCGTAGGAACCAGCTATAGCGATACCTGGCCGACTTGCCGTTTTGACATCACAGCGGCGGTTGGCGAGACTGCTGAATATGTGATTCTGTTTAAGGACTTTGCCAACGGCGCTGGTATCACGCTTGACACGGTGAGAGCGTTCACCCATACACAGTTCAGAGTACGTGCGCAGGGTTATGCAGATGACAATCAAATCAATCTGGGCGGCATGACCTATACACTGTCTGCGATTGAAGCTGTTAAAGTTGCAGAAGAGTCGGTTGAGCCGGAATATGAATCCATTGCTGTTTATAGAAACACCACTTGGGATGGCGGCGCACCGGAAGAGGGCGGCAACAGAGTCATCAATGAGGACGGTACAGTGACTGCCACATTTACTGAGGATGCTGCACAGTATCAGCTCTATGACTGGAACCATATGAATGCGGATGCATTAACAGACGATGCAGTGGGTATCCGGTTTAAGTTACGGATTGATTCGGTTGGCAAAACTGATGTTCCGCTGGAAGCTTATTTTGTAGCAACAGATTATGGTACTTATCAAACGCAGGCAGTTCCGCTTACTGCAGCGGTTGGTGAGACCGGCGAATATGTAATGCTGTTTGAGAACTTTGCGGTCAGTGGAGAAGTTGTAGGGGTAACACCTGCATGGCTGAAGACCGCAAGCCATACACAGTTCAGAGTACGTGCGCAGGGTCATACAGATGCCAATCAGACCAATCTGGGCGGCATTACCTACACATTGTCGGATATTGAAACCATCAGAGTGGCTGGATCTGCTCCTGATACGACTGCGGAATCAACTGAACCTGAACCCACTACAACTGAAGATCTTTCAAAATACACCAGTGTATCTTTGTTGAATTGGGAATTAGGCGGCCGTAACTATTCCAGCTCCTGGGGCCAGGGTATGGAATATGATGGCGAAGGCGGCGGTTGGAACGATACCGAAGGAACTGCCTTTGACAGAGGTATTTTAACTTCCGATGAAGATTATAATATGATTATCGATACCTTTGGTAACAACATCGGTAAAGTTCAGCAACAGTTCTGGGCTGACCAAAGCACGAATGCACAGGATTGCTATGTGGCTGCATATGCAGCGCTGAACGGCGATACAGCTACTGACGGCAAAAAGATTCAGTTTACAGTAACCAATACCGGTACACAACCGTTCCTGGTCATGGGCAGCTGGTATGTACCTGGCGCTTCTACAATTAATTTTGGTAATGATCAGAAGACCAGTCCGGAAGCTATTGTGATTGAGGCTGGCGAGAGCAGAGTGATCACACTGGATCTGCCTGCGGGTCAAACTTTGGCGGAGCCGAGCGCAAATGGTTTATCTGCGGAATTACACTTTATTGCTTACGAGTGGGGCAATAGTGCAATTAGTGGTACAATGAGTCCGATCAGCCTGTTATATCTGGCACCGGAAACGACAACCACTGAAACTTCCACAACTGAGTCTTCCACAACGGAGACTACTACAGAGACTACTACAGAGACTACTACTGAGCCTCCCGAGACTACTACTGAAACTACCACTGAGCCTCCCGAGACTACTACTGAAACTACCACTGAGCCTCCCGAGACTACTACTATTGACATCGATGAAAATGATGTTGTAGTGCAGGCGGACACCGTATACGGAATGCCTGGCGAAAGAGTAGAAGTTCCGGTGAGATTGACCCAGGCGCCGAAGCTGTGGGCAATGGGTTGGTTTGCTGAATTTGACAACACCAAGCTGACATTGGTGGATGTCACCGGCGGCGATGTGTTCAATGAAGAAACCAACGAATGGGTGAAACCTTCTGAGGATCTGATCAGCCGTTCCAACGAGAGAGGCAGCTATAAGTTCAGCGCGCAGTATAACGGTTCTGACGAAGTAAACGTCACCGGCTTGCTGTGCACGCTGGTGTTCGAAGTTAATGCAGACGCCGTAGACGGAGATGTCTATGAGATCGCGATCACTGAGTCCATTGGTGATATCATCACTGAGGACGAGACAGATCTGCCGTCCGTGCTGTTGCCGGGTGCAGTTGTTGTTGGTGAAGAACAGACTACGACAACTGAGCCGACTACAACCACTGAGCCGACTACAACTGAGTCTACAACACCGGCTGAGACTACTGCAGATGATACCACTGCTACAGGTGATATTACAGTTGCGGGTGATACTACTACAACCACCACGACTTCCGGTATTGGTGGCGGCAGCATCGGTGGCGGCATCGGCGGCACTACTCCTCCTATGGGTGCAGTAGCAATGCCCGTTGGCGCATTGATCCTGGCTGCAGCGGCAGGTGTGGTCCTGTTCAAATCTAAAAAACGGTAAGATTCGTTTAATAGATAAGCCATAGATTTAATGCCGGTCTTACAGACCGGATCGGAATTGACTGGTTTATGACAAATGCAAAACTGCCATGAGAGTCATTCTCTCATGGCAGTTTTATGTTGTATTAAAAAACCGTAGACAGGCCAGTGAAAATGCGGAAGAGCGAATAAGATCAGGAGATAATCTTCTTTTCCAAAAAGTAAAAAAACGATATCGCCAACATTTGAAGAAAAGATGGATAGCCCAATGGGCAAAAAAGTTATCATATTTAAAAAATAAAATGTAATTGCATATGGTGCGTATTTAAAGTATATTCAGCACAGATGATCAAACGATCGCTTTGAATATTTGAATTTTGAATATATTACAAAGCGACAATGGTTTACCAACAGGTTCGACATCACAAAATAATTTTTTATTATTTACAGTGTGTTATAGTCACCGGCTATTATATTTGCCGCTGCAATGTATCATGCGTGTATATGCACAGAAAATCATTTATATTGCATTTGACGGATATTGGTATATTTACAAGGCAGCTAAGCATCAAAAGATGATGAACGACATGAGATTTTGATATGATATTGAATATATATTGACAAAAACACAATTTTGCCATAAAATAAAACCAACGTCTAGATAGACGGTATATTTTATTGGGAAGAGAGAGGGAAACAAGATGAACAAATTAGCCAAGTTGTTGTGTGCAGGGCTGGCTGCCGTGTTAATGGCAGGAAGTTTCGCATCCTGCGGCGGCACAGAAGATTCTGCGACTGTGTTGAAGATTGGCGGTATCGGTCCGCTGACCGGCCAGACAGCGTCTTATGGTACAGCCGTTGAAAACGGCGCGCAGTTGGCAGTTGATGAAATCAACGCTGCAGGCGGCGTAAACGGGATTCAGTTGGAACTGAATTTTCAGGATGATGAAAATAACGCGCAAAAGGCGATTACCGCCTATGGTCTGTTAAAAGATGAAGGTTGTAAGATTTTGATGGGCACGGTTACCAGCGCGCCCTGTCTGGCGGTTAAAGATTTAACTTATGAAGATAATATGTTCCAATTGACACCGTCCGGCTCGGCGGTAGACTGCACAAAATATGACAATACGTTCCGGATCTGCTTTAGTGATGATAACCAGGGCGCTGCGTCTGCGCAGTATATTTTCGATAAACAACTGGCTTCAAAAATCGCTGTGATTTATGACAGCTCAGATCCTTATTCTTCGGGTATTTACAGAACCTTTAAGGAGAAAGCGGCCGAACTGGGGTTGGAAATCGTCAGTGAGCAGGCGTTTACCTCCAGCAATAACACCGATTTTTCTGTTGCGGTGCAGCAGGTCAAATCCAGCGGCGCAGAACTGGTGTTTTTACCGATTTATTATCAGCAGGCCGCGCTGATCCTGCAACAGGCGAACAGCGCCGGACTGGAGACGCAGTATTTTGGCTGTGACGGATTGGATAGTATTGTTCAACAGCTGGGCAATGACAGTCAATTGGCTGAAGGTGTGATGCTGTTAACGCCGTTTGCGGCGGATGCCAGCGATGAGAAGTCGCAAACCTTCACCGCCGCTTATAAAGCTAAATATAATAATGAGATCCCCAATCAGTTTGCGGCGGACGCTTATGATGCGATTTATACCATCAAGGCGGCGATGGAGCAGGCAGGTATCGACGACGCTTCTATTTCTGTGTCTGATCTGTGTGAAAAGCTGAAAGCGGCAATGACACAAATCACAGTTGATGGCGTAACCGGAACCATGACCTGGGATGAAAACGGCGAACCTACCAAAGATCCAAAGGGTATGTATATTAAAGACGGTAGTTATACCGCGATGGATTAAGACGGTTCATTTTGTTATCAAGAGCGGTTTCCGAGTGAGACCGCTCCTTGTTTTTTCAATGTTCGTTTACCGGAGTCTGTATGAAACAATCATATAGAGGGAAGACGGCGCCAGCAGCAGAGAAGGGAGATCGTGTGTGCTGATGGATAAGCAGAAAAATCGCCGGGAACATGGCGAGACACACAGACAGGCAGATCATCTGAATAATGGGCCGATGAGCCAGGAGCACTCAAAACAGCCGCATGGCCGGGCAAACAGCCTGCCCGATCGGCAATCCGTTCCCGGTATGGCGTATACCGCGGGATTTTTGCTGTGTCTGACGGCGGCGTGGCTGCTGAAAAATATGCTGTGGGCTGCGATCGCTGCCATCGTATTATACGGCGTATTTTTTCTGTTGGATATTTTGCTGCATCACAAACTGCTGCACCGGCTGCCCGACAGCCTGCGCACCGCCAGGCTGTTTCGCCGGATGGATGCAAAAGGCCGGGCGCTGACGGTTTGCGCGTTTGCAATCCCGCCGGTGATTTGGGTGTTGGCGGCGGGTTTGATCGCGCATATGGCGCGCTGACAGCTACCGAAAACAGAGGCAACTGCTAAAAATTTCACAAATACCCCTTTTATTTTGTGCGGCTATTTGTTATAATAAAATCAAATCAATTGATTGGGAGTTGGATAGAATATGGCGTTAGTAAATGCAAAGGATATGCTTACCAAAGCAAAAGCAGGCAAATATGCAGTGGGACAGTTTAATATCAACAATCTGGAATGGACCAAGAGCATTCTGCAAACCTCGCAGGAGCTGCAGTCTCCGGTGATTTTGGGTGTATCCGAGGGCGCGGGCAAATATATGTGCGGCTATAAGACGGTTGTCGGCATGGTCAATGGCATGCTGGAGGAGATGAACATTACCGTTCCGGTGGCGCTGCACCTGGATCATGGCAGCTACGAAGGAGCCAAAGCATGTATCGAAGCCGGTTTTTCATCGGTGATGTTTGATGGATCGCATTATCCGATTGAAGAGAATATCGCAAAAACCAAGGAGCTGATCGAGCTGACCAATAAACTGGGCCTGTCGATTGAAGCCGAAGTCGGCGCGATCGGCGGTGAAGAAGACGGCGTTGTCGGCGGCGGCGAGGTGGCCGATCCCAAAGAGTGCAAGATGATCGCAGATCTGGGCGTTACCATGCTGGCGGCCGGTATTGGCAATATTCACGGCCAATATCCCGAAAACTGGGCCGGGCTGCGTTTCGACGTGTTGGAAGAAATCCAGAAGCTGACCGGTTCGATGCCGTTGGTGCTGCACGGGGGAACAGGTATTCCGGCAGATATGATTAAGAAGGCGATTTCGCTGGGCGTATCCAAGATCAATGTGAATACCGAGTGCCAGTTGGCGTTTGCTGCGGCAACCCGGAAATATATCGAAGAGGGCAAAGATCTGCAGGGTAAGGGCTTTGATCCGCGTAAACTGCTGGCGCCCGGCGCTGAAGCGATTAAGGCCACTGTTAAAGAAAAGATGGAGCTGTTTGGTTCTGTGGACAAAGCGTAAGCTGCTGCGCCGCATTTTATCAGACCTTCACATTGCAGACATTTTGTGGCGTTAAAACAACGTATTTGTATATACCGGTCGGGTTTCCCGGCCGGTATTGTTGTTGCAGCAGAATTTATATGCGGGGCAAATGACAGGCTACAGACTGTTATAGCAGTGTTTTGGGTGATGTGCAATCGGGGTTGTTTCCCCGATTGGTAGCGGCGGTTGCGTTTTTACACGCTGCCGGTAGCATAAAAATAGTTTTTAAGGGGCAATCAGCCAAATTTATATTTGTTTTATATAAAAATCATGTAAAAAATATTAAAAATAAAATATAGATTGAGGATTATTTATATAAAGTGACAAATCTGTAAACAACCGCTAAATTTATGGTTGTATTTTTTAAAACAGCTGCTATAATATAAATACAAGGACAAAGGTGTTCAATGTTGTGTTGGACACCTTTGTCCTTTTTATTTTATTTTATTGGAGGTTGTTGTATGAGTGCGGGAGACAATGGTTTCATTTTGATCTGCGCGGCCCTGGTATTCATTATGACACCCGGTCTGGCCTTTTTCTACGGAGGGCTGGTACGCCGGAAAAACGTCGTAAATACAATGATGGCCTGCGCGGGTATCATGGGGCTTTCAGTAGTTTTATGGGTAATCTGCGGATTTTCTCTGGCTTTCGGCGCCGATCACGGCGGCGTGATCGGTGGGCTGGAATATATCTGCCTGAATGGTTTGAGCTTTGAAGAGGTGAGTACATATGCGCCGACCCTTTCTTCTCTGACCTTCGTCGTATTCCAGATGATGTTCGCTATGATTACACCGGCGCTGATCACCGGTTCTGTAGCGGGACGGATGCGGTACAAAGCACTGTTTATTTTTATTGCGCTTTGGTCACTGGTTGTGTATTATCCGTTGGCCCATATGGTCTGGGGATCAGGCGGATTTTTGGCAGAATTGGGCTCGGTGGACTTTGCAGGCGGCAACGTGGTGCATATCAGTTCGGGCGTCAGCGGTCTGGTGTTGGCGATTTTGCTGGGCAGACGGCGCGGTGTCGAACACACCTCTTATCGTGTGCACAATATTCCGTTTGTATTTTTGGGCGCCGCATTGCTCTGGTTCGGGTGGTTTGGTTTCAATGCCGGTTCTGCCCTGGGCGCCAATGGCCTGGCAGCACACGCATTTTTGACAACGGCGCTTGCTTCCGGCACGGCGTTGCTGGTCTGGATGCTCATTGATGTGATCAAAGACGGCAAACCCACGTTGGTGGGCGCATCTACCGGGCTGGTCGTCGGTCTGGTTGCGATCACACCCGGCGCAGGTTTTGTTCCGGTTTGGGCGGCCATTATCATCGGTGCGGTCGTCAGCCCGTTGTGCTACTTTATGATGAACTTCTTAAAGAAGAAGCTGAAAATTGACGATGCGCTGGATGCTTTCGGATGTCATGGCATCGGCGGAATCTGGGGCGGCATAGCCACCGGTTTGTTTGCGCGGACAGATATCAATTCGGTTGCGCGCTGGAACGGCCTTGTATATGGCGAGACCGGGCTGTTTACTGCACAGCTGATCAGTATTGTTGTTACGATTGCGGTTGCGGTCGTTGGCACGCTGGTATGCATCGGAATCACCAGAATCTTTACCAAACTGCGGGTTGAGCCGAAAGCAGAGCTGTTGGGTCTGGATACCACACAACATGGCGAGCGGGCATATCCGTCGTTTAATGGTCTTGACTGATGAGGAGGGTCTGCAATCATGATGTATAAGGTTGAAGCGATTATCCGGGAAGAAAAACTCGAAGACATTAAAGAAGCGCTGCATGAAATCGAAGTAAACGGCGTAACGGTTTATCAGGTCATGGGCTTCGGCGCACAGCGGGGCTATACCACTGTGGTGCGTGGGCAGGAAGTCGATGTAATGATGCAGCCCAAGATCAAGCTGGAAATCGTGGTTTCTTCAGAAGAGTGGAAAAACAAAACGATTCAGAAAATTCAGGAGGTTGCCCGGACAGGCGAGGTCGGCGATGGAAAAATCTTTGCATATGAAATCACCGACGCCATCAAGGTTCGGACCGGTGAAACCGGCTACGACGCACTGCAGTCTACAGACGAAACAGAGCAGGCGTAAGCCGAGAACCAACTGAAAATTTAAGAGTGCTCCCATGTGTATGTGCGGCCGCTGTGCCGGACATCCCATTGGGAGCATTTTGCTGTCTGGAAATAAAGATCGTCTGTTGTTGAACAGCAGATGAAGCTTCAATAGATATTGGGAATTTTCGATGCATAGATTATACTTATTGTATTTACACGCTGTTTACATAACGATTGTGGAAAACTCTGTGGAAAATGTGAAAAAACCGGTTATTGTCGGCAAAAGCTTTTTGAAATTTCGTAAAAAATTCAATGATTCGGATTTTATGTATCCTTACCCGGAGTATATGTAAAATTATAGTATATTTTGAAGTGGTGAAAAAGGTGTAAAGGGGGGATTGACTTTATGTACAATGTGTGCTATAACTGCTTTAAATTTAGAAGCATGTGGCCGGTTAACCGGAGAAAAGGTGAGGCTTTATGTATCATATCAAACAGATGGTCCAGAGCGGGAAAAACAGTAAACAACCGCTGCATCAGCTGGCGGCGCCGGCGTTTGTTTTTAAGCCTGATGCGGAAGAGCATATCGTCAATCTATATCCCGAAATCCGCTATCAGCGGATTATCGGATTTGGCAGCGCGCTGACGGACGCGGCGGCCTGCAATTACGCCAAGATGCGCGAGCAGACCCGACAGGCGTTCATCCGCGCGTTTTTTGATCCGGCGCAGGGATTGGGATATACGCTGTGCCGGCTGCATATCAACTCCTGTGATTTTTCGGCGCAGGAATACACCTATACGGCTGACGGCGATATGTCGCTGGACAGCTTTTCGGTGGCGCA
>CALWVA010000002.1 GCA_944384875.1 uncultured Clostridia bacterium
CCGGTCAGTTCGGGATCCAGCGCCGAGGTGGGCTCGTCGAAACACAACACCTCCGGCGACATGGCCAGCGCCCGGGCGATGGCCACCCGCTGCTGCTGGCCGCCGGACAGCTGATGCGGATAATTTTCCATCCGGTTTTCCAGCCCCATTCGGCCAAGCAGCGCTCTGGCGCGCTGTTCGATCTCTGCTAAAATTTCTTTTTTATGCTGTTTATAATCCGGCCGCTCCTTTGCATGCAGCTGACTGGCCAGCATCACATTTTGCAGCACGGTATACTGCGGAAATAAATTGAACGACTGGAATACCAGCCCGAAATGCAGCCGCTTTTTTCGAAGGTCCTGATTGTTTTCGGCTTTGGGCGCGTCAGCGTCAAACAACACCTGACCGCCCACTGAAATCCGCCCGCGATCGGGCGTCTCCAGAAAGTTTAAACACCGCAGCAGCGTGGTTTTGCCCGAACCGGAGGATCCGATAATCGCCAGAACCTGTCCACGGTCCATTGAAAAGCTGATATCCCGAAGCACCGGCGTCGCGCCGAAGCTTTTTTCTATATGCTGCACCTGTAAAATCGCCATGGCCGTTTCTCCTTAAACCCGGAAGTAATCCATTTTCTTTTCAACCCAGTTGAATAGCAGCGTGAGAATGCCCACAAAGGCCAGAAAGAACAGCGCGGTGGAAAACAGCGGCCAGATCAGGCCCTGGGGCGTAAATTCCTTGCTCATCATGATGATCTCTTTACAGGAGATCACGTTTGCCAGCGAGGTATCTTTAATCAGCGTCATAAATTCGTTTCCCATCGGCGGGAGCACCCGTTTGACCACCTGCAGCAACGTCACCCTGAAAAAAATCTGCGGCTTGGTCATGCCTAAGACCTGGCCGGCCTCATATTGCCCTCTGGGGACCGACTGGATGCCGCCGCGAAAAATCTCGGAAAAATAACAGGCATAATTGATGACAAACGCCACGCAGGCCGCCGTTATCCGCCCGACCCCGCCCGACGGCCACGGTGTGCCCAGATCCAGCAGGCCGGGACCGAAATAAATCACAATGATCTGCAGCATCAGCGGCGTGCCCCGAATGATCCAGACAAAGGTCTGGATCGGAACCGACAACAGCTTAAACCGGCTTCTGCTGCCAAAGGAAATCACCAGACCCAGCGGCAACGCAAAGGCCAGCGTTACAAAAAACAGAATACAGTTAATTGAAAAGCTTTCCAAAAGCTGTGAAAGCACCACAGATACCGATGTGTCCATAAAATCTCCTCAACACAACACAGGCGGGGCAGCATTGGCGCCGTCCCGCCCGGACTTCCTGTTTACAGTAAAGCAAATTACTGGGTAATTTCCGGCGCAAGATCCAGATCGTATTTCTCCGCCAGAGCAGGCAACGTACCGTCGGCCACCAGCTCTTTTATAATCTCGTTGACCCTGTCGCACAGATCGCTGCCCTGCCGGAAGCCAATGCCATAGTTTTCCTCTTTCAGCGTGGCCACAACCACCAGATCTGCAAAATCGGTGCCCTCGCCGATCATGTTCTGCGCCAGTGTCCAATCGAAAACGGCCGCGTCGGCGGTGCCGGATTCGATCTCCATCAACGCGTCGGTCTGTTTGGTCACCTTGATCAGATCGGCCTGTTTGAGATTTTCATCTGAAGTCGCTACTGTCTCGCCTGCCGAACCGGCCTCAACCACCAGGCCCTTGCCTGCCAAATTGGCCGTATCTGTATATGTATCGGCGTCTTCGCTCCGGCAAACCAGAACCTGTTTGTTCAGTACATACGGCTCGGAAATCGCGATATTCTGCTTGAGCTCGTCGGTAATGGTCATACCGTTCCAGATGCAGTCAATGGTTTTGGATTTCAGTTCGGCTATTTTGGTATCCCAGTTGATCTCGACAAAATCCGGCGTAACCCCCAGCTTTTCACAAACCGCTCTTGCAAACTCAGTATCAAAACCGGTAAACTCATTGTTGGAATCAGTATAATTCATCGGCTCATAGACCGTATAACCGATCACCAGCGTGCCTTTATCCATCACATAATCCAGATCGCTCTCGGTATCTCCGAATGTGGCGGTATTATCCCCCGCCGCACTGCCGGAAGAACTGGATTCGCCGCAGGAAGCCAGCGCCAGCGCCAACAAACACACTGCCAGGCCCATCGCTAAAATACGTTTGATGTTCATCATTCAAAACCCCTTTTTACGCGGATCTGATACGCCGGGCATATAAAACCATACGCTGCCGGCTGTATTTGACCCGTTCATAGTAGATATTATTATACATTACCATGTTACTAAAGTAAAGTGTAAATCAAAAATTTTTGCTGTTTTTGTAAAGTTTTCTGACAAACCGGCCGATTACCGGCTTGCTGACCCACCGGTTCACCGGTTATTATGGCAATAATCCAGATAACTTTGCAAAATCAATACGGCGGCGACGGCGTCTACCACAGCCTTGCGCTTTTTGCCCCGGGTATTGGTGACATTCAACGCCCGGTGTGCTGAAACGGTGGTACACCGTTCGTCCCACAACACTGTTTCAATGCCGGACTGCGCGCCGATTTTCTGTGCCGCCTGCTGGCAGGCCTGCGCCCGCTCGCCAAGAGAACCGTCCATATTTTTGGGCAGCCCGACCACGATCCGCTGCGCGCCGATCTCGGTGGCGGCGGCGCAGATGCTGTCAATCAGACGCGCCTCGTCCCGCTCGTGCAACACCGTATAAGGGCTTGCCAACAGCTCCAGCTCGTCGCAAACTGCAAGCCCGGTGCGGGCCAAACCCAGATCCACCCCCAACATCTTCAATGTAAATCGTCCTTTCACACCCGGCAGCCGTTTGAAGGCAGCGATCTATCAAATAAAAACAATCTGCAACGGCGCTTGGTCTACGGCATCTGTCAGTCCGTGGCATCAGGACAGGCCGCCCCGGCAGATCACAGCGGGCCGCTAAAAACCACCGGCCGCAGCCGCGATGTACAATACCCGGCGGGCGTTTGCGCTGTTGTTGCCGGACTGCGTTTAAATCCTGCTTCTGACCGGTTACCAGAGCTGCACGCCGCCGGTCAGTTCACTGACCGAAGAAATGCCGTTTTGCTCCATAAACGCCTGCAGCCCGTCGATAATTTTCAGCGGCGCATAAGGGTCCCGGAACATGGCGGCGCCCACCTGCAGCGCCGACGCGCCCGCCAGCAGCATCTCTACTGCATCTTCCCAGGTGGAAATACCGCCCATGCCGATCACCGGAATTTTCACCCGGTTGTAAACCTGATTGACCATCCGCACCGCCACGGGGAACACCGCCGGGCCGGACAGCCCCCCGGTGTTATTGCGCAGCACCGGCCGACGGGTATGGATATCGATGCGCATACCGGTGATGGTATTAATCAGCGAAACCGCGTCGGCGCCTGCTGACTCGGCCGCGACGGCAATCTCGCCGATATCTGTAACATTGGGAGACAGTTTGACAATCAGCGGTTTTTTGCAATGGCGGCGCACCGCCGCAGTGATGTTTTCCACCGATTTGCAGGAAGTTCCAAACGCCACGCCGCCGGATTTGACATTGGGGCAGGAAATATTCATTTCGATCATCTGCACCGCCGAATCATTCAGCCGTTCGGCCATTTCGCAGTAATCGCGTTCACAAGAACCTGCAATATTCGCGATCACCGTGAGATCTTTCTTCTGTAAAAACGGCAGATCCCGTTGTAAAAAGTAATCTACCCCCGGATTTTGCAGCCCGACGCTGTTGAGCATGCCCGCCGGGGTTTCCGCGATTCGGGGTGGAGGATTGCCATCGCGCTTTTCCAGCGTTGTGCCCTTGCAACTGATTCCCCCCAGCTGGGAAATGTCGTAGGCCTCGTCATACTCCCGTCCAAAGCCGTAAGTTCCCGATGCGGCAATCACCGGGTTTTTAAACGAGACGCCGGCGATATTTATTTGCAGGTTTGCCATAAAAGCCCTCCGATATATAAAAATTCAAAATGAAAAGCTGTCTCTATCTGTGTAAAAGGCCGGCACAGGCACAACGCCACGCCAAAACCCCATTTATGCCCGGTTTTTAAGCGGTCGTTGTATCCGACTGTGTTGCCGTATAAAAGCCGTCGTAGATTTCTGTATCGGTCAGCACCGTCATGGCCAGCAGCCCGTCGTCAAAAATAAAGTCCAACCGCTTTGTCCCAAACAGATAGGTCAACCGCTGCAGGTTGGTGGGCGTACCCAGCATGAAAAACAGCTGATCCATCCCGGGCTGGTCCTGTACATCCGGCTCGCCCAGCGCATAGGTCACGTCTTCTATAAATGTGGTGTTCGCGGTGAAATGATAGGCGTCTTTGGAGTTGATAATCACGCCGATGCCCTGTTCCGCCTGATCGTTAATGTAAAAAAACTGATATGCTTCATATTGCATCCGGGTCAGTTGCTGCCCCTCGGTAATCTCCAAAAACAGCTCATCCTGAACAGCGGGTGCCACAGTCTGCTCCGTTTCGCTGCTATCCGGCGACGGCGCAGTCGGATAAATAGTTAAAACCGTTTGGGGCGTATCGCCCAGTTTCACGTCGGTGCCGCTCATCTGCCCGGCGCTGACCTGCTGCTCTACCGCCTCTCTGGTATTCAGCGCTGTTTTTGCCGTGGTGGTCACAGACTGCCCGCCGGTTTCCCCGCAGGCACACAGACCCAACGCCAGCCCGGCGCATAACAACATCGCCAACCATCTTCTCATCTATGATCTCCATCCTTTCTCGGTGTAATTGCCTGCATACTGCCCGCCGGGTCAGACCCGGGGCGCAGGCGTCTGTTTATAGCCGGTATATTCAGAAATCATCCGGTCCCGCTCGTCCCAAAGCTTCTGGGACAGATCAACATAATAGGTATGCGGGTTTTCAAACCGCTGCACCTCATCCCAAATGGTATCTACCTGCTCAGCGCAATAATCGCGGATCGCCGCAGGCTGCGGGCTTTGATAAACCAGCGCGCCTTTTTTGAAAATGGGCACGCACAGCGACCGGGCGATAAAATGGTCTACCGTTTTGCGTTTCCAGGTATGATCAGGGTCAAACAACTCATAAGGCCGCCCCTCGTCGATCTTCTCATCGTGCAGCGTGATCACATCGGCGATGGCTTTGCCGGTATCCTTATCAAACAGCCGCCAGGTGCGCTTAAAACAGGGCAGCGTAATTTTTCCCACATTGTCGCTGAATTTCACCCGGGGGCGCAGCGTGCCGTCGGGTTTTTCCACCGCGCACAGCTTGTACACCCCGCCGAACACCGGATCGCTGGAGGCGGTGACCAACCGTTCGCCTACGCCGAACTGATCCACCTTCGCCCCTTCGATCAGCAGATCGCGGATGATATATTCATCCAGTGAGTTGGACGCAATAATCTTGCAGTCTGGATAGCCCGCGGCGTCTAACAGTTTGCGGGCGTGTTTAGACAGATAAGTGATATCGCCGCTGTCAATGCGGATAGACTTGGGCCGGCAGCCCATGGGCGCCAGCACGTCGTCGAAGCAGCGGATAGCGTTGGGAACGCCGGACTTCAGCGTGTTGTAGGTATCTACCAACAGTGAGCAGTTGTTGGGGTATTTGCGGGCATACGCGCAGAATGCCTCATATTCGCTGTCAAACATCTGCACCCAGCTGTGGGCCATGGTGCCCATGGCGGGCACGCCGAACAACTGGTCCGACAGCGTGCAGGAGGTGCCGGCGCAGCCGCCGATATAAGCTGCCCGGGCGCCATAGACCGCGGCCGCAGTGCCATGAGCGCGGCGGGCGCCAAACTCCATCACGTCCCGTCCCTGGGCGGCCCGGACAATGCGGTTGGCTTTCGTCGCCACCAGAGACTGGTGGTTGATGCACAGTAATACCATTGTCTCGATGATCGCCGCCTGCACAATCGGCCCGCGCACCGTTAAAATCGGCTCTTTCGGAAACACCGGCGTGCCCTCGGGCACCGCCCAGACGTCACAGCAAAACTGAAAATTCTGCAAATAGTCTAAAAAGCCGTCAGAGAAAATACCCTTTCCCTTTAAAAAAGAGATCTCCTCAGCAGTAAAATGCAGATCTTTCAGATAGTCGATCACCTGTTGCAGCCCCGCCATGATTGCAAAGCCGCCGTTATCCGGCACCCGGCGGAAAAACATATCAAAACAGGCCACCCGGTCGGCCAGCCCCGCCTCATAAAAGCCGTTAGCCATTGTGAACTCATAATAATCAGACAACAGGGACAACCGTTTCAAATCCGACATTACGCACACCCCACTCTAAAAAATCTATTAACGTTAGTATAACACGTTTGAACACAAAATGAAAGCCGTCGGTCAAAAACCGCATTACAGGCGGATCAGCTCGTTTTCGGGAACCGGATCCACCGGCTGGTCGATGGGCAGCAGTTCGCGGAACACCGCGATATGCGAAGGGGTGATCACCCGGTCTTCATGCACCGAGCCGAAATACCAGCGTTTGAATTTACAGGCCCGGTTGAGCTCTTCCAGATAGCCGTTGAGCTTGTTGACATAGATGGTTTTGCCTGCCCGCAGCTGCAGCGCGCTTTTAATCACGCTGGGCGGCTCATGGGTAATGATATAATCCACCACACAGCCGTATTCGTCGATATTCCGGGCGCCCTCTTCCATCTGGGCGGGGGTAGGCAGTTCTTCTTTAAACCATTTCTGGTTTTCCGCCCGAATCTCTTTATCGGCGCTTTCGCCGCCGCCAAAGGTAAAAATCGTCTGCCCCTCGATGGTGAACACCTGCCCGCGGCAAAGATGCAGCAGATTGCGGGAGATCCGGTGTACCCGCCCGCCTTTCCAGACCGTTTCCCGGCAAGCATAGATCCGATCGTAATTATCGTGAGGCCCGTCGATAAAGCAGATATTATATTTGCGTTTCCCCATTGCTTTCAACAGCCGCTGTTCCCGCCGGCCGCCGTCCCAGATAAAGCCAAAATCTCCGGCAACGATCAGGGTATCTCCCTCTTTCAGCCGCCGCATTTCTTTTGTATACAACCGCTCCTCATCGCCGTGCATATCGCCGGTTACGTATACCATATGTCCGCTGTCCTTTCCGCTGCCCGGATCTGTGAAAATATTCCTGCAAAATTTCTGCAAATTGGGCTTTAAAAATTTTAAGAATATGTTATACTGATATTAAACAGTATTTACATGATCCTGAGAGCCGCTTTTGGAGTAATCCTGCAGGCTCTTATTGGTATTATAGCCTAAAAAGCTGTTTTTTTCTACTGTTTTATCACCAAAAGCAGGAGGATTTTCAGAATATATGAAGTTGAAAGCATTTTGCATGTTTATAGCGGTGCTGATTTTGACCGCGGCGTTTCCCGCTGTGACGGCCAGCGCCTATAATATCACCGGCTTTGAAATAGAATCGCAGGCTGTATTGTTTGCCAGTCTGGATACCGGCAGCATCCTGTATCAGAAAAACGTGGATGAACGGCGGTATCCCGCTTCGCTGACCAAGCTGATGACCGCGGCGGTGGTCATGGACAATTGCCCGGACATCGATGTGGAAATTGAAGTGCCCGGTTATTGTATTGAGCTGCTTTCCGGCACCGGCAGCACCGTCGGCGGCCTGCTTGCGGGCGAGCATATTTCGGTGCGTTCCCTGCTGGAGATGCTGCTGGTCAGTTCAGCGGCCGACGCCGCCAATACCCTGGCCGATTATATCGGCGGCGGCAGCATTGCACAGTTTGTTGAGATGATGAATCAGAAAGCCGAAGCACTGGAAATGCAGAACACCCATTTTGAAAATCCCCATGGGCTGCACGATGATAACCATTACTCCACCGCGTCTGATCTGTATAAACTGGCGCTGTATGTATATGAGCAGCCGGTGTTGATGGACATCTGCTCGATGAGCCGGGTGCAGATTCCCGCCACCGATCAATCAGACGAGCGTCTGATGGTGACCACCAACCTGATGCAATCGGCGGGATCTCCTTGCTATTACGAATATGTCCGCGGTATGAAAACCGGCTATACCAGCAAAGCCGGGCGCTGTCTGATCTCCACTGCTTCCAGAGACGGATATAACTATATCTGTGTATTGCTGGGCGCCGAGGATCAGGACAATGAGGCCGACCGAATCGAATTTAAAGACACTGAAAACCTGTATCGATGGGCGTTTAACACCTTTGAACACCGCAAGGTCACCAACGTCAACGAACCGGTGGCGGAGGTGCCGCTGGAGCTGAACTGGGACACCGATTATTTACAGCTGTATCCGGAAAAGGAAGTTTATGCGATTGTCCCGCAGGATGTAGATGATTCAAGCATTATTTATGATACGGTGCTCAGCGAGAGCACGGTATCCGCCCCGGTAGAAAAAGGCGAGATCATCGGCTATGCCCGCATCGTCGTTGCCGGCGAAGAGGTGGGCAGCGTCAATCTGGTAGCGGGTGTTGACGCCCAGCGCAGCGAACTGCTGTTGATTGCCAAGATCTTTACCACCATTTCCGGCTCGATCTGGTTCAAGCTGTTTATCGGTGCGCTGGCGGTATTGCTGATGCTGCTGATCATTCTTAATATCATTCACAATAAAAAGAAACGCGCGCAATATAAAAAAGTGCGTAAAATCCGTAAAATATAGGCCTTGCAAACAGTTTGCCCGCCTGTGACGGTCTGTGCGCAGCGCCACGGCGCAGCAGCATGATATACAACGGTTCATCTCTCCCAGCCGGCGGAATTTGTCCGCCGGCTTTTTAATGTGTTCTATAACTGCGATTGTCCCCCTGGTCCGGCACAGCCCACGCGCAACCTGCCAGCCGGCCGAACCTTTGAAAAATACTCTGCCGCGGGGTTGCATTCGTCGGGCGGGTCTGTTATAATCAAGCCAACCAAAACTTTTATTAAAGGGGGCATCATCCATGCCACAGGAACAGCCCGGATACAACGCCGCCATCGCGGTCAACCAGGTCGGATACCGGCCTGAAAGCCATAAATACGCCGTCGCAAAAGATGTAGGCGGAACCTGTCAGCTGATCAACGCCAAATCCGGCGAAACGGTATATAGCGCCGAAGCCGAACAGGTGCATGACCATACCAACGATCTCGACGTCTATCAGTTTGACTTTTCCACAGTGACCGCACCGGGGCAATATTATGTGCAAAATCAAAACGGCCGCTCCTATCCGTTTATGATCGGAGAGCCGTTGTACCGCCCGCTGCAAAATGCGGTGGTCAAGGCGCTGTATTTTCAGCGTTGCGGCTGCGCGCTGCTGCCCGAATATGCGGGGCAGTTCACCCACGCCTGCTGCCACACCCAGAAAACGGCGAAGGTCGCGCCAGACTGTACCGAACAGCTGCCCGACATTACCGGCGGCTGGCATGACGCCGGCGATTTCGGCCGGTATATCACCCCCGCCAACCAGTGTATATTCAATCTGCTGTATATGTATGAGCTGTTCCCCAAAGCGGTTTGCGATGATTTGAATATTCCCGAAACCGGCAGCGGTGTGCCGGATCTTTTGAGCGAAGCCCGCTACGAGCTGGAATGGATGCTGAAAATGCAGGCACCGTCCGGCGGGGTTTATCACAAGCTGTGTTCTACCGAGTTTGCGCCGCCCCACTGTATGCCGGAAGACGATGATTTTGAGCTGTTTGCCGCGCCCATATCGCTGCAGGCGACCGCCGGGTTCGCGGCGGCGACGGCGGCAGCTTCCCGGATCTACCGGGCGTTTGACGCGGCGTTTGCCGACCGGTGTCTGCACGCTGCAAAAGCGGCGTTTGCCTTTGCTGAAGCCCATTTGGACGATATTCCGGTAGATATCGGCACCGTGTCGACCGCGCCCTGCGGCGGCGGCGTATATGGCGATCCGTGTGCGTTTGATGAATTGTATTGGGCGTCGGCGGAGCTGCTACGCGCCACCGGCGACCCGTTTTATGAGCAGCGCTTTGCCCATTATTATGAGCAGGACTTTTCCAAAACCGATTTCGGCGCCTATAACCAGGGCGGCCACGGTTCGCTGTGTTACTGTCTGTATGAACATGCCGATCCTGCGCTGCGGCAGAAGGTGCTCGCCGATATTACCGCCGGCGCGCAACGGGCCAAAGCCACATCTGAAAAAGACGGCTATGGGGTAGCGCTGCCCGCCGACGGCTACTGCTGGGGCAGCAACGCAGCACTGACCAATCTGCTGGGCAACGCAGTTTCTGCGGCGGTGCTTTTAAATACCGACGAATTCGACGATTGTATCCGCTTTGGCATCGACTATATTTTGGGCTGCAACATCTTGTCAAAATGCTATATCACCGGCTTTGGAACCGACAGCGTGCGCAACCCGCACCACCGGCCCTGCCAGACCGACGGCATCGACGAGCCGATTCCGGGCTTTGTTTCCGGCGGGCCCAACGCCGAGCAGCGCCCCTGGGACGCGGAGGGCAAACCCCCGGCGGCCTGCTTTATCGACAACGAGTGGAGCTATACCACCAACGAAGTTACTATTTACTGGAACACATCAGCCGCCTTCGTTTTGGGCTATCTGACAAACAAGTTTGAAGCATAAATCCGTTGCAGACCGGCGATTCCACCGCCGGTCTGCATTTTGCTGTTATATACCGTCATTTTTTAAGGAAAGGATCTGATCTTGTGCTGAAAAAACGAATACTCGCGGGGATTGTCTCAATTTTGATGCTGTGCTGTATCTGCGCGTTCCCCGCCGCGGCAGATACGGCGCAAACGGTAACTGTGGTTTATACAAACGATATTCACGGTTACTACAAACAGATACTGTCTTCCAGCGGCACAGCGTCTACCGTGGGCTTTGAGCTGCTGGCACAGTACGCGCAGCAGGCCGACCTGCTGCTGGACGCAGGCGACACGCTGCACGGGCAGTCGTTTGCTACGGTATCTGGCGGTGCGTCCATCGCCGCACTGATGCAGAGCCTGCAGTATGACGCGATGGCGCCGGGCAACCACGACTGGAGCTATGGTAACGCCGCACTGAAAACACTGGGGCAAACCTATGACCTGCCGATGTTGGCGGCGAATGTTGTCACACAAGACGGCAGCCTGCTTTTGCAGGATGCGATTATCAAACAGGTGGGCACGCTGAAAATAGGCGTGTTTGGCGTCAGCGATCCCGCGTTGTATCGTTCTACCGCACCCCAAAACATGGAGGGCATCACCTTCACAGACGATATAGCGGCGGCAAACCACACCGCGGCCGCACTGCGCGACGCAGGCTGCGACGTCGTATTATGCTTAACCCACCACACCGACCCGGGCGCTTTTGCCGCACAGCTTTCGGGCGTAGACGCGCTGGTCACCGGCCATGAGCATCAGATTTATAATTTTACCGTATCCGGTGCGGACGGGCGGCCGATCTACATTGCACAGTCGGGTTATTACTTTGCCAACATCGGACGGCTGACGCTGCAGGTGGAAAACGGGCAGGTAACGGTCTTTGGCGAGGTCATTTCAGCATCGCAAGCCCAGGCCGAATATGCGCCGGATGCGCAGACTGCCGCGCTGATCGCTGATCTGGAAGCGCAGCAACAGCCGATTTTATCGCAACCCATCGGGCAAAACAGTGAAACGCTGCCTTATAGCTGGGAGGAGATTCGAACGGCGGAACGACCGCTGGGCCGGTTTGTTACCGGCGCTTATCTTTACCAGACCGGCGCCGACGTCGCTGCGGAAAACGCTGGCGGCATTCGGGCGGCGCTGCCGGGCGGGCAGGTGTGTTATCAGGATCTGATCGGGATATCGCCCTATGGCAACTATATCGTAGTCAAGCAGCTCACCGGCGAACAGCTGCTGAAGGTGCTTGAAACCTCTATTGAGATCGGCATACAGTGTGACACCATCTATACCCTGCAAAAACAGGCGGTGGAGAACGGCGAGGATCCTTATGCCTACAGTTGGCCGGATAACAGCGGCAGCTATCTGCAATTTGGCGGCCTGTCGGTGGTTTACGACCCGTCGGCGCCGGCCGGGCAGCGGGTATTATCAGTCTCGGTTGGCGGCGACCCGCTGGATCCGGAGAAAAACTACTCGTTTGCGACCAACAACTATGTAGCCTCTTCGGATAATTATCCGGAGATTGCAAATGCGCCCACCCTATATGAATATGGCACCTGCGAGCAGGCGCTGAAACTGTTTGTGCAGACAGGCCCACAGGTGATGGATCCGATCATCCAGACGCCATGCCTGACGGCGCAGACAACGCCGCCGACGCAGCCGGATACCACCGGCCAAACACAGACGACCACGGCGGCAGAAACTGTTCCATCCACTGTTACGCCGGATACTGACGGCGGGCAGACGCCCCATACGCCGGATACGGGCAGTCTGCCTGTAACGGCAAGCGCGGCTATCCCGCTGACGCTGTGCGCCGGGGCGGCGCTGCTGGCATGCAGACGGCGGCGCCTTGCGAATGATCGCCGCACGAACACATGCAACCGGCGCTAAAATCGCATATGAATTGCTGGACAACGTTACATATCATTTTTGCGGCGTTTAAAACCGGTGCTTATATGTGCCAAGCGCTAAAAACAGTTTGTCGCAAAGCCGGATGTTTAATCGGTAGGGCGGCGGCATCCGGGATCTGTGCGAACGTGGGTAATTAGGTCGTGCAGGCAAAAAAGCATATTGCCTGTCTTTGATGTTTACCCCGATTCCAAAAGATACGGCCGGCGACCGGAACGGTAAAACATATTTTATATCGAAAACAGCAAAGCATATAACCGGGCTATTTCCAAATACATCTTTCTTTCGGTTTTGCTCCGTTGATGCTGGGATATGAGAAAAAAGAAAGCCTTTATCTTGACATGAAAAATATCCGGGCAATCTTTCATCTTGCCGGCATCGTTATGCCCGCGTTCTTGTGAAGCGGGCGGATTGTGGGAAGATGGAAAAAGAAAAACAATAAGCTGAGCATTACACAGTTTAAAAAATTTCACAGGCTGCTATTGCTGCAATCATAGACAGCGCCAAGTCTCTGCGGAATGCTATTGATGGCATTGCGACCGCTGACAATTCAATATACGCTTTTTAACCCGCAGCAGATCCGGCGGCATAGCCCACAGGTTAAAACAGCAAACGCTCAGACGTTCTAAAAAAAATACAGGTCGTTACAATCCAACAATTGTAACGACCTGTTGTTTTATCCTATTGCAGCACGCCTTTTGTCAAATGCTATTTTGCAAAAAAGGCGATGGCCGCAGCGCCGGGGCCGATATGTGTGCCAACCACGCTGCCGATCATCCGCTCCGGCGCGCCCGCAAACTCGGGAAACAGCGCCCGCAGCGCCGGAACATTCTCCGGGCTTGCAGTATAAGCAAAGCTGCCGGGCAGGCTCAGATCCATCTGTTCCTGCTCCTCCACCTTTTTGCGCACCAGCTGCGACGCCGCGGCGATGCCCCGGGCTTTGCCGATGCTGTTGATGATGCCGTTTTTGACGGAAATTAACGGTTTAATGCCCAATGCCTCGCCGGCGATTCCTGCAACCTTGGGCAGGCGGCCGCCCTTGACCAGATATTTCAGTGTGCCGATGTCGGCGTAAATACGCACCCGTTGGGCCAGCTGCTGCAGCTGCTGCGCAGCCTGCGCGGCAGGCACGCCGGCGTCCCGCAGGGCGCAGGCCTGTTCCACAAGCAAAGCCAGACCCGCGATCGTCGTCATCGAATCCACCACATAAATATTCTCCCGCCCGCTCATCTGTTTTGCCACCCCGGCGGACTGATAGGTACCGCTCAGGCGGGAGGAGATCGGCAGAACAATGATATCGTCCTGTGGATACATCTGATAAGTGTCTAAAAACTGCGCCGGCGAAATCTGCGCGGTATGCGGCAGGTCGCTGCTGGTCTGCAGCATCTGATAAAACTGCTCGTTATCAATCGTCTGTTTATCAATATATTCGGTATGCCCAAAACTGATCCGCATCAGCAGCATATGTACGCCCAGGTTTCGCGCCTCTTCAATGGTCAGATCGCTGCTGCTGTCGGTAATGATGACGGTTGCCATGGATCATGGTCTCCTTTACAACTGATCGGCTGCCGGGCAACCCCGGGCCGTCGGATTTTAGCCTGGCAGCACGCTGCCGGACACCGCGATATAGCGTCTGCTGCCGAACGCCGCGCCCGGTAGCGGGCGGCCAGGCGGCAAACAACAAACACATCGCACAATTGTTTTTATTGTAGCCCAAAGCACAGTCTATGTCAAGAATTTTATACATAATGGCTAGGTTCATTGCGAATCAACGTAAAAACTTTATTTTCCCCTAACAATAAAAAACCAAAGAACCGCTTGATCAAACGGTTCTTTGGTTTAAGCCCGTGTAAAAAAAGCCGTTCAAACCCGTAATCCCGTATGGTGCAATCATGCAAACCCGCAAAAGTTGGCAGCGGCAGCGAGCCGTCGTGCGGGTGCTTGCAACTGAACAGGCGCACTGCGCGCGACCTTCTGTAAAAAAGGAGGAGTAAGGCGCAGGCGGATGGCTTATTTTCTGCTGAATGCAAAAAATAAATCGGAGCAAAGCGAACTTTGCTCCGACATGTGAAACCCACATGAAAAAGATATTTTCGGCATTTCGGCGGTGGCAGTTGAGCTCTCGAACTCGCAAAAAGTTGGTAGCGACAGCGAGCCGTGGTGAGGGCGTTTACAACCGAACAGGCGAGCCGAGCGTGACTTTTTGCGAAAGAGGAGGAACAGTGGAGCGGGTGACTGATTTTTTATGAAAAAAATCGGAACGAGCGTAACTCGTTCCGACGTGGCGGAGAGTGAGGGATTTGAACCCTCGGTACGGTGTTCACCGTACACATGATTTCCAATCATGCTCCTTCGGCCGCTCGGACAACTCTCCACATAGCTTTTCTATTATAGCCTGCCCCTACTTGTTTGTCAAGATCCATTCCTTTGAAAATTTCATTTCACGCTATTTCCACAGCTCGTCGATCAGCTTTTGTGCCTGTTCCCGGCGACGGGCGGTTTCCTGCGCATCTACCCGGTATACGCCGTCTTCACAAACCAGCGCATCCCCCGCACGCACACCCCGGGGCAGCCTGGCCTTTGGAATTTCTACCATCTGTCCGCCATGCTCGCATACGGCGTATACGCCTTCAAACCGGTCGATTATAAAAAACTGTTTCATGCCGCATCCTCCTGGGTCTGATAAGAAAGGGTTGTCCCGTCGGTGGTAAAAACGATGCTTCCGGACAAATCGGTTCGCAGCACCGTGACCTTATATTTCGCATATGTTTCCAGCGTTTTGCCCGACGGATGGCCATAGCTGTTGCCCGCGCCGCAGGAAATCACCGCATATTGCGGAGAGGCTGCCGCAACAAACGCGTCTGTAGACGATGTGCTGCTGCCGTGATGCCCGGCCTTAAGCACATCGCAGTCTACCCGCTGTGCAAACCGCTCTAAAACGTCTGACTCTGCTTCCCGCTCGGCGTCGCCGGTAAATAGAAAGCTGGTCTGACCGTATACCGCTCGCAGCACGATGGAATCATTGTTTGGCTCTTCATAGGTCTGGTTGGGCGCCAGAATCTGCAGCGTAAACGGCCCGGCAGAAATTTCACCGCCCACCGGCGGCTGCGCAATCGTCAGCCCTTTATCACGAATCGCGGTCAGTAAATTCAAATAAACCGCGGTGGTTGGCTCTTTGCCTGCCGCAGGTCTGGCCATATACACATTGCCGATTTCAAAACTTTCAATCAAAAGCTGCGCGCCGCCGATATGGTCTTCATGGGGATGTGTCAAAATCAAATTGTCGATTTTCTCGACGCCCAGATCACGGATATATTGCAGGGTGGAATATTTATATTTTCCCGGGCCCGTGTCGATCACCGTCACCTGATCCTCTGCCAGCAGCACCGCGCAGTCTCCCTGCCAGCAATCGACAAAATGCACCTGCGCTTCTCCGGCAGCCACCGCCGGCGCACCGCTGGTTTTGCCAACGCCCGGCAGAAGCTCATTCCAGGTCGGAACCCCGGAAATAATATCGTAAGACGACAGCGTGATCGCCACGGCCGCCGCTATAAAAACGGTAAATACCAGCAGAAACACCGCGCCGACTTTTTTTGTTTTTCTCATTTCTGCTCCTCCCAACGCGGCGTGTTTGCCCTGTTTGCATAGCAGACGACCGACAAACCCGGCGCCGGCAGACAGGCTACCCCATCGCCGGTGCCGGCTTTGCGTTTAAAGCTTTCCTGCAACTAAAGCATTGTCGCAACAACAATCGATAACAAAATCGACAGCACATAGATCCCGCCGGCGATCCCGCCCAGGATCAGCCCGGCGGTGCTCATACCCCGCCGATAGCCTTTAGAGCGGGCGACAGCGCCGAACACCAACGCCAATGTCACAAAGACCACCCCGCCTGACAGGCCACTGAGCGCATTGGCCAACGCCGTAGCCCCGGAAGAATAATCATAGAACGGCTGCAACGGATACAGCAGCAATCCCAGCAGCCCACCGATCTGTTCAAAGCTGTACAGCAGTGCGAAAATACCCATAATCATGCTGGTGATCGCAAAGCCCTTGCCCGGCGTTTTTCTCTTTTGCGGCGGGTAAAAGCCTGTCGGCTGCTGATAAGGCTGCCAGCCCGCCGGCGGTTGGTAAGGCGGCTGTTGATAAGGCGACGGCTGATAGGGCGGCTGTTGATAAGTGGGCTGTTGATAAGCCGGATTGCCCTGCGGCGCGACCGGCGGCTGTTGCGATGGCTGCGATGGCTGCGGCGCGACCGGCGGCTGCTGCGGTGGCTGCGGCTGCACCGGCTGCGACGCTACCTCTGCCGGTTCTGACGCCGGCTGCGGCTGAGAGTTTGATGTGTTCTGTTCCGGTAAATCGTTTTGATTCAAATAGTTCATATGTATGACCGTCCTTTCTGTGATGGCCTGTCTAAACATCCATTTTACGCTGCCGGTTATCCAAACAGCAAGAAGCCCACCAGCGCGCAAAACATGGTCAGCCCGCTGATTACCAACGTCTCAATTCCCAGCGCCAATCCGGCGGCACGCGCGCCGCTGCGGCAGCCTTTAGCCCCTGAAATCACGCTGAAAACCACCGACAGCAACCCGAACACCGCAATCAATATACCAAGCGGCACAAATCCGGCCGCCAGCTCCGGATCGGTGATAAACGTGCCCTGCGCCACCTGCGTTGTCAGCAAAACAAACGCATAAACTGCGCCGATAATGCCCAACACCAGCCCGGCGATTCCGAAACCACGGCCCGGCCGCACCGGTCTGATCGCATATGGAACTATATAACCCGGCGACACACCATAGGGACTCCCCTGATCCATCCATATCTCCCCCTTTCATGCATTCTGTTTCGACAGCGTTTGCAACGACTGCCGAAACAATACCTGATATAAGATCTGCGCCTGATCAATTACTGCGGCGCATCTTCACCTCTGGCCTGCATCTCCATCCACTGCTGCTTGGAAATCAGCACCTTTCTTGGTTTGGAGCCTTCAAACGGCCCGACGATCCCGCGTTCTTCCAGCTGGTCGATCATACGCGCCGCCCGGGCATAACCCAGCTTCAGCTTGCGCTGCAGCAGCGAGGTAGAGGCGATCCCCGCCTCAACCACCACTTCAATGGCTTCATCCAGCCGCTCGTCGCCATCATCGGCGTCATCGCCGCCATCGTGTTTACCCTTTTTCTCGGGCACCACATGGTTTTCGATTTCGGTCATCACCGTCTGATCATATTCCGGCTCCTGTTCGGCGGCATTTTTAATATAGGAAACGACGTTGTTGATCTCTTTATCAGAGACAAAACAGCCCTGCACCCGCAGCGGCTTGGACATGCCGATCGGAAAATACAGCATATCGCCTTTGCCCATCAGCTTTTCGGCGCCGCCCATGTCTAAAATGGTGCGGGAGTCTACCGCCGACGAGACCGCAAACGCGATCCGGCTGGGGATATTGGCTTTGATGATACCGGTAATAACGTCGACAGACGGCCGCTGGGTGGCAATGATCAGATGCATGCCCGCTGCCCGGGCCATCTGCGCCAGCCGGCAGATGGAATCTTCCACCTCATTGGGCGCAGCCATCATCAAATCGGCCAGCTCATCGATGATAATCACAATCTGCGGCATCGGGGTCAGATCTTCACGTTCTCTGCACAGCGCATTATAAGACCCCAGATCACGCACCGCGTTTTCAGCAAAAATCTTATAGCGTTTAAGCATCTCGGTTACCGCCCAGCCCAGCGCTCCAGCCGCCTTTCTCGGGTCGGTGACCACCGGCACCAGCAGATGGGGAATGCCATTGTAAACGCCCAGTTCCACCACCTTCGGGTCGATCATTAAAAGCTTGACCTCATCCGGCGTCGCCTTATACAACAGGCTGATGATAATCGAATTGATACAAACCGATTTTCCGGAGCCGGTGGCACCGGCAATCAGCATATGCGGCATTTTGGCCAGATCCGCCACCGCGATATTGCCGGAGATATCCTTGCCCAGCGCCGCGGTCAGTTTGGACTTTGACGATAAAAACGCCCCGGATTCCACAATCTCGCTCATGCTCACCAGAGACGTCAGCCGGTTTGGAATCTCGATTCCCACCGCGGATTTCCCCGGGATCGGCGCTTCGATCCGCACTGCGCTGGCCGCCAGGTTCAGCGCGATATCGTCGGCCAGATTGGTGATCTTGCTGATCTTGACCCCCGCGGAAGGCTGCAGCTCATAGCGGGTGACCGCCGGCCCCCGGCTGATGTCGGTGATCCGGGTCTCGACCCCAAAGCTGCGTAGCGTGTTGACCAGTTTTTCGGCGTTGGCTTTCAGCTCGTCGCCAATCTGCGCCGAGTTGACCGACTGCGCCGGCTTCAGCAGCGACACCGGCGGATACCGGTAAACCGCGCCGGCGGATTCCAGCTTAACCCCTGCTGCAGACTCGTCGCTTTTATTTTTAGTTTGTTTTTTGCGTTTTTTCTCCTCGGCGTCCTTATCTGATTCGCGCCTGACGATCTGCTCTAAATCTACCGGTTTTTTCTCCGACGGGACCGGCGGATCGTCGGCATAAGCCTCCATCAATTTTTTCTTTTTGTCGTCGTCCGGCGGGTCAGGCTGGTCAAAGACCGGCGACTGGGCGTGAACCGGATGCGCCGGCAGATCGCCCAGCGGCACGTCGATATTAAACCGCGCCGCGCGATGTTGTTCTTCCTCCAGACGTTTTTGCTGGATTTTCCGGATCGGTTTAGATGCGGTAGTGACCAGCGATTTCAGGGTGGTGCCGGTAATCAGCATCACCAAAACAAAAATCAGAATACACACCGTCACCCGCGCGCCGGTGCTGCCGAACAGATATAAAAGCGGATAGCTGATCACGCTGCTTAAAAAACCGCCGCCTTTAAAATCAATACCGTTTTGATAGGCCTGACCAATAAAAGATAAAAACGAAGTCTGCCCGATATCATGCGCGAACACCTCAATCGCCGCGCCGATCAGCGCGATCAGCCCGCAGGCTTCAACAATCTTGAGCCGGATATTGCTGTAGAGCCTGTCGAAGGCCAGCATCAGGGATATGTAACACAGCACCACCGGCAACAGATAGGTGCACAGCCCGAACAGCCCAAACAGGAACGCATGCATATAAAACCACACGTTTTCGCCCCGTATCAACACCAGAAACAACAAAAAGACCGAGGCCGCAAACAGCAGCACCGCGCCGGCCTGCCGTTTGGCCTTGCCTGTCTGTTCGCGCTGGGCCGCGGTTTGCGCCGTCGCTGTTCTTGACGGCCCCCGATTCCTTTTTGCCGCCGGCTTTTTCTTTGCCGCCATTGTTTGATCCGTTCCTTTCCATAAAATCACGCCCCGTCGGAGCCGCGCTGTGCCCCGATCTGGTCATATAAATATGCAATCGCATCCCGCAGTGACCCGATCTGGTCAATCAACCCGCAGGCCACCGCCTCCTCGCCGCTGAGCACTGTCCCGATATCGGTGGCAAGCTCGGTGGTATTGTGCAGCATTTTGCGCAGCTCGGCCTCGGTCACACCGGAATGATCGCAGATAAATTTCACGATCCGATCCTGCATTTTCTCAAAATAGGAATAAGTCTGCGGCACGCCGACGACCAGTCCGCTCATCCGCACCGGATGTACCGTCATCGTCGCCGACGGTACGATAAACGACCGTCTGGCGCAGACCGCCAGCGGCACGCCGATGGAATGCCCGCCGCCCAAAACCAGAGACACCACCGGTTTTTTCATCCCCGCGATCAGCTCGGCGATGGCAAGCCCCGCCTCGACGTCGCCGCCCACGGTATTTAAAATCACCAAAAGCCCCTGAATCTCCGGGTCTTCTTCAATTGCTACCAGCTGCGGGATCACATGTTCATATTTTGTCGCCTTGTTTTGTGAAGATAAAATATAATGTCCCTCAATCTGCCCGATAATGGTCAGGCAGTGGATCGGATATTTTCCCTGTTTCGGCGTTACCGAGCCGAACTCTTTAATCTGTTCACCGGCGTCTTCCCCCAGCGCATCCTGCTGCTGGTCGCCATCGCCGGTTTCAATATCCGGCGCATTTGGTGGGCTGATGATATCGTCTCTGCTATACATAGCAATCCTCCCGCATTCTCAGTCTTATCAGTAGTGTGCCTGAAAAAGCGAAGAATAAACATCGGTTATCCTGCCGGCCAAAATCAAATACAAATTCAGTATAACACAATTTCACATTTTGCACAACCGTTATCTGCCGTCATGGAAAAACCTTTTCTTTCCCCATAAAATCTGATATAATAATTTTAAAAGCGGTCATGATCCACAACACATCTGCTTTGCGAAACCGTTTGAAGCGCGGTTGCTTTTGTTCAAACGGTAACCGCAAGTTTATTGATAGTGAGAGTGGGTTTTCATGATTTTACGCAGATGCATTCCGCAACGAAAGGGCGAGAACAACAATGTCAGATACCATCGCGGCCATCTCCACCCCGCTGGCGCCCGCCGGCCTGGGTGTGATCCGCATTTCCGGGCCAGACGCACTGCAGGCGGCCGGCCGGGTGTTTTGCTGCGCCGGAAACCGGACGCTGGACCAATTAGCCGGTTACACCGCCGCCTATGGCCATATGGCAGGTTCCCGCGGCGAGATCGACGACGGCGTAGCGCTGGTGTTTCGCGCCCCCCATTCCTACACCGGCGAGGACACGGTGGAGCTGTCCTGTCACGGCGGCGTGGAGATTTTAAAACAGGTGCTGCGGGCGCTTTTGGAAAACGGCTGCCGGCCCGCCGGGCCCGGCGAATTTACCAAACGGGCGTTTTTAAACGGCAAGCTGTCGTTGACACAGGCCGAAGCAGTGATGGACAGTATCCGCGCCGATGGCGAAGCCGCATTGCGCAGCGCCAATATCGTGCGCCGGGGCGGCGTTTATAAAGAGATTTCCGGCTATAAGGAGCAGCTGGTGCAGGCCGCGGCGATGCTGGCGGCTTATATAGACTTTCCCGAAGAGGGGTTGGACGAGCTGGACGGCGGCGACTGCTTAAATCTGCTGGACAATGTGAAAAACGGGCTGGGCGCGCTGATCGGCCGGTATGACGCCGGCGCGGTATTGCGCAACGGCATCGACTGCGTCATTGCCGGCAAACCCAACGTGGGAAAATCTACGATTATGAATTTGCTGGCGGGCTATGACCGGTCGATCGTCACCGACGAAGCCGGCACCACCCGGGACGTGGTGGAGCAGACCGTCTCGCTGGACGGAATCACCCTGCGGCTGTCGGATACCGCCGGCATCCGCGACGCCGGCAGCCGGGCCGAACAGCTGGGTGTGCAGCGGGCGCTGGCGCATATGGGCGCGGCCCAGCTGGTGTTGGCGGTGATTGACGGCAGCCGGCCGCTGGACGACAACGACCGCAAAATGCTGGAGCATTTAGGAGACACCCCCCGGATCGTGGTAGTCAACAAGACCGACCTGCAGCCCGACCCGGATCTGACCCTGATCGGCGCTTACGGCAAACCGGTATGTATCTGCGCCAAAACCGGCGAAGGCGGCGACCGGCTGCGGCAGGCGATTTTGGCCGCCTGCGGCGCCGGGCGGCTGGATCCGGACGCAGTCTGTTTGTCTAACGAACGGCAGCTGCACGCCGCCCGGCAGGCTTATGATGCGGTTTGCGCCGCCGTTGCGGATTGCGCCGCGGGACAGACCTGGGACGCGGTAGGCATATTGATTGAAGACGCCATCGGCCATCTGCTGGAGCTGACCGGCGAATCGGTCAGTGAAACGGTGGTCAACCGGGTATTTGAGCAATTCTGCGTGGGAAAATAACGTTCTGCATATCAGAGCGTGGATTAGACGTATGTGTTTCCATCGGGACAAGACACCCCGGCGCAATCAGGCTGTCAACGGACAGCGCCAACAATCCCTGCGCTGATCCGGCGCAGACGGCAGCGCGCAGCGCCGCAACAGTCGCTATTTAAAAGGAGCTTATGATCTTGGAATATAAATATGAACTGCATCTGCACACCTGCGAAGGCAGCGCTTGCGCCCGGGATACCGCGGCGGATATGGTAAAGGCCCATCATCTGGCGGGCTATCAGGGGCTGGTGGTCACCGATCATTTTTTCAACGGCAACAGCTGTATCGACCGATCGCTGCCCTGGGCGCAGCGGGTGAAGCTGTATTGCCGGGGGTATGAACACGCCCGGGCCGCCGGGGCGCAATATGATATGGATATTCTGTTTGGCATCGAGTTCGGTGCGTTTGCCGGCGAGGGACACGGCCGGGAATTTCTGATCTATGGGGTGGATCAGCAGTTTTTGCTGCAAAACCCGGATCTGCTGTCACTGAACCGGGCGGAATGCGCTAAAAGGATTCACGCCTGGGGCGGCTATATCGCCCATGCACATCCGTTTCGCCAGGCGCCGTATATTGACGATTCCACGCCGCCTGATCCGTCAGAGCTCGACGGCGTCGAAGTCTATAACCACGGTAATCTGCGCGGCGAACAGGATCCGGGCTGGAACGACCAGGCGCTGGCATTCGCTCGCAGATATGATCTGGATATGCTCTCTGGCTCGGACACCCACTGGGTGCAGAGCACCGGCGGGGGCGGCATGGTATTTGACCACCGGATCCGCGACAGTCGGGCGCTGATCGCCGCGCTGAAAAGCCGCGCCGGTAAACTGATCTGGAACCGGAAGCTGCGGGAAATCTGTTATCAATAATCTGCCCATAGCAGTACAGCGTATACGCCGTTGCAGGCGCATACGCTGTTTTTTGACGCCGGTTTCAGTTACAAAGATTATCCCCACAGACAGGGTCAATCCTGTATCGCCGGGTAGGCGTTCAGACAATTTTGCAGATAACGGCAAAACGCCGTGCGCTGCGCCGCCGGCTCTATGAGCTGCGCGTCCGGCCCCAGACCGGCCAGCCAGCCGTAAAACTGGGGGCTGACCGCCACCTGCACCCGGATGCAGAACGCATCCGGCCCGTCGGGCATCAGGGTGGTCTCCTTGCCGAAGCGATCGATCACCACCCCTACCAACCGGTTGGAAAACCGCAGCTTCAGCGACTGGATCTCGCCGTTATACATGGAGAAAAACCGGGCGGCATACAGCCCCGGATCGCTGTTTTCAAACAGCTCTATGCCCTGCCGCGGCGCGTCGGTGACCTGCAAATCGGTCATTTTATCCACCCGGTAGTGTTTCAGCGCTTGGGCCGCCGCATCGTAAGCGATTAGATAATAATTTTCATCGTCCCAGGTCAGCGCCAACGGGCTGACCGTATATAGCCCGCCGTTTTTTCGGTAGGCACGCTCTTTTTTGACCGTATACTGAAAATAGCGAAAGGTGATCTGCCGGTTGTGCAGAATAGCGGTATGCAGCAGATCCACTGTATAATAGATGCTTTCATTCATGGTCTTGACCCGGTTGGATACAAACACCTGCCGTTGCAGGTTGGCGGCCTGCTGCCGGCTGCACAATGTCTCCAGCTTGCCGATCAGGCGAGTGGACTTTGCTCTGGTCAAAAACTTGGAGGCCTGCACCAGATCTACCAGCAGCTTGACCTCTGCCAGCTCAAAGGTGCGCGCGCCGATATAATGTCCCGGCTTTTTGCCCCGCACGCTAATAACATCCGCGCCAAACTGCCGCAGCAGCTCCAGATCGCTGTAAACCGATTTGCGCTCGGCCTGTATCCCCCGCTGTGCCAGCGCGTCGATCAGCGCGCCGGTAGACATCGGATGTTCTTCGTCGGTCTGCTCAAATAAAATTTGATAAATATACAACAGCTTGAGCCGCTGGTTTGCGGATTTTGGCATCATCCTCACCCTCTCTTTGGGTCGCACCGGCCGGTGTTTTGCAGTCGCGCGCCCGCGCCCCGGTTGCATCATCTTTTTGTTTGTGCCATGATAACATATCGGCAATTTCCTGTCAAGAATGTCTATGCGATCATAAAACAGTCCAAAATGCGCAGAAAACGACGGATTACACGGTAGAACAGATTATTTATTTTTTGGGCCGGGCAACAGCGACGGCAACGGGCACATCTACAACCGATCGCCGAACCGGATGAAGCGCAAAGCGCGTTTTTTCATGATGATACGACCACGGTAAAATTTCCGCCCGGGCTTGCCAACAGCCGGCGCGCGCATAAACATCCGCAGCCGCATACAACAAAAGCCGGAAGGCTTTTGCCTTCCGGTTTTATTATCGTTCCATCTGCCACGCCGGGCGTCTTAACATGGACGTCAACAGCGACGGCTGTTAATCTAAAACATAAATCTCAATATTGCGACGGCCAAACTGCACACACTCTGCATAGGTGTCAAAATACAGGTCGGCGATGGTATTGCTGTTATATACAAATCCGCCGGTGTCCGCCGCAACCGCATAGCCGTAAATATACGAGCCGTCAGGCGTGCGGATATACAGCCGGGTACCATAAGGGAACATCTTGGGATTGACCGCAATATATCCTTTCTGCGGCTTTCTGCCCGAAGCGGTCAGACCGGTGTTATAAGCATCGTAATATGCTGTGGCCGAACCGGTATATTTTGCGGTATAGTGCAGCGGTACGCCGTTATTGTCCAACCAGATGGTAGAAGACGGGGTCAGCGTCGAAATGCAGGAAACCGCTTTGCCGTTGGACGCATATGCCACCGCCGCGTCGGAATCTGTATCGGGCACAGACACGCTGGTGGTCGTCTGCGGCTTTTTCTGGGTTGTGGTCGCCTGGGTTGTAGTTGCCTGGGTTGTGGTGGTTTGATCGGTCACATTCCCGATAGATTGACTGATCAGCTCGCTCTCTGCCACTTCGCCGTTGACCAGCTTATTCTGATACACATGGGTGACCACGCCGGTCTGCCCCTGTTTCAGCGCATCGTCGTCCAGCGTATCGCTGTTTTTGACCAACGCCATATATTCGGAATAATCCACCACCTGATCCTGCTGCACGGTAGCATATTCCACCCGATCGACGGTGATCACATCGCCGTCGGCGATCTGTTCGCTCAACGACAGGTTACAGACGTCGTCATTGTCCAGGATAATACCCAGCTCATACAGCGCTTCAGCGACATTGCCGCTGTTTACCACATAGTTGCCAGTGAAACCGTCGGCCGTCACCGTAATCTCATGACGCCGGGTCACCGTCAGCAGATAGTTGTTGGCGTCGGTATTGCGCAGATCGGTCAGATCATGCTCGTTTAAAGTCATATTTGTCTTTTCGAGCAACGCGGATTCATCCAGCGCAATAAAAGAGATCAGCTCTCTGGTAACCATGCCGTCGGTCACCATATAATTGCGCAGGCTGGCGGCCGCAGCCGTCACGCCGGCTCCTACCAGCACCACCGCCGCCATCGTCAGGCAGATCAGCAGTTTTACACGTTTAGACAGGCTATGTGATGCGCACTTGTTTTTGAGATGCGCAAACGCGGGTTTCCGCGTGGCATGCTCTTGACTCAGTTTCATCAAATCACCTTTCATTGTTATCTGCGGGCTGCTTTGCAACCCTTTGTAATCATTTTGAAAATTGTTGCAACAGTGAAGGATGCAACGTAACACCGCTTCTCCACTATTGTTATGCAACCGTAGCCATTATATTCGCTGTTTTTGACCATGTCAAGTTTGCCACCATCCTGTTTTTTGGCATAATTCACAAAAACGATGTTTACAAATCCATTACAGAGGTTACAAATTGTAATATTTCCAAGAAATTTCCGCCTGTCCTTCATCTTTCCGGGGATTTGTTTGTGCATTTCGCCGTTTTTGTGTGAATAATATACACAAATCCGAAAAAGCCTATTATGACGCGGTTTTTGATCTGTTGTTTTAAAAAATGGCACTGCGTCGACTCTTCAAAACTGGTCATTTAGTTTACATAAAACCATGTTTTATGTAAATAAAAGCGCCGTTTGGGGCTGTCGAATACCAAAAAAACGCTGTTTTTAACGCATTTTTAACAGCAAAAAAAACTGTTTCCTATATCCGACAGTTGCATTTAACGCCTAAATCGTATAAAATAATAGTATCTGCAGCGGCGCAAACCGTGCAGAAGAAAAGACGACAACCGGAGGCCTGTTTCCGGTTTATATGCAACCTATATACCTATATATAATAAGGAGGTGCTGGCACGATTTTGTGCCGGATGCGATGGGAAAAAGATTAACGGCCGCACAGATCACTGAAAAAATGACCGAAAAGCTGACCGGTCGGTTTAAGGTTCGCCCGAAGGACGCCACTGACGCACAGCTGTATACCGCGACGGTTCTGGTATTGCGCGATATTCTGGAAGAGGATTACGCCGCGTTTGCACAGGAAACCAGCAAACAACAGAAAAAGCAGGTCTGCTATTTATGTATGGAATTTCTGATGGGCCGGTCTTTAAAAAACACCTTATTTAATTTAAAGCTAGACACGGCCTTTGCGTCTGTATTGAAAAAATTTGGCTCAAAACTCGAAAATCTGTATGAGCTGGAACCGGACGCCGGGCTGGGTAACGGCGGGCTGGGCCGGCTGGCCGCCTGCTTTTTAGACGGAATGGCCTCTACCGGCATTCCCGCCTATGGCTATTCGATTTTATATGAATACGGCATTTTCCGTCAGAAGCTGGTAGACGGCTGGCAGACCGAAATGCCCGATTTCTGGCTGCCCGGCGGCGAAGCCTGGCTGGTAGACCACCCGGAAGAAGCTGTAGAGGTCCGGTTTGACGGCACCATCGAAGAAAGCTGGGATAACAACTTTCATCATGTGGAACATAAAAACTACACGCCGGTGCTGGCGGTTCCCCACGATTTAATGGTATCGGGCTACGACGGCAAGGGCGTGGCGGTGCTGCGGCTGTGGAGCGCCAAAGCGCCGGGCTTTAATATGAAGCTGTTCAACGACGGCGACTATCTGCGGGCGATGGAGCAAAACGCCATGGCGGAAGTCATCAGCAAGGTGCTGTATCCGTCTGACAACCACATCGAGGGCAAATCGCTGCGCTTAAAACAGCAGTATTTTCTGGTGAGCGCTTCGATTGCAGATATTGTACAGCGCCACCTGCGGCAGGATGGGGATATGCGCACGCTGCCCGAAAAATTCGCCCTGCATATCAACGACACCCACCCGGCGCTGGTGATTCCCGAGCTGATGCGGATTCTGCTGGACGACTGCGGCTTTTCATGGGAGGAAGCCTGGCATATCGTCACCCGCTCTGTGGCGTATACCAATCATACTGTAATGAGCGAGGCGCTGGAGTGCTGGCCGGTGGATCTGTTTAAAGCGCGGCTGCCGCGGATCTATCAAATTGTAAAAGAG
Source organism: uncultured Clostridia bacterium (assembly GCA_944384875.1). Taxonomy (GTDB): domain Bacteria; phylum Bacillota; class Clostridia; order Oscillospirales; family Acutalibacteraceae; genus RUG14109. The sequence goes on from CALWVA010000002.1 coordinate 27,697, forward strand.
ATCGACAACCGGCTGCGCCGGGAGGTCTGGGAGAAAACCCAGAACGTGGATTTTGTCGAACGCACGGCGGTGATTTCCGGCGGGATTGTCCGGATGGCCAACCTGTCTGTCATCGGCGGGCACTGTGTCAACGGCGTGTCAGAGCTGCACAGCGAGATTCTCAAAAATACGGTGTTCCACGATTATTATATGTTATATCCTGAAAAATTCAAAAACGTTACCAACGGCATTGCCCACCGGCGCTGGCTGTGTCAGTCGAATCCGGGGTTGACCAAACTGCTGGACGAGACCATCGGGCCGGGCTATAAGACCGACGCCGCCCGACTGGAGGATTTCAGGGGTTATTGCAACGATCAGAGCGTGCTGGACCGGTTGGCCGCCATCAAGCTGGAAAACAAAAAGCGGCTGTCCGATTTTGTCAAACGCACCCAGGGCGTTTGCATCGACCCCGAAACGGTGTTTGACGTACAGGCCAAGCGGCTGCACGAATATAAGCGCCAGCATATGAACGCAATGCACATTTTAGCGGATTATCTGGCGATTAAGGCCAATCCAGGCGGCGATTTTCTGCCAAAGACCTATCTGTTTGCCGCCAAAGCTGCGCCGGGCTATTTCCTGGCCAAAGATATTATCAAATTTATCAGCAACATCGCGGTGATGATCGATAAGGATCCGGATATTAAAGGCCGGCTGAAAGTCGTATTTTTAGAGGATTACCGAGTGACGCTGGCCGAGCTGCTGATGCCGGCGGCAGATATCTCCGAACAGATTTCTCTGGCGGGCACCGAAGCCTCGGGCACCGGCAACATGAAGCTGATGATCAACGGTGCGATCACCCTGGGCACCGAAGACGGTGCCAATGTGGAGATTCACCGGGCGGTAGGCGACGACAACATCATTATTTTCGGCATGAACGCCCAGCAGATGGCCGCCGCCAAGCAGAGCTATCACCCGTCGCAGATTTTACAGGCTGATCCACAGCTGCAACAGATTGTCGGCCTGATGCAAGACGCTTCTTCGCCGGTATATGCGCCCAGCGTAGCCGGTTCAATCACCGGCGCAGATCCCTATATGGTGTTGAAAGATTTTCGCTCCTACTGCAACGCGCAGGACAAAGCCGCGGCGCTATATCGTGATTCTGAAAAATGGCATAAAATGTCGCTGGTCAATATCGCATCGGCGGGTATTTTTGCCGCTGACCGCGCGGTTCGGGAATATGCGCTGAATATCTGGAATATCCCGATGGCATAAACGCCGGAGGTTATAGCATGCCGCCCGACAAAAAATTGCCGGGCGGCGCGCTGTTTTTTGGCTTTGCATCCCGGGGCGGCCACGGTTTGCAGCGGACGCCGCAGGGGTGGCGCATGATCCGGCAGACAGACGGCAATGCTACAGATAACCGGCGGCAATTTTCTATAAAGGCGGGAAGGCTTTGTATTTTTCTTCGAGAGACCCAAACTGTAAATCGATATTCGGTGCGCTGGAGACGGGGCAGCCCTGTATTTTCACGGTGTTCGCACCGGAGGCACAGCAGGCGTTTCTGCTGCTGGAGCCAGACGGCGGGCAGACCCGGTGGATGCAGCTGCGCCCCGGCGCTGACGGACGGTTTTTCATCACGCAGACCTTTGACCGGCCCGGCCTGTTTTTTTACCGCTTTGTCATAGATACCCCCGGCGGCCGGCAGACCTTTGGCCGCCGGCCCGATGGCGCTGCGGATCCGGCGGGCACGCCCTGGCAGCAGACGGTTTACATGCCCTGGCAACAGCCCCAGGCGCTGCAGCAAGGGATTCTCTATCAGATTTTTCCTGACCGGTTTTACAAAGCCGGCGCTCTTTGCAGCGGCTTTGACGACCGCTTTTATGCAAACTGGGGCGAAGCGCCCAGCTTTGTGCCGGTGGAGCAGCATCCCGCCGACCGGCGGATGATCAACAACGATTATTTTGGCGGCAACCTGCGGGGCATTACCGAAAAGCTGCCCTATCTGCAAAGTCTGGGCGTCTCGGCGATTTATTTAAATCCGATTTTCGAGGCCCACTCCAACCATCGTTATAATACCGCAGATTATCATCACATCGACCCGACGCTGGGAGACGAGCAGGATTTTCAGCGGCTGTGCCGGCGGGCGCATCAGCTTGGAATCCGCATTATTTTAGACGGTGTGTTTTCCCACACCGGGTCAGACAGCGTCTATTTTAATAAAGAAGGCCGGTATGGGGCGCATACCGGCGCATACCGTGACCCTGTATCCAGATACCGCAGCTGGTTCCATTTCAACCGGTATCCCGACGACTACAGCGCATGGTGGGGCTTTGAGACGTTGCCGGAGACCAACGAGCTGGACGAGGATTTCTGCCGGTTTATCACCGGGGAAAACGGCGTAATACGCCGCTGGATGCGGCTGGGTGCCGACGGCTGGCGGCTGGATGTGGCAGACGAGCTGCCTGACGGCTTTATCGAAAAGATCCGGCAGGCCATCAAGGCCGAAAAGCCGGCGGGCGTGTTATATGGCGAAGTATGGGAAGATGCGTCCAACAAGATCAGCTACGACGCGCGGCGGCGGTTTTTATATGGCGCCGAACTGGACAGCGTGATGAATTATCCGTGGCGCGAAGCGATTCTGGCCTTTGTCAGAGGCGGCAGCGGCATTTTGTTTATGGACGCAGTGTTAAATCTGCTGGAGAACTATCCAAAGCCGGCGGTGGATCTATTGATGAATCTATTGGGCACCCACGACACCGAGCGGGTATTGACCGCGCTGGCCGGCGAGCCGGAAAACGGCCGCGGCCGGGACTGGCAGGCGGCCCAGCGGCTGACCGGTTCGCAGTTACAGCAGGGCTTTACGCTGTTGAAACTGGCTACGGTGCTGCAATATACGTTGCCGGGCATTCCGTGTGTTTATTACGGCGATGAGCTGCTGGCCCAGGGCTACCGTGACCCGTTCAACCGCCAGTGTATGGACTGGGAGCAGGCCGAACAGGGCTGCCCGTCGCTGGAATGGTACCGGTTTTTAGGGCGGCTACGCCGACAGGTGCAGGCGCTGCAGGGCGGACGGCTGATTCCGGCGCAATACGACGGGCAATGCGCATCGTATCTGCGGGTGGGCGACGACGAGCTATTTGTGGCGGTCAATCCGTCTGACAGTGAAGCCCGGGTGTTTTTGCCGCCGGACTGGCAGGATGACCGGGTATTGCTGGGGCCTGCACCCCGAGACGACGCGCTGCTGCTGCCACCGAAAAGCGCCGGCATCTTATATCGGGAACCGGCACGGGCACAGCGGCTGCAAAATAAGCGGCCGTAATTGCATATGCCGCCTTATAAAAGCAAAACAGCCCGCTTTGGCCAAATGGTCAAAGCGGGCGTTGTGGTTTTCAGATTATTCCCGGTCCATCAGCGACTGATAAAAGTCCAGATAGTCGGTGCGGCCCTGGGCGGTATATTCGATAGCTGAACGGGGATGGCGGTTGAGCTGCCCGGTCAGCATATAGGGAATATCATAGCCCCATTTTACGCCAGTGGCGCGCAGCGGCAGCATATGCCGCTCAATAAACTGCAGAATCGAGTTGATATTATATTTCGGATTGCGCAGAAAGCCCAGCAGCAGCTCCAGCGGGCAGTTGCCCGCGCCGCGGCCCATGCTGTTCACCGTCGCGTCGGCATAGCTGACCCCGCGGCTGATAGCCTCAATGGTATTGGCAAAGGCCAGCTGCTGATTATTATGGCTGTGAACACCGATATATTTATGATATTGCTCGCCCAGCTCCATATATTTATCTGCGATTTCCCGCATCTCCTCCGGATAGATCGAGCCGTAGCTATCGACGATATAAATGCCGTCTACGCAGCTTTCACCCAGCATATACAGCGCGGTGTCGATATCCCGCTCTTTGGCGCTGGAGATAGCCATGATATTCACCGTCGTCTCATAACCCTGTTTATGGCAGTATTCAACCATCTCGATGGCGGCGGGCATGGTATTGATATAGGTAGCGATCCGGTACATGTCCACCGGGCTGTTGGCCTTTTCGGGGATATCCCGCTTATAATTGGTGCGCCCGACGTCGGCCATCACCGCAATTTTCATATCTGTCGGATTGTCGCCGACAATGGCATAAATATCGTCGTCGTTGCAAAACTTCCATTTGCCGAACCTGTCCGGATCAAACATCTCCCGATCGGCTTTATAGCCAAACTCCATATAATCCACGCCGGCTTTGACGTTGGCGGCGTACAGATCCTTCACAAACTCATCGCTGAACTGAAAGCTGTTGACCAGCCCGCCGTCACGTAGCGTGGCGTCCAACACCTTGATATCCGGCCGGAAGCTCATAATATTGCCCCGTTGTCCCATCTGTAAAAATCCTCCTTATGCAAAAACCACGCCCGAAAACCCATGCACAGCGGCCGAAATAACGGCGCACCCCGCGCAATTCGGGACGTTATAAATATTGTAGCATATTTGCGGGGTAAAATACAATGGTAATTTAGCACTTTAAAGTCAAAAACTATTTCGCTTTTTTGTGGGATTTGTTGAAAAAGGCCAGGCGGGACAGCGCAAACAGACCATAAACGCGCGCCGGGCCGCGCAAATGCCTGCTGCTGTATCGCACGATGGATTAACGCTTGTCAAAAACCGGTGCGAAGGTTATACTGTATCCAACAGGGCGGCAGCATCGCCGGCCCGACCATCACGATGAGAGGACTATAACCATGACCCAAAAAGAGCGAATGCTTGCCGGGCTGCCCTATAAAGCCTGGCTGGACGGGCTGGCCGAGGAACGCCTGGCCTGCCGCAAAAAATTATATGAATTCAACCATCTGCCGCCCGGCGACCCTGCCGCAGCGGTGGCGCTGCTGCGGAAGCTGTTGGGCAAAGCCGGCGAGGATTTGTGGATCGAAGCACCGTTTCACTGTGATTATGGTGCCAATATCGAAATCGGCGACCGCTTTTTCGGCAATTTTAATCTGGTGATTTTAGACGTGGGCCGGGTGGTTATCGGCAACGACGTACAGATTGCGCCCAACGTTTCAATCTATACCGCCGGACACCCGATTCATCCTGACAGCCGTAACTCCGGCTATGAATACGGCATTCCCATCACCATCGGCGACAGCGTCTGGATCGGTGGAAACGCCGTGATCCTGCCGGGGGTGACCATCGGCGCGGGCAGCGTAATCGGCGCGGGCAGCGTCGTTTCCAAAGACGTTCCGCCGGGGGTAATCGCCGCCGGTAACCCCTGTAGGGTGATTCGTCAAATCACCGAGGCTGACCGGCCGTTTTATTTTAAAGACCGCAGGTTCGACGTGGAGGATTATCGGTAAAAACAGCATCAAAATGTTCGGGCGCAGGCAGATTGCCTGCTCCCGATGGTTTTGTTTACATCAGACGGTCTGAGGATGCACGCGTCGCCCGACAATGCCTTTTTCCGCGAATGAAGGTGCGTATCCTGATATGCAGAGCAAATTCACACGTCGCCCAACAGCGCCGCCAGCGGCGCGGGCAGCGGGCTTTCAAAGGTCAGCGTTTGGCCGGTCAGCGGATGCCGTAGGGCCAGCAGGCAGGCATGCAGCGCCACCCGGCGAAAACCCGGCAGTTCGGCGCCATATAAAAAGTCGCCGGCCAGCGGATGGCCGATATATGCCAGATGCACCCGGATCTGGTGGGTGCGGCCGGTATATAGACGCAGACGCAGCAGCGTATAGCCGTTGGCACACCGCACCGGCGTATATGTGGTGACAGCGGGCGCGCCGGCAGCATCCACCCGGCGGCGGATGACCGAATCAGCACACCGGGCAATCGGGGCGTCAATGGTGCCGGGCCGGTCAATAACGCCCACCGCCACCGCCAGATATTCGCGAATAAAAGCATCGGTATGCAGCTGTTGTTTGAGCCGCTGGTGTATATAGGCGTTTTTAGCAATCGCCAGCAGCCCGGAGGTTCCGGCGTCCAGCCGGTTCACCGGACGAAATACAAACCGCTGTCCCCGGGCCTGGTAACCGGTCACCACCGCGTCGGACAGCGTATCACCATGATGACCCGGCCCGGGATGCACCGGCATCCCGGCGGGCTTGTCTACCAGCAACAGATCGTCGTCTTCATAAACCGCAGACACCGGCAGCGTGCAGGGCGTATAGGCCGACTGTGCCGCGCCGTCGTCCAGCAGCAGCTCCAGTATGTCGCCGGTATGTACCGGCGCGGTGACAAACACCGGTTTGCCGTTTAACAGCATCCCGTTTGGATAGGTTTTAATCTTACGAAGCAACGCCGTAGAGACATTCCATTCCCGGCGCAGATAATCCCGCAGCAGCCGGCCGTCACTGGCGGCCGCTACCCGTATTTGCAGCACCCGGCGCATTACAGCCCCAGCCGCCGGATCAGCCAGGGGAGCTCCGGCTCGAACTGCACCCCGAAGCGCAGATCGGTGCCCGCGGCCCTGGTGCGGCTGATGGCGCCGGCGGTAAACTCCGCTGCGATATCCGCCGCCTCAGAAAGCGTAAACCCGTTTTGCACCGCGGCCAGCAGCGCGCTGGCAAACACATCGCCGGTGCCGTGATAAAACCCGTCCATCCGGTGGGTCAGCGCATAGTGGATCTCACCCGTGGCCGCGGTATAAGCCGCTGCGCCCAACTGTTCCCGGTCAAAAAACACGCCGGTCAGCACCACCTGCGCCGCGCCCAGCGCAGCCAGCTTTTGCAGTAGCGTTTCAATATATTCTTTGCGGTATGGCCCGTCACGGTAGGGCGTATCGGTCAGCAGGCAGGCCTCGGTAATATTGGGCACCAGCAGATCAGCCCGCTGCGCCAGCCGGCGCATCTGCCGGGGAAAATCATCTGCAAACCCGGCGTATAACCGGCCGCCGTCGGCCATCGCAGGATCGACCAGCAGCATGGTATCTGCCCCGCGCAGCAGGTCGAAAGCCTGCAACACCAGGTCTATCTGGCGCGCCGAGCCCAGATAGCCGGTATAAACACCGTCAAAATGCAGGCCCAACCGGTGCCAGTGCTGCGCGATGGGCAGCAGCTGATCGGTCAGATCGCAAAAGGTATAATCAGAAAACCCGCCGGTATGGGTAGACAGCACCGCAGTAGGGATCACCGCCGTTTCAATGCCCGCGGCGGACAAAATGGGAAGCGCCACCGTCAGCGAACATTTTCCGAAGCCGGAAATGTCGTGGATCGCAGCAACGCGTTTTTGGGTCATAACAACTACACTCCTGGTCGTTTTTCTCTCATTGTACTACAAACCGCCGGTAAATACAAACCCCTTTTGTCCCAGCGCGGACAATACCCCCGGCGAACCGCCGAAAAATATGCGCCGGCCCGACGGTGTAACCCCCGCAAAATACATATCGGCCCCTGCAACCGGCAATCTCACAAAAAAACGGTCGCTTTGACAGAATGGTACTTCCCAAACAGGTGCGAAGGACTTATAATAAAGATAACCAAAACAACAAAAAACTGCTGACCACAGGAAAGGAGCGCTTTAGCATGAAAAAACTGGGGTTCGGTCTGATGCGGCTGCCGTTGCTTGATCCGAGCGACACACGCAGCATAGATATTGAAACCGTTAAAAAAATGGTGGATCTTTTTCTGGCAAGGGGATTCACATATTTCGACACCGCTGCCTGCTACCATCAGGGCAGCAGCGAAATAGCCTTTCGGGAGGCGGTGGTCAAACGCTACCCGTGCAGCGCCTATACCATTACCGATAAACTGACCATGTTTATGCTGCAAAACGAAGCGGACATGCCGGGCTTTTTCAAAGCCCAGCTGGAGCGGCTGGGGCTGGATTACATGGATTATTACTGGCTGCATGCGATGAGCCAATCCTCTTACCGGCAGGCCGAGGAGATGCACGCCTTTGCGTTTGTGCAAAAACTGAAAGAACAGGGCAAAGTCAAACATATCGGCTTTTCTTTTCACGATGACGCCGAACTGCTGGATGAGATTCTGTCCAAACATCCCGAAATGGAATATGTCCAGCTGCAGCTCAATTATCTAGACTGGGAGGACGCCGGGGTTCAATCCCGGTTGTGCTATGAAGTCGCGTCGAAACATGGTAAGCCGGTCATTGTCATGGAGCCGGTGAAGGGCGGCAGCCTGGTCAATATACCCAAAGAGGCAGAACAGCTCTTTCACACATGCCGTCCTGCATATTCTATCGCCTCCTGGGCCATTCGTTTTGCAGCCAGCCTTGACAACGTGATGACGGTGCTCTCCGGCATGAGCGACGAAGCACAGGTGGAAGATAACACAGGTTATATGACAGAATTTCAGCCGCTGGACGATCAAGAGCAGGCTGTAATTGCCCAGGTGACAGAAATCATTAAAAATTCCATCACCATCCCCTGCACCGGCTGCCGCTATTGCGTAGACGGCTGCCCGAAAAACATCGCCATTCCCGATTATTTTTCCATCTACAACGACCTGACCGGCCTGGGCGTTGCGCACAAGGCAGATGCGCATAGTGCCTATGCGCATCTGGCCCAGACCCATGGCAAGGCTTCCGACTGTATCAAATGCGGCCGCTGTGAACAGCGCTGTCCGCAGCATCTGCCCATCCGCAAGCATCTGGAAGGCGTGGCGCAGGCGCTGGAGCACTGAGCCCCCGGCTCCTATAAAACAGGCAGAACCTCCGGTTACAAGAGGTTCTGCCTGTTTCATTTTCCCACGCGCTTTGATCTGCCATACGGCCTTTATGCTGCCTGCCCCAAACACGTCGGTCGCGCAGGATGTATGCGCCGCACAACAGATGGCGCCTTCTACCGATATTGGTTGGTAGCGGGATCATACCGAAACCCCGCCGCAGACAACGTTTGTTCCAATTGGTTTTGATCCAGCCCCAT
>CALWVA010000003.1 GCA_944384875.1 uncultured Clostridia bacterium
CTCCACGCCGAACCGCCTGCCGATATCAAAAAGATTGAAAACTTTATCAAAATGAACGATATGGAGGTTTACAACCTACATAAACGCATGGGGTTCGCAATGACCACAGAAGATCTGTGTTTCTGCCGGGATTATTTTAAAAAATGTGGTCGTGATCCATTTATCACCGAACTGAAAGTCATCGACACCTATTGGTCTGACCATTGCCGGCACACCACCTTTTCCACCATCCTGAAAAACATTGAGGTCGCTGACACAGAGCTGAACGCACCGATCAAAATGACGCTGGACGAATACTATACCGCCCGCAAAGAAGTTTATGGCGAAAAAGATAAACCCGTCACACTGATGGATATGGCAACCATGGGTATGCGCATATTGAAAAAGCGGGGCTTGCTGCCGGATTTGGACGAATCCGATGAAATCAACGCCTGTTCCATCCAGGTTCCCATCGAAGTCAACGGCGTCGTAGAACAGTGGCTGATTCAGTTTAAAAATGAGACCCACAACCACCCCACTGAAATCGAACCGTTTGGCGGCGCAGCCACCTGTCTGGGCGGCGCCATCCGCGATCCGTTATCCGGCCGGGCTTATGTGTACCAGGCCATGCGTGTCACCGGCAGCGGTGATCCCACTGTACCATTTTCTGAAACGCTCAAAGGCAAACTGCCACAGAAAAAGATTACCACCGGCGCCGCTGCGGGTTATTCCTCCTACGGCAACCAGATCGGCCTTGCCACCGGGCAGGTCACCGAGCTGTACCATCCAGGCTACATCGCCAAGCGAATGGAGATCGGCGCGGTAGTCGGTGCAGCACCCAAAGCAAATGTAGTACGCCTGACCCCGGCAGACGGAGATGTGATCGTGCTGCTGGGCGGCCGCACCGGCCGAGACGGTTGCGGCGGTGCGACCGGCTCCTCCAAAGCCCACGATTCCAAATCCATCGAAACCTGCGGCGCAGAAGTGCAGAAGGGCAATCCGCCCACCGAGCGAAAAATTCAGCGGCTGTTCCGCAATCCGGAAGTTTCCACCATGATCAAACGCTGCAACGATTTCGGTGCCGGCGGCGTCTGCGTCGCGATTGGCGAGCTGGCCGACGGACTGATCATCGATCTGGATAAGGTTCCAAAAAAATACGAAGGGTTGGACGGCACCGAGCTTGCCATCTCCGAATCGCAGGAGCGGATGGCGGTCGTATTGGATCGAAACAATGTTGAAAAATTCATTGCGCTTTCCGCCGAAGAAAATCTGGAGGCTACCCCGGTGGCCGTCGTCACAGAAGACCCTGTTTTAAAAATGTATTGGCGAGGTAAAGAGATCGTCAATCTGCATCGCTCGTTCTTAAATACCAACGGGGTCACCGGAACGGCAAATGTCTTTATCGACCCGGTTCCGAAAGGTTCTGATTACCGCAACACCGTTCCGGAATGCCTGGAAAACCTCGATTTGCAGGAGGCGTTTGTCAAAAATCTGGCCCGGCTGGAGGTTGCCTCTCAAAAAGGCCTGTCTGAACGGTTTGACGCCAGTATTGGCGCCTCTACCGTATTGATGCCTTTCGGTGGTAAATATCAGATGACGCCGGAAGAGGCTATGATTGCGAAAATACCGGTGCTGAAAGGCGATACCGACACAGTAACGGTCATGAGTTTCGGCTATACCCCTGCCGTTACCGAAGAAAGCCCGTTTCACGGCTCTGCCTTCGCCGTTATGGAAAGCTTGTCTAAAATCGCGGCTGTGGGTGCCAACCCGCTGACCGTACATCTGACCTTTCAGGAATATTTCGAACGGTTAAACTATGTACCCTCCCGCTGGGGTAAGCCCGCCGCGGCTTTATTGGGTGCGTTTGCCGCGCAGATCGGCATGGGCGTCGCCTCCATCGGCGGTAAAGATTCCATGTCTGGTTCCTTCAACGAGCTGGACGTACCGCCCACGCTGGTTTCCTTTGCGCTGGCCATGTCTAAAGCCAACCATACCATTTCTGCCGCTTTTAAAAAGACCGGCTCCACAGTGCTGTTGATTCCAATGCCGGTGATCACCAAAACCCGGATGCCGGACTTTGATAAAGCGCGGGTGACTTATCGCCAATTTCATTTCCTGTCGCAGGACGGTAAAGTGCTGGCCGCCAGCGTCGTCAAAGAAGGCGGCATCGCCGCCGCAGTGGCTAAAATGAGTTTTGGCAACGGCATCGGCGTAGAATTTGAAAAGCTGGACCAGCAAACGCTGTTCGCGCCGATGACCGCCTCCATTGTGGTAGAAACCGAAAATCCCTCGGCCTTTGCAGGAATGGACACGGTGATCATCGGCAAAACCATCGAAGAACCGGTATTCCGTATCGACGGCCAGGAGATTGAAATGTCTCAGGCGTTAGCCGCCTACACCTCGAAACTGGAAAAAGTGTTTCCCACCGACTCCGGTAAAATAGCAAAAGTCCGTTCATTCCCGCTGTATACCCGGCGCAGCATGGAACCGCCGGCGATCAAAACCGCCAAGCCACGGGTGTTTATCCCAGTCTTCCCCGGCACCAACTGTGAATACGATTCCGCCCGCGCGTTTGAACGTGCAGGCGCGACCGCCGATATTCTGGTGGTTAAAAACCTTTCTACCGCAGACATTGAACAGACCATCGAACAAATGGTCAAACAGATCAACGAGGCGCAAATCATCATGATTCCGGGCGGTTTCTCCGGCGGCGATGAGCCGGATGGCTCCGGCAAATTTATTGCCACCACCTTCCGCAATCCGCGTATCAAAGAGGCAGTCACCGATCTGTTAGACCGGCGAGACGGCTTGATGCTGGGTATCTGTAACGGTTTTCAGGCGCTAATCAAGTTGGGGCTGGTTCCCTATGGAGAAATCCGTGATCAGCAGGATACCGATCCGACGCTGACCTTCAATACCATCGGCCGACATGTTTCCCAAATGGTTTATACCCGGGTCGCCTCCGTCAAATCTCCATGGCTGTCTTTATGTGAAGCCGGCGATGTTCATACCGTAGCGGTTTCACACGGCGAAGGGCGATTTGTCGCCAACGATGCAACCCTGGCGGCACTGATCAAAAACGGGCAAATTGCCACCCAATATGTAGATTTGTCCGGCCAGCCTACCGGTAAAATGCCTTATAATCCAAACGGCTCTGTATTCGCGGTAGAAGGCATCACCTCGCCGGATGGCCGTGTGTTCGGAAAAATGGGCCACAGCGAACGGCGCAATAAAGATTGCTATTGTAACGTTCCCGGCAACAAAGATCAAAAGATTTTTGAAGCTGGCGTTAAATATTACAGCTTATAAAGCAGGAGTTTCTTATGCAGACAAAATTTGTAGTATTACTGTGTGACGGAATGGCTGACCTGCCTGTCAAAGAGCTGGGCTATAAAACTCCCATGCAGGCGGCACACAAACCCAATATGGATAATCTGGCGCAAAACGCTGTATTAGGCATGTGCAAAACTGTGGCAGACGGTCTGAAACCCGGATCAGATGTGGCCAATCTGGCTGTGCTCGGCTATGATCCGAAAACTTGTTATTCCGGCCGCTCTCCGCTGGAAGCGGCAAATCTGGGTATCACCTTAACCGACAGCCAGATTGCAATGCGCTGTAATCTGGTCACCCTGTCAGACGCACCCAGCTATGCCGAACGCACAATGGTCGACTATTGCGGCGGCGATATTTCCACCCAAGAAGCAGATCAGCTGATCCACGCGCTGGAGCAGGCTTTCGGCAACGAAACCCGGCACTTTTACACCGGCGTGCAATACCGTCACTGCCTGGTAGTAGAAAACGGACATCTCGGGTTAAACCTCACCCCACCCCATGATATTTCCGGCCGGGTTATCGGCGAATATCTGTCAGATTGTCCTGATGCTGCTCCGTTTATTCAGCTGATGGAGCAAAGCGTCGCCGTTTTGGAAAAGCATCCGGTGAATCAGGCTCGCAAAGCCGCCGGTAAACGCCCGGCCAATTCGGCCTGGTTCTGGGGCGAAGGCAAACGCCCAAACTTAGCGTTATTCTCTGAAAAATATGGGCTGAAAGGTTCTGTGGTCTCTGCCGTTGACCTGATTCGCGGTATCGGCCGGCTGGCCGGTATGCGCGTCGCACAGGTGGACGGCGCCACCGGTTATATCGATACCAACTTTGCCGGCAAGGCCCAAGCCGCGCTACAGGAACTGCAACAAGGGCAGGATTTTGTTTATATCCACGTGGAAGCGCCGGACGAATGCGGTCACCGGGGCGAGATTCAAAACAAAGTGCGGGCAATCGAGCTGATTGACCAACAGATCCTGGGGCCGGTTCTGGAGGGTCTGCGGCAATATGATCACTATAAAATTTTGATTATGCCTGATCATCCGACGCCGCTTTCCATTCGCACCCATACCGCTGACCCCGTTCCGTTTATGATCTATGACAGCAAACAGTTTCGCGACGGCGCCGCATTTTCAGAAGAAAACGCCTCCGCCACCGGAAACTATATTGAAAACAGTCTGGAACTGATGCCGCTGTTTTTAAACAAATAATTGGAGGCCACTTATGCAGACCGTTTTAATTACCGGCGGTTCCCGCGGGATCGGCGCGGCCGCCGTCGGGCTGTTTGCCAATCAGGGATATCAAACCGCCTTTTGCTATTACAGCGACCACCATGCCGCACAGGCTGTTGCACGGCAAACCGGCGCGCAGCTGTATCAGGCGGATATCGCCGACCCCGCGCAATGTGCCGCGCTGGTGCAACAGGCACAGGCAGATTTGGGGCATATCGATGTTTTGATCAACAACGCCGGCGTCGCGCTGCAAAAGCTGGCCACCGACACCACAGACGAAGAATATCGCCGGATTATGGGCGTGCATATAGACGGTACATTTTATATGTGCCGTGCGGTCTTGCACGAAATGATCCGACGAAAATCCGGCCGGATCATCAATGTATCTTCCATGTGGGGGCAGATCGGCGGCTCCTGCGAAACGGTATATTCCGCTGCAAAGGCGGCGGTGATCGGTCTAACCAAAGCGTTGGCCAAAGAGGTCGCGCCCTCCGGTATTACCGTCAACTGTGTCGCACCGGGCGTGATCGCCACCGATATGACCACATCCCTGGGCGATGATACACTAAATGCCCTGCGAGAAGACACGCCGCTGTTGCGCTTGGGTAGCCCGGAAGATATCGCTCAAAGCATGCTGTTTCTGGCTTCTCCCGCCGCTGATTTTATTACCGGCCAGATATTGGCGCCCAACGGCGGTATGGTAATTTAACCAGTTATTACTTTTGATATGAAAAAACATCCTTTCATATGAAAGGATGTTTTTTATTCTAAACCCAGCGTATATTTCATGCCACGCCGTTATTGTTCACCGTAAACCGGCAATCTATCAAAACCAGGTTTGCTGCAGCTGCCGGTTCGATGATGCATCCATCGGCTGTAATAACAGGGAATATCCGTGCGCCGGGAAGCTGAAATAATCATGGCGACTCCTTTTGATAAAACGATGATCCAACAGCCTGTAAAACAGATCTGTAAAGCGCCGGCCGAAGGACCGCAATCCATCCGGCCGGCGCTTACCACCCATTATTCCTGTGGCTCGATCAAACCATATTCCCCGTTGTTGCGTTCATACACAACATTGACCTCGCCGGTTTGTTCGTTTTTAAACATATAAAAACGGTGACCAACCATTTTCATTTGCAATACCGCTTCCTGCACACTCAGCGGCTTAATCGCAAAATGCTTGGTTCTTACAATTTTAAACTCGCCCTCTTCTTCCAGATCCGGCGCCCCTGCAAATAAATCCAACTCGTCAAAGCTGCCCGAACGCAGCCGCTTTTCCAGCTTGGTTTTCTGCTTGCGGATCCGGCGGATAATATTATTAAACGCATTGTCAAACGCATCTGTCAGATCGGTCTGTGTATCCTCCGCTCTGTAAACGGTAGAGCTGTCCCGAATGGTCAGTTCGGCCGTAACCGAATTGTTATTATCCAACCTGAGCACCACCGAAACCTGCGCGTCATCTGAAAAAAACTTTTCCAGCTTTTGCAGTTTTTTGTCAATGTGTTCTCTGGTAGACGGCTTTAAAGTCATCTTTTTTACCGTGTAATTCACATTCATAGCGCATTCTCCTTACATCTTGCGGATTCCAGAACAGCATTCTGTTCTGTATGCTTATAATACCATATATCGGCTATAAATTGCAATAACATTGTGAAATTTATATAAAATTTCCGTTAAAGCACCGCCGTCTGATGTCTGGTTACATGACACCCGATATTTACCGCCACCGGCAGTCCGGCAATATGTGTGCCAAAATACTCCACATTTACCTTCAGCGCCGTTGTTTTGCCGCCAAAGCCCTGCGGCCCGATATCCAGCGCGTTGACCGCCTGTAACAGATCTGCCTCCAGCTGCCGGTAATACGGATTCGGATTCTCCGAATCCACCGGGCGGCACAACGCTTTTTTTGCCAAAAGCGCCGCATATTCAAAATCGCCGCCGATCCCGACGCCAACCACCATCGGCGGACATGGATTCGAACCCGCTGCTTTCACAATCTCGACCACGGTATCGACGACCTTTTTCCGGTCGGCCGCAGGCGTCAGCATCCGTAGTCCGCTCATATTTTCCGACCCGAACCCCTTGGGCGCTACCGTGATTTTCAACCGGTCGCCCGGCACAATGGAATAATGCACAATCGCCGGCGTATTATCCCCGGTATTGACCCGGTTCAGCGGATCTCCTACCACCGACAGACGCAGCTTCCCATTTACATAGCCGTCCCGCACACCGTCATTGATGGCCTGTGACAGCGCGCCGCCGATAATGTGAACCTCCTGCCCCAGCTCCACAAATACCACCGCCATCCCGGTATCCTGGCACACCGGAATATCCAGCTGTTTTGCCGCGTCAATATTGTCGCAGATATCCTGCATAATGGATTGCGCCAATGGCAGTTGCTCCGTCTGTCTGGCCGCATGTACAGCGCCGACCACATCCTGTGGCAGCAGCTTGTTGGCCTGTACACACAACGCGGCCACTGTTTTCATAATCGTCTTACAATCTATTTCCCGCATCTGTCTCATCCTTTTCTGCTTACAGTGCCTGTTATCACAAAATCCGCCGGCCGTTGACAAATACCATTTGCGGCTTATTCATCATATCAAACAAATCGCCGCGCAGCAATAGAAAGTCTGCATCCTTGCCCGGCATAATCGAGCCCACGCGATGATCAATCCCACAAATCTGCGCAGGCGTCAGCGTGATTGCCCGCAGCGCCGATGCACGGTCCATCCCATCCCGCACGCACAGCGCCGCACATAGCGGCAGATATTGCGCCGGAATAACCGGATGATCGGTGATAATCGCTGTAGCTACTCCGGCAGACGCCAAAATCCCCGCTGTTTTCGGGCTGAGCTGTTTCAGTTCCGGCTTAGATCGATCACACAATACCGGCCCGCATAATACCGGCGCCTGCAGCGCCGCCAGTTCTTCGGCGATCTGTCCGCCGGCCGTACCGTGCACAATTACATAACGCAGTGAAAACTCCTGCGCAATCCGCACCGCCGTAAAAATATCATCCGCCCGATGCGCGTGAAAATGTGCCGGCTTCTGTCCGCGCACCACCGGCAGCAGCGCCTCACATTTCGCGTCATATTCAGGCTTGTCCCGCTCTTCATCCGCTTCCGACAACGCCAGATCATCTGCATACCGCTTGGCTTTTTGCAGCTGCTCCCGAATCAGCGCCGCCGTTGCCATTCGGGTCACCGGCGCCTGGTTTTTACCGTGATACACCGTTTTCGGATTCTCTCCCAGCGCAAATTTCATCGCGCAAAACGGATCGATCACCATATCGTCGATCCGCTTGCCAACCGTTTTAATCGCCATCAGCTGTCCGCCAATGGCGTTGGCGCTGCCCGGACCGGTGATCACAGTGGTAACGCCCGCCGCCGCCACCTCTGCAAAGCAATCGTCCATCGGGTTCACCGCATCTATCGCCCGCAACTGCGGCGTACACGGGTCGGTATCTTCATTGCCGTCGTCTCCCTCAAATCCCAGGCCGTCTTCCCACATACCCAAATGGGTGTGCGCATCTACCAGACCGGGATACAGATCCATCCCATCGCCGTCTATATCCTCTGGCGCCGGAACAAAGCCCGCCGCAACCGTTCCAACCTCCGTGATCTTTCCATCGGAAAACGCCACATATCCATGCGCAATATCCGGTTGTTCCACCGGATGAATGTTCACATTATAAATTCGCATCTTTGTGCAACCTCCTTGCTTCTCGATAAAATAGGCCTAAACCATCTCGCGGGCATAACGCGCAAACGCCTCTTTGCTCCCGCAGAACACATTTAAATCAATATAATCCTCTGCGCCGCTGTACCCCTCCAGCCGACCGCGATTTGTATACTGCCAAAACGTCCATTCCCGGCCGTCAGGCAGATTTGGAGTTGTCACCACATTTCGAATCCAGATCTCATATTCTGCATACCCGCCGGAAATATATAAAGCATATGCCTCCTCCGTCGCATAAAGCACCGGCCGTATCCCGTAATATGCTGTAAGCTTTTGCAGCAACACATGCAGTTGCGTGCGCACCTGTGCCTGCGCGGGCGGGTTCTGTGCATATTCCCCGTAAAACTCGATATCCACAACCGGCGGCAGCATCCCGTCATACGGTTGTACTGTCTGCATAAAATGGTCTGCCTGTGTTTCTCCCGCGCTGTCAAAACTGAAAAAATGATACGCTCCTACACGCAATCCGGCTTTCTGCGCCTCGATATAATTATATTCAAAACAGCTGTCCACAAAAGAGCTTCCCTCCGTCGCCTTGACAAACGCAAAGGAAAGATCCTGCGCAGCCAATGCGGTCCAGTCTATATCACCCTGCCAGGAGGAAACGTCCACACCCCGCACCGGATATTGCTGTGCTGCAGACTGGTTTAAAAGAATAACGCCGTTCCAGATCAGAACCGCCGAAATAACGACACTGAGAACAACGGCAGCCAAAACGCCTCCGATAATATATTTCCACGTTGTTCGCATACTGCTCCACAATCCTTCACTGCGCCACGTAATCAATCCGCCCTGACCAGCTCACCGCCTTCGCCCAATAGGCACACCAGACCACACCCTGGTCGTTCCTGCACAAATGTGCGTCTATCACTTGAATGCACAGCCGAAACCACAAGGCAGAATGCATCATAAACAAAAACGCTGAACTTTCCAACGTTGAAATATCCCGCCAGTTTTCACAACAGGCGGGATATGGCTGATACGTTATCTTGGCGCACGACGGTTCCGTCTGATATCGCCGTTTTTACGTTTTAAATCAGAAAATTTTTCATCACTGGACTGTTTAAATTTTGCCATCATATCTTCAAATGTTGCCGGCTCCGAAGGTTTTTTTACCCAGTCTGTTCGCGACTGATAATGCTGCCGCCCCTGCCGTGTTGACCGCTGCGCTCCCTGCTGGCGCGGCGCGCCGTGCGCCTGCTGCCCGTGGGGCTGCTCTACCGCACGTTTCATGCTCAGGGAGATCTTCCCGTTATCAGACACCTGCAGCACTTTAACCTTTACAACGTCGCCTTCCTTAACAAAATCCTTAATATCATTCACAAAAGTATTGGAAACTTCCGAAATATGAACCATCCCGGTGGTTCCCTTCTCCAACTCTACAAATACTCCGAATCCGGTAATGCCTGTTACCTTCCCCTCTAAAATTGCACCTTCTTCTAACTGCATGAACTATTTGTTCCCTTTCTGAAAAATATTTTATTTACCGGACAAATCCTCGTATACTTCTTCGTTGGCGTATACATAGTCCAGCTTTTCCCTGGCAGCGCGCTCAATCAATTCCTGCTCAGAGCCGTTTTCCAACAAATCCTGCAACTGCTCATTGGAAATCTGCTTTTCATGAATCAGCGCCTGTTTTTGCTCCAGAATGCTCTTGCTCTGCGCAAGTTGCGTCTGCAGCGAAATCATGGAATAAATCGTATAAACCGCTACCAGCAACAAAGCGATCCTGAAGATTACACTTTTACCGCCGCTTGTACGTTTGGCTTTGCGCAAACCGATTCGCATCCTTTCTCGCCGACGAAAAAGCAAAAGCATATTTCCTCAAAACATTTATCCAGACAATCTGCTGTTTTTTCGTCTAAAGCGCTTTGATTTTTTCAAACGCCCGGTTTGATCCCGACTCGCTGCAGGCCTTGAAAAAACCCATATAGATGAATTATACAACAACTTTCCCGCGGGGTGCAATACTTTTTTTAAAAAAATCCCCAGTTTTTTTATCATGCGCCAGATACCGCCGGCGATTCTACAGAACATCCTGTAAAACCACCGTCTGGCTGGAACAATCAATCGGTCTCTGATCCATCGCACACCACGGATTCCTCTGCCGATCCAACCAGCCAACAGTCTGGACAAGCGTTCTCTGCACAACAGGCGCATCAAAACAAACCCCAACAGTTCTCCGGCTAAGATAAACCATCGGACTTCACCAAAACAACGAACCAGCATCATAAAAAAGGTCAGGATTGCCGCCAGTATAAAATACAGCAAATCCAGAAAAAACAGCGAAATCCCGCGCAGGCGCACTGCCAGACGGACACTTTTGAACAGATCATACAACACGCATAGTGTTGCGCCCAAAATCACACACCATAAAAATGTTAGAAAATCTCCAACGCCGCCAGTAATCATCGGCGTTATTTAAAAAGCCGCTTTAAAAAGCCGCCGGATCTGTTTTCAGCATCAGCATATACCAAACCATAAATATTGCCGTCAATATTGACTTCTCCAGAATCTACATTCAGACTGCCAATTTTCAGATCGCTGCCTTTAACAGTCAGTTCCCCCATATCGCAAATTAAAACCACCGTTTGTTCATCAAAGCTGTCCACCTCAGACACCCCGGTGATCATCAATTTTTTGCGATTTTCCATTATAATATTATGTGGTAATTTCACAGTTCGTTTTGGCTCTGCGGGCATAACAACTTCTCCTTATTTCATGTTACTGTAATATATGCCATGTCCGCTTATTTTATGCTAATCGATCAGCTTATATAAAAGTGCCGCGTCCTCTTTTTTTGTATATTCTTTCACCTGCGTGATCTGCGCTTTAAAAGGTCTGGAACCAAAGCTGATTTCCAGAACATCTCCTACCTTCACATCATAAGACGCTCTCGCAGCTTTTCCATTTACCAAAACCCGGCCGCTGTCGCATGCTTCATTTGCGACTGTCCGTCGTTTGATGATTCGCGCTATTTTTAAATATTTATCCAACCGCATCGAAACACCTTCCCTTTCACAATGTATAAAAACGGCCCGGGCAACAAGCCGGGCCGTTTCAAAACAAGCGGTAATTACTTTGCAATAACATCTTTAAAAGCTTTACCCGCCTTAAATACAGGCAGCTTTGAAGCAGGAATCTGGATTTTTTCTTTGGTTTGAGGATTTAAACCGGTTCTGGCGCTGCGCGCACGCACTTCAAACGTACCAAAACCGACCAGCTGCACCTTATCGCCCTTTTTCAGTGTGTCAATAACCGTCTCAATGACAGCCGCAACTGCTTTGTCAGCATCTTTCTTGGAAATTTCCGCCTTCTCTGCAACCGCATTGATCAACTCAGATTTGTTCATAGTTTCATGTCCTCCTAAAAATTATATATTCAGCGGAGATCCGCTAAATTACTCCATAGACTTTACTTCGTCCCACAGCTTGTCCATCTGTTCAGAAGAAGCCGTATCCAACTTCATTCCCTGCTGCGCCGCCAACTGCTCCATTTGTGCAAAACGGCGGATAAATTTCTCACAACCGCTTTGCAGCGCCTGCTCCGCATCAATCTGCAAAAATCTGGACATATTCACCGCTGCAAACAGCAGATCGGCATACTCCTCCTGCAAGCGCGCCGCCTCACCGGATTCAATTGCATCCTCCAGCTCGTCCAACTCTTCACGGACCTTTGCCAGCGGACCTGCGACATCTTTCCAGTCAAATCCTGCTTTTGCAGCGCGCTTTTGAATCTTTGCCGCCCGCATCAATGCCGGAAAAGCCTTCGGCACGCTTTGCAGTGTATCTGTATAAGAATGCTGCCCCTTTTCCTGCATTTTGATACTGTCCCAGTTGCGCAAAACCTGCTGTGAATCCGCAACGACTGTATCCCCAAAAATATGCGGATGACGCAAAATCAGTTTTTTACAGATGCCATCCGCAACATTATCAAAATCAAACTGCCCTGCTTCTTTGGCGATCTGTGCGTGAAATACCACCTGTAACAGTAAATCGCCTAATTCTTCACACAACGCGACGTCGTCCGTCATATCAATGGCGTCCGCCGTTTCATAAGCTTCTTCCAACAGATTGTTGCGAATCGAAGTATGCGTTTGCTCCCGATCCCAGGGGCATCCATCCGGACTACGCAACAATTTCATAATTTGTAGCAAATCTGTAATGGTATATTGTGCCTTTAATGAAAAATTTTTAGCGTTCATGAACAATGTCCTCTGCCACAAGCCATAATACAATAGTCATTTTACCCTATAAGTCTGAATTTTGCAAGTACTTTTGCAATTTTTTCTCCTTTGGGCAACAATTTTACATCCTCCTTGCTGATTGTTCGCAAACAGAACAGTGCAATCAGATATACGATCGCCGCCGCTACCACCGCTACAGCCACCGCCAAGATGGTGTGTGCCATCACACGGTTTAATAACCCATAGCAAACCCAGGCCGCTACCCCACATAAAACACCGGAAATCACGGGTTTGCCCAGCGTTGACCAGAGGTTGGGCATCACCTTGGAATGACGGGCCAGCGAAATGATATTTAAAACCACGATCACCGCATAACAGGCCACCGTGCTGTAAGCGGCGCCCATGATATTGATCTGCGGCACCATAATCAGACACAGATTCATCACAATTTTTACACCCATACCGATCAAAATATTCTTGATCGGCACCTTCTGTTTTCCGATCGCCTGCAGCATGCTGGTAATTGGCATGGAGATCCCCGCCAGAATTCCGGAAACCGCCAGCCAACGCAGCAGTTTTGACGATACCAAAACACCGCCGGGATTATTCGGATAAAAAATCGACAAAATCGGTTC
Organism: uncultured Clostridia bacterium; assembly: GCA_944384875.1. Lineage (GTDB taxonomy): Bacteria > Bacillota > Clostridia > Oscillospirales > Acutalibacteraceae > RUG14109. Next base: position 13,098 of record CALWVA010000003.1, read on the forward strand.
TGACAATACTGAAATGCCCAGCCCTGCCGGGATCGCAATAATCGAGACCACGCGAATGACCGCTTCAATATTGAACTTAACCATTTTTTCATCGTTCTTTGCCCAGGCTGTAGCCAGATTGGGCAGCACACTGATTCCGATCATGGATGTAATCGTCGGAATCAGATTATAAAACGAATAGGCAAATCCGCGATAGCAGCCATACAGATAAGCGGGAACCTCCGAAGCCGCCGTACTGGCCAGCGCAGTGCCATGCGAAGCGCGAACTGCCTCTTCGCCGAGGCTGACCGATTGCCCCAGCTCCCATTGCACCATGACCACATCTACAAATCCGGCAGCTGTCTGCGCCAATGTTCCCAACACCACCGGCAGCGCAAATACCAGCAACACTTTCAGATTCTTACGATCAGGCTGCGGCGCCGGCGACGCTTCCAACTCCATCTGCGTAATACCGTCACCACAGATTTTGTGCCGTAAAATCAAAAAGATCGCGCCAATCAACGTGCCGAGGGTTACGCCACCAATCGCACCCGCCGCTGCATAAGGCAGCGTCGCGTTGAATACGGCCTGCGGAATACTGCCAAAAAACGGGTGCGGCGTGGACATCGGCGTAACATCTGTAATAACCTCTCCAAACACCGTTCCGGTCTGCTGAAAATCCTGAATACCCGCCCAAACGATCAAAAACGCAATGCCGAAGCCAAATACCAGCTTGCCTGCCGCCTCTAAAATCTGCGACACCGCCGTCGGATTCATATTTCGCAGCCCTTCATAATAGCCGCGGTAACACGCCATTACACAGCAAAACAGCATTGACGGCGCTACCACCAGAATACTATAAAGCGCGCCAAAACTTTTACTGATCCACAACGTATACGGATATGCTACCAGCGCAATCAGCATAAAGCCGATAAAACCGGTAATAAAGAAGGCCTTTTTCGCGACTCTGAAATAGCTCCGGGCATCTTTAAAGCGCTCCTTGGCTACCGCTTCCGCCACCAGCTTGGAAATGGCAATCGGCAGCCCTGCCATCGCAATCGTATAAACCGGCGTATAGATATCATAAGCTACCGAAAAATAGCCCATCCCCACTTCGCCAATCAGGTTTCCCAGCGGAATCTTAAAGATGGCGCCGATCACTTTGACCACGGCGGTAGATATGACTAAAATCAACGCACCATGTAAAAAATTGTGCTGCTTTCTCTGCTTTTCCAATATCAGTTCCCCTTTATATCGGATTCCCGTATTCCTTCAAATCAAAGGTTCTGTATCATCTTTATGAAGATTTGCAGCAAAGTATCCTCTTTGCGTGCGTTTGTATTTGTATACGTCTGCGCCGCACAATCGTCTGCATCATCGGAAATACTGCGAAAGCTGACAAACGGCACACCGGCTTTCGCGCACACGGCAGCGACAGCCGCCGTTTCCATATCGCAACAGCCCGCATGAAACTGCTCGATCAACTGCGCCTTTTTAGCGCTGTCCCCCACGAACATATCTCCACATGCAAACACACAGGGTTTGGCCTGCGGGCAGGCCGCCAACACCGCATCATATAATCTCACATCCGGCGCATAAGCCAGTGTCTGCCCCGGCTTATGTCCCGCCGGGTAACCCAACGCCGTTAAATCAAAATCATACTCAACAAATCCTGTACCCAACGCAATATCATTTTTTCGCAGTCCCTGCAACGCGCCGGATAACCCAAAATTCACTACAGCCTGCGCCCGGTTCACATAACAAAGCACCGCTGTACCATGTGCCGCATTGACCTTGCCGATTCCACACAGCAGCGCATAGACCTGCCGGTCTCCGATAGAAAAACACGCCCAGAGATCACCAGATGTTATACCTGTCGTCCCACCGTTTTGCTCTGCAAACGCTTTTACCGGCGCAAATTCGTTTTCATCTGCAATCACCAGTCCGATATTCTCCATCCACGACCATCTCCTCTGTACAGCCCTTAAAATGCAAACGATTTTCCGCTAAAACAGTCCTTCGTTCATCCTCTGTCGTTCATGATCACAAGCCCAGCATACAAAAAGGGGGCTAAAACGTTTTAGCCCCTTTTCATCATTTTCAAATCAATCAACCCAGCTTTTTGCCACATTTAGAGCAAAACTGTGCATCATTCAGATTTTTCGCTCCGCATGCCGGACAAACAGCCATGTTCTTTGCAGCGGCGATCTCTTCCTCCAATTTGGCGATCTGCGCCTGTTTTTCTTCGATCTCACCGATTACCGCGTTGATCGTTACCGCATTATCCGCCTTATTTTTCACACTGTCATGATACAGCCTGCCCAGCGTCTCATATTCCTTCGAAATCTGTGAAGTAATACCCGCGATATTCAGCTTGGTCTTCTGCACCGAAAACGCTTCTCCTGTCTTTTTTACGGCGCTGTCGAAAACATCTTTTGCCTTCACGGCAGTATCTTCAAAAAAGCCCATTTGAACACAGCTCCTTTCAAACCTGTTATTTTACAGATTCTTTATATAGTATTATAACAAAACCGGGTTAAAAATCAAGTCATTCAGCGGTTTTTTTATAAAATTCACAAATCTGCTGCTTGCGACGGCACATCTCGTCAAATCCTCTGATATATTCATATGGATATTTATAATTAAAAATACGCTGTATTTGGTTCCCTGACACCAGTTTTGTCGAAGCGCCGGCCCCTACCGCCAGAACGGTCTGTACCTCTTCCATAATCAGCATATTATACAGGCTTTCAAAGCCCGGTTTTGCCCAGCCTGTATTCTCGTGATTACCTGCCATTCTGCTCTGGCGATACATATAATACGGCCGGTACCCTGCATCGGTCAGCGCCGGATATGCGCCCGCCAGCATCTGCGATACCGCATCGCCGCCGGCGTCATACCGTTGTACGCCGCGATATACCATCGTAGACGAACGTTTGACTGATAATGTATGCACCGTTACGCAGGCCGGCGCCAATCGCAAAATTTCCTCCATCGTCTGCGCAAAAGACGCCGGCGTATCCCCGTCCAGTCCCGCGATCAGATCGGTATTGATGTTGGTAAACCCACACTGCACCGCCAGATCATACGCCTGATAAAACTGCTGTGCCGTATGACTGCGCCGGATATTGCGCAGCACCGTGTCGTTGAGCGTCTGCGGATTGATACTGATCCGCTGCGCACCACATGCCCGGATCTCCTGCAGCTTTTCCATGGTGATGGTATCCGGCCGGCCGGCCTCAATCGTAAACTCCTGCAAACCGGAACAGTCAAAGCTCCGGCGGATGGCCTCGGTAATCTCCAGCAGCATCCCATCGTCAATGGCGGTCGGTGTTCCGCCGCCAAAGTAAACAGTCTGCAGCCGCAACCCCAGTTTTCGGACAATCTCACCGGTCAGCGCAATCTCCCGGCACAGCAACGTCACATAATCCGGGATCAATTTTCTGGATTTGCTGATATCATGGGATACGAACGAACAATAACTGCACCGGCTTTTACAAAATGGAATCGAAACATATAAGCTGAATCCATTGGAATATAGTTTACATAACATTTCATTTTCCAGCCGCGCCACCCGTTTTGCCAACGCATATTTTTCCGCGCTCACCAATAGCCGGTTTTCAAACCGGTCTTTCGCCTGCTGCTCGCCGTATTGCTGTTCCAGCGACCGCAATAGCTTTACCGGCCGAACGCCCGTCTGTAACCCCCAGCCCGGCCGCAAGCCGGTATAGTCGGACAAGATCTCAAACAATAGTTTACATAATAAAATCTCATCCTGTGCCGGATCCTGCCGGCGTATCTCTCGCTGGGCTGTTTGCGCGCCATAAATCACACAAACAGCCAACTGCGTTTGTTCCACCTGCGCCGTGATCTGCATAAAATCGCCGCTGTCCGCCGAAACCTTCTGCGCCGGATAAAACAACCGGATGATATTTTCCAATTCATAATGATAATCGTTGCCGATCAAAGACAGTCGAATCATAGATACACCGCCAACGGATTGTGCGCACGCTCCATATCCAGCGTTGTTTCGCCGTCGTGCCCCGGCAACACCCGGTAATCGCCTGGTAAGGCACATAATTTCCGAAACGAAGCTGTCATCTGCGTGCCGCTGCCGGTGGGAAAATCGATTCGGCCATAACTGCCGGCAAACAGTGTATCTCCGGAAAACAGCAATCCGGGCGCCAGATAACAAACCGACCCGTCGGTATGCCCTGGCGTGTGCAAAACAGTAAACACTGTGTCTCCTACCTGCACCTGGTCGCCATCATCTACCGTCTGTGACGCTTGCAGCAACGGCTGCGGCACAGTATAGATGCCGATACCGTTATATAAACTCTGATCCGGATCAGCCAGCCGCTTACATTCCAACGGATGACAAACCACCTTCGCCCCTGTCCGCATCTGCAATTCGTGCGCGCCTAAAATATGGTCCGCGTGTCCGTGGGTCAGCAGAATATGCGATACCTGCCGGCCTGCCACAGCCGCAAACAGTCGCTGATCCGGATAGCCCGGATCCACCACGGCGGTCAATCCCGTAGAATCATCGGTATAAATATAACAATTGGTGCCCAAAGGCCCCAATATCAATGTTTGAACCATCACGAACCTCTTTTCTTCCATGCAGTGTACGCACCGCTTTCTTGTGTGCCGGTCTGTTTCTCGCTTACACGCGGATCTATCTCTTTTACCCGCGCGTCTACGCATTGTACTTGATTACATACCTGTTCGTTCTACTGAAAATACGCCGTTGATCTTTGACAGCTTTTGAATAATATTTTTCAGATGCTCGGCGCTTTCAATGCTGGTAGTCAACGTGATCTCACAGTTTCCGTCTTTCAGCTGCCGGGCGTTAACGGTATGCAGCATCAGCCGCATACTGCCCAGCGTCGTGGTGACGTCCGCCAGCAAACCGCTACGGTCGATTGCATGGATCCGAATAGTCGACTGAAAGCTGGTCTGTTTTTCGCCGGTCCAGCGCACCCGCACCCACCGCTGGGAATCCTCGCTCTGCGCCGGATCCTCCGGCACATTCGGGCAGTCCCGCTTATGCACAGATACGCCGTGCCCTCTGGTAATAAACCCAATGATCGAGTCGCCGGGAAGCGGATTACAACAGCGGGCCAGCTTCACCAGACAGTTATCCATTCCCTCCACCGCGATCGTATTACCCGACCGATTGCGTCTCGTCGGTTTTACGTAATCCTCCAGCGTAGCGGTTTCCTGCTGTCGGGCCAGTTTATAATCCTCTTTGATTTTAGGCATCAGCCGCGAAACCACAATCCCGCCATATCCGATTGCCGCATAAAAATCGTCCACCGATTCACAATGCTGCCGTTTTGCGATATTCTCAATCATCTGCTCCAGTTCTTCACCAGACAGATTGATATAATTGCGTTTAAACTCCCGCTCCAGTTCGCTTTTGCCCTGTTCGATATTTTCTGCACGGCGCTCTTTTTTAAACCAGGATCGAATTTTATTGCGCGCCTCACTGGTTTTGACAATCTTCAGCCAGTCGCGGCTTGGGCCGTGCGGCTGTGAGGTCGTCAACACCTCAATGATCTCACCGGTTTTAATCCGGTAGTCCAGCGGTACAATCCGGCCGTCGACCTTTGCACCCACCATTTTATTCCCCACCGCCGTATGAATGGCATAAGCAAAATCGATCACACAACTGCCCTGCGGCAATGAAATTACATCGCCTTTAGGCGTCAGCGCAAATACATCGTCCTGCGCCAGATCCGACTTAATACTGGTAACGATCTCCTCTGCGTCGTCGTTTTCCTTCTGCGTATCCAACAGCTGCCGGATCCAGGCCAACCGTTCCTCCATTTTACTGTCGTTTTTACGCAGACCCTCTTTATATTTCCAGTGTGCCGCAATGCCCAGTTCCGCTGTCCGGTGCATCTCCCAGGTTCGGATCTGAACCTCAAACGGAATCCCCTCTCTGGACAACACCGTGGTATGCAGCGACTGATACATATTGGGTTTTGGAGTGGAGATATAATCTTTAAACCGGCCGGGCAACGGCCGGAACATATCATGGATAAAACCCAAAATATTATAACAGTTTACCACCGTATCTGTGATGATCCGAACAGCATAGATATCGTAAATTTCCTCAAAGGCCTTGCCTTGCATATACATCTTGCGGTAAATGCCATAGATGGATTTCACCCGGCCCTCCAGATGAATATCGGAAATCGCGTCGCCGATACGGTCCTGAATCCGTTTGATGATGGTTTTAATAAATTCCTCTCTATATTGCTTGCGCGTCGAAAGCGCATGTTCGATATCAGCGTAAGCAACCGGGTCCAGAAACCGGATCGCGCGATCCTCCAGCTCTTCTTTAATCGCGCGGATACCAAGGCGGTGTGCCAGCGGCGCATAGACCTCCAGCGTTTCCCGGGAGACATCCCGCTGCTTTTGCTCGCTGCATACCCCCAATGTACGCATATTGTGCAACCGGTCAGCCAGCTTGATAATAATCACTCGAATGTCCTCAGACATCGCCAGCAGCATTTTACGAATATTTTCCGCCTGTGCCTCTTCCCGGGTGATATGCGGAATTTTCCGCAGCTTGGTCACCGAATTGACCAGCATCGCTACATCCGGCCCGAATTGTTGCCGGATTTCCTCCAGCGTCACATCGGTATCCTCTACCACATCGTGCAAAAACGCAGCGGTCACCGACTCGGTGTCCATCCCCAGCTCAATCAAAATAATCGCCACAGCGCAGGGATGGTTAAAATAGCGCTCTCCGGATTCCCGAAACTGCCCCTCATGTGCCCGCTCTGCAAAATCATAGGCTTTTTTGATCACGTCAATCTTATAATTTTTATTCTGTTTTTTAATAGCCTCCAAAATATCATCAAAAGTATATTCCCGATATGGCATCAGCCCTGCACCTCCTTACCGTTTATTGCCTGTAAAATATGCGAATCCATCAATTCCCGCCGGGCGGCGTTCGGAATATACTCCACCGTAACGCCCTGCCGGTCGGTCAGCCGAATCAGTTCCAGCTCCGCTAAAACATCCAAAATCAGTCGCAGTTTCAGATAATTGCCGGTCCCAAACCGGGCGCACAGCACATCCGGATCCCCATAGACGCGCTGCCTGGCCTTTACCGCTCGATATACGGCGGCAATTTCTTCCCGGGTGACCGGCTCCATTTGCGGCAAAATATCCAGCGCCCGATAATTTAAATACGCCCCCACATCTGCCTGCAGCCGTTCGTAATCCACCGTACATGGATGTATATCCCGAACAATCACCGACAGCGATTCCGTTCCATTATAGTGATTGACGCCCAGTGTAACTGCGAAATCTGCCACGTCTCCTACACGGTAAGCAAAGGTATCAGGCGTTGTAGAAAACAGCATTGCCGTCACGCCCACACCGTCCCGAAACAGTGAAAGCCGCAGGTGTTTCCCGTTTCCAACCGGCGTGATGTTTGTAATTTTCATCCGAAACAGTCCATAGACTGGCGGTTCGTTCATACAACCGCAAGGCTCCAGATACTGCGCGGCATATACCGTTCCCACCGACATGCCCCGGGGATTCAGCTTACAGCTCAGCATCAGCTCCTGCAGCGGCAGTACACCATACAATTGCAGCACCGCATCCTGCATCGCCTCCACAGCAGCCGGATACGCCTGCGCCGTCATCGAACACCCCGCTGCAGCTTCATGTCCGCCGAAGCGCGTCAGATGTGCAGACGCTGTCTTTAAGATCTCATATATTGATACACCCTTATAACTTCGGGCCGAGCCGGTAATCTGATCACCGTCCCGTGCGCACACCAGCGCCGGCCGGCCGAACTGCTGCACCAGCCGGGCCGCCACAATACCCAAAACCCCATGATGCCAGCCCTCGCCGCATACCGTCAATACCGGCGCATAATACAAACGATCATCGGATAAAATCTGTTGCCGCGCCTGCTGTAAAATCTCTGTTTCCAGAGCCTTTCGCCGATCATTGCATTCACACAACTCCGCAGCCTTCTGTTCAGCTGTCGCCAGATCGTCACACAACAACAGCTCCAGCGCCAATACCGGATCCTCCATGCGCCCAGCAGCATTGATTCTCGGTGCCAGACCAAACGCCACCGAATGGGCGCTTATTTGCGCTGCCTGCAGCCCTGCCGCCGCCAGCAATGCTGCGACTCCCGGGCGCTGCGTCTGCCGCAGCATCTGCAACCCGCCCCGCACGATAGACCGGTTATCTCCCAGCAGCGGCACCACGTCTGCAATCGTTCCCAGTGCTGCCAGATCGCCATACACATACAGCAATTCCTCCGGCGGCGTATCTGTCACCGCACAGGCCAGCATAAAAGCTACGCCCACCCCGGCATAATCTGAAAACGCAGTGAGGCTATCCGCCCGATGGGGATCTACAACGGCGATTGCCTGCGGCAAAGTCTCCCCCGGCAGATGATGATCGGTAATAACCAGATCCATCTCCAGCGACTGGATATACGCCGCTTCTTCAACAGCAGCAATGCCGTTATCCACCGTGATAATCAGCGAAACACCCGCAGCTTTAAACGCGTCTGCCGCCGCCCGGCTGATTCCATAACCCGCTTCCCGGTCCGGCAGGCGATACACCACATGTGCACCAGCCTTGCGCAGACAGTCGGTCAATAACGCGGTAGAGGTGATGCCGTCTGCGTCGTAATCACCGAAAATCCCGATGGTCTCTCCCACCTCCAGCGCCTGGCACACCCGCTGTGCAGCCTGTTCCATATCCGGCAGCGCATATGGATTCTGTAAAATAATATCCTCTGATAAAAATTCTTCGATCTGGGTTTCTTCGGTGATCCCGCGGGAAAGCAGCAGCAAGGCGCCAAAGGCGTCCATGCCAAATTCCTGTGCTGTCTGCTGCGCCTGTTGTTTATCTACAGGCGGGATGATCCACCGTTTCATTGCAACGTCTCCACTATACACAAGTCTATAATGAGTAATTTTAACACGAATGGCTTCGTTTCGCAAGATATAAAAACGCAAATCCACACTTTGCGCTATTCGGCACACCGTTTTGATCACACGCCCATAAGCCAGGTTGTATAAGCCGTTTACATGCAGGCCGAATCCCATAAAAAGCTGTTGACAGGATCATAGGGATATTGTAGTATAAAATTAGTTGTGTGATGGAAATATTATTGTGCAGTTGTCGTTAGAATCTCAAGATCGCCATAACCTGCGTATAGGAAGTGAGTATATTTGAAAGTTCAGGAATCTGCTGAAAATTATCTGGAAACAATCTTAATTTTACAACAACGTAAAGGAAATGTGCGTTCGGTTGATATTGCCAATGAACTGCAATTTACCAAACCCAGCGTCAGCGTTGCCATGAAAAACCTGCGGGAAAACGGCTATATTGAAATGGATGCCGGCGGGTTGATTACCCTGACAGAAAAAGGGCGGCAAATCGCAGAAACTATTTATGAACGTCATACGCTGTTATCCGGCTGGCTGCAATTATTAGGAGTTGATCCGAAAATTGCCACCGAAGACGCCTGCCGTATCGAACATGTGATCAGTAAAGAGAGCTTTGCGGCGATCAAACGTCATGTTGGTAAAAATAAAATTACCTGACGGCGTCATATAACGACGCCAATGATCCGAACGCCTCACCAAGAACATACGGCTGCCTGTGACAATGCGATTCCGCAGAAAGAAGAGGGTTTCTATGAAAAAGACAGTTGTGATTTATTGTTCAAAATATGGTGCTACCAAGCAATATGCCCGGTGGATTGCCGCCGCGTTATCCTGTGATCTTTTAGAACAACACACTGTTCGCCCTGACGATTTGGATCGTTATGATACCATCATTTACGGCGGCGGGTTATATGCTGGCGGCGTCAGCGGCATCAAACTGCTCACCAAAAACGCCGACCGCCTGCAACAGAAAAATCTGCTTTTATTTACCTGCGGCATTGCGGATCCAAAAGATGAAGACAATGTAAAACACATCCGACAGGCGCTCAACAAGATTCTTCCGCTACAATTACAAAACCGAATCCAGTTGTTTCACCTGCGCGGCAGTATCGATTATAAACGGCTGGGTCTCGTCCATCGGATGATGATGGCCATGCTGCGAAAAATGATCGCGAAAAAAGACCCAACCACCCTGCGCGAAGAAGATCGGCAGCTGCTAGCTACCTATGGGCAGACCATAGATTTTACAGATCAAAGTTCCATTCAACCGATTGTAGATGCCGCGCGCAACCTGTAATCTTTTTATTGAAACAGACAAAACACCGGGACAAATCAATTTGGTTGTCCCGGTGTTTTGCAATATAAACAGTTCAAGCGATCTGCTGCACACGTCTTAGGGCTACACAGCCTGGTTTATTCCAGGTCTCACCCGGATCATTTTACATTGCTGCTATATTTCTACAATACTTTTGATAAAAACTCCTGCAAACGCGCATTTTTCGGGCTTCCAAAGAATTCTGCCGGCGGCGCATTTTCCAAAATCCGGCCATCATCCATAAACAACACCCTGGTTGCAATCTCACGGGCAAAACCCATCTCATGCGTAACCACAACCATTGTCATCCCGGATTCTGCCAGTTCTTTCATTACATCCAGGACTTCGCCCACCATCTCGGGATCCAGCGCCGAAGTCGGCTCGTCAAACAGCATCACCTTCGGATTCATCGCCAGCGCCCGTATAATCGCGATCCGCTGCTTCTGCCCGCCGGAAAGCTGCGCCGGATACGCATCCGCCTTGTCCGACAGCCCGATCCGCTTTAAAAGCTGCAGTGCGTTTTCCTGCGCCTGTTCCTTATTCATCAGCTTCAGCTTAATTGGCGCCAGTGTAATATTCTGCATCACCGTTTTATGTGGAAACAGATTAAAATGTTGAAACACCATCCCCATCTGGGTGCGTATATGGTTGATATCCACTTTCGGCACATTGATCTGCTTTCCGTCAAACCAGATCTCACCGGAAGTCGGCGTTTCCAACAGATTCAGACAGCGCAAAAATGTAGATTTTCCGGAACCAGACGGTCCAACGATCACAACTTTTTCGCCCACCTTAATATGCTCGTTGATCCCCTTGAGAACCTGAATATCCTTTCCGAAATCCTTATATAAATTCTTAACGTCGATCACTTTTACGCAGCCTCCTTTCCAGGCGGTTGACGCCGGCCTGTAAAATCAGAACCACTGCCAGATAGATTGCCGCCACCGCAATCAACGGCAAAAACGCATCATATGTCTGACTGCGAATAATATTACCGCCTTTGGTCAAATCATCCATCGCAATATATCCGGAAATAGAGGTTTCTTTCAGCAATACAATCAATTCATTTCCCAATGCCGGCAGCACATTTTTCAAAGCCTGCGGCATCACAATATTCCAGGTGGTCTGCGCATAATTCAGCCCCAGGCTTCGTCCTGCCTCCGACTGTCCCACATCTACCGCCATAATTCCGCTTCGGAAAATTTCAGCAACATACGCACCGGAATTCAAACCAAAAGCCAATACCGCCACCAGCAGTTTTGGCACGTTAACCGAGGCAAAAATTCCAAAATAGATTAATAAAACCTGCACCATCACTGGTGTTCCTCGAATAACCGTCAGATATAATTTGCAGACGGCATTCAACAGCTTCAGTTTGCCGGTATGATCGTGGGTTGTGCGCACAATCGCGACCAGAAACCCCAAAACAATACCGACTACTACCGCCAAAACCGTGATTTCCAATGTGGTAAGTAGCCCGTTTGTTAAATATTTCCATCTATCTTCTTTTACAAAGTTCAGATAGAAATCATCGCCAAACCCGGTGACTGTCTGAACAATCCAATTCCAAACTGCTTCCATAATAAACTCCTATGAATACAATGCGTGCTGACACAAAAGGCATCAGCACGCATACATACAAAACCAAAATTTAAGATACCTGATTAATCGGCCGTGATATATTTGTCAATAATCTCCTGAAATTTCCCGTTGTCTTTCAGCTTTTGCAAAGACGCATTCAGTTTGTTGAGAAGCTCGGTATTCCCTTTTTGCACGCAAATCGCATATTCCTCATCAGCAAAAGGCTCATCTAACATCTTTAACCCGGGCGTCTGGCTGACAAACACTTTCGCCGGTTCATTGTCAATGATCACCGCGTCGATCTTCCCCTGACTCAACGCCTGCACAGCCTCATAGCCCTTGCTGTAGCGTTCTACATTTTCATCGCCATATTCATCTGCCGCATAGATATCGCCGGTCGTTCCCTGCTGTACGCCGATTGTCTTGCCGGTCAGATCATCCAGGCTGGCAATAGACGAATCTTCTTTCACAATAACAACCTGCTTCGCTTTGGCATAAGTATCGGTGAAATCAACGTTCTCCAGACGATCCTCCCGAACTGTCATACCTGCAGCGCCAACATCTGCCTTACCGCTTTTAACCGCCGGAATGATTGAATCAAATTCCATATCTTCAATAACCAGTTCCATACCCAGATCATCGGCAATCGCCTGCATAACTTCAGCGTCAATGCCAACAATTTTATCGCCTTCTTTATATTCATAAGGCGGAAACTCTGCATTTGTAGCCATAACCAGCGTTTGCTTTGTTTCTGTGGCGGATGATGAACCAGATTCCCCACAAGATGTCAAAACCAGTGCCGCCATTGCCGCCACCAGCAGCAAACAGATTATTCTTTTCATATCTACCCCTCCGAAAATCAAAATATATTTTACATATCCTTTACCATTATAGTATAACAAACCGGAAAAAGCAATATTTTTTCAATTCATAGTGTAATTTTATTAGTATAGAACGCACATGATCCAACTGGATATCATAACAACCTCTAATCAACAGTCTTTTCATCGCAGTACTTTTCATTACTGCAATTTTACTTTTAAAAACTGCTTTTTCCCCTTTTTTATAATCACGCCATCTGCTTCAAGCGCCGACGTATCTACCGTCTCTGCAATATCTACAATCTTGCGGTCGTTAACCGATACGCCGCCCTGTTGAATCAAACGCCGTGCTTCGCCCTTTGACGGCACCAGGCCGGTTTTCACCAACAGATCAATCACCGTAATTACCCCGTCCGTTAAATCATTATGGGTAATCTGTGCCGTAGGCATATTCGCATCCTGCCTGCCTGCGCCAAACAGCGCTTTTGCCGCCGTAAGCGCCTTATCAGCCTCCTGCTGCCCGTGAATTAATTTAGTAACCTCATAGGCCAGCTTTTCCTTGACCGCATTCAGCGCGCTGCCCTGCAGCTTTTCATATTCTGCAATCTCCTCCAGCGGTAGAAAAGTCAGCATCTTCATGCATTTGATCACATCTGCGTCATCCACATTGCGCCAATACTGGAAAAAGTCATACGGCGACGTTTTTTCCGGATCCAGCCACACCGCGCCTTTTTCGGTCTTACCCATTTTACGGCCGTCGCTGGTAAGCAACAGCGCAAAGGTCATACCGTAAACCTCTTTCTGATCCACTTTACGCACCAGTTCGACGCCGCCGATAATATTGCTCCACTGATCGTCGCCGCCCAATTCCATTACGCAGCCATATTTTCGATGCAATACCAGAAAATCATAGCTTTGCATCAACATATAGTTCAGTTCGAAAAAGGACAGTCCCCGTTCCAGCCGCTGCTTATAGCATTCAGCGGCCAGCATCCGGTTCACCGAGAAATGCACGCCAATCTCTCGCAGAAAATCAATATAATTCAAATTTCCCAGCCAATCGGCATTGTTGACCATCATCGCTTTTCCATCGGAAAAATCGACCAACCGGCTCATCTGTTTTTGAAAACACGCGATATTATGTGCAATCGTTTCTTTCGACAGCATCTGCCGCATATCGGTTTTACCCGACGGGTCGCCGATCATCCCGGTTCCACCGCCAAACAGCGCAATCGGAATATGCCCTGCCCGCTGCATATGCGCCATCACCATAATCTGCACAAAATGGCCTATATGCAGGCTATCCGCCGTGGGGTCAAACCCAATATAAAATTTGATTTTTCCATGGTTCAACAACTCGCGAACCTGCTGCTCGTTGGTCATCTGCGCAATCATGCCTCTGCCCTGCAGCTCTTCAAATACACCCATCATGTTCTCTCCCATTCCATAAAAATAACCCTCTGCAAAACGCAGAGGGCGAATCAACGCGGTACCACCTCAGTTTACCACGCTCTCACAAACGCGGCCTTATCGGGTACAAACAAACGATACCCTGTCGCTGTAACGGGCGAACCCGGGGATCCCTACTCATTTTATCGTTCAGAAAACCGGCTCAAAGATGTATTTCACACCGTTGCCCCAGCTTTTTTCCACCAACCAAAAGCTCTCTTGATAGGGCAGATCGGGTTACTTCTTCTTTTCACAGCCATTCACTTTATCAGCATCATAACATGTTTAAACGTGTTTGTCAACCCCAAATCCGTAACAGCATTGTACGTTCATACACGCCCGCAAAGCACCTGGTATATATCTTAAAAAAGCGCACAGATCAACCATTGTGATCTATGCGCCGCATCATGTATAAGCCTCACATAAAGATTCAGAAAAATCAGAACATATCCTTTTTATACAAAATAAATCCGGCAATTGCCGTCACCACGACTGTCAAAATCAACGGAAACACAATATTGCCCGCAAGAGGCAATCCCGTATTTTCACCGATATTCATACCGTAAAAGCTGAATATAATGGTCGGGATGGACATCAAAATCGTAATTGCAGCCAACACCTTCATCACAATATTCAGATTATTGGAAATAACCGATGCAAACGCGTCCATCGTGCCAGACAGAATCGATGAATAAATATTAGACATTTCAATCGCCTGCTTCAGCTCGATCAAAACGTCCTCCAGCAACTCCTGATCTTCTTCATACAATTTAATATAACGGCCGCGCAAAATCTTTTCCACCGTCGTTTCATTTGCCTTCAGTGAAGTCTGAAAATAGACCAGCGATTTCTCAAGCCCCAGCAGCTGAATCAGCTCTTTATTTTTCATGGATTTGCGCAGCTTGGTTTCCAAATTGCTGGAATGTTTATCAATCTGTTTCAGATATTGCAAAAATCGGGTTGCCATTCGAAACAGCATGGTCAGCACAAAGCTGGTCTTATACGCTGTCTGAACATTTTTCACCACACCCTGGGAAAAATCCATAATCACCGGGTTATCCTTCAGTGAAATGGTGATCACATGATCCGGCACCACCACTACGCCGATGGGCATTGTCGCATAAATGATATCGTCTTTATCGCGTTCTACATACGGCACGTCGAAAATTAGAAACGTATGACCGTCTTCTGTCTCAATGTGAGAAGATTCCTCTTCATCCAGTGAAGACAGAATATATTCGGATTCTACCTGAAAGGTCTGTTTTAAAACCGCGATTTCCTGTTCGTCCGGCGCGATTACATTGACCCAGCAACCCGGTTCCAGATTGTCCACACGGCTGATGCAGCCGTCAATTGTTTTGTAATAAGAAATCATGTTGATCACCCTTTCTTGACGGGCGCACGCCATGCAAGGCGCAGGCTCCCGTTTAGCGGGCGGGCAGATATGCAGAGCATACCGGCGCGCCGAATAGACTGTTTAACCTGCTACCTCGAGGTCGGGAAGGTTCGTTCACCGGATGCCACCTGCCTTTCAACAATTTCTAAACATATAACCATATTGTTATAACAATAATTATTATAACAACAATACCGCCACAATGCAACTAAAAAATCTCCAATACCATCGGTATCGCAACGATCAACCACCAAGCCATGATCAAACTGTCAGGCGCAAATGTGCAGTATACCATGAACATTGACGTAATTATTATCCCACATGTTTGCGGTTGCCGCCCCGCCGGCGAGCAAACGTGCTTAAATGCCCCGCGCAGCGGACATGCCCGCTCTTGCGGTTATTATATCATATCCATTTTCGGATTACCAGCGCTTTTACAGACATTTTACTTTATAGCAAAACGCGCTGTCCGCACTTGCAGCGGACAGCGCATTTGCATATTCGCACTTATTGCCGTACAATTTTATAATAGGTTCTGGCCGTCAAGCTGTATATCAGCACATAGAACAGCGCAAACAGCAGCGCCACACCGACACAGCACCAGATGAACAACACCGAATTGGTCATATTGATCATCGCCATACACTTATTCAGGATCGGATAAGCGAAAGCCAGGTGGACGCAGGCCATCAACAACGGCAGGAAAAAGACCGTCATAATCTGGCTGTGAATGGACTGTTTAACTTCATGCAGGCTCATGCCGACCTGCTGCATGATCTCAAAACGGCTCTGGTCTTCATAGCCTTCCGACACCTGTTTATAGTAAATAATCAAAACGGTCGCCAGAATAAACAATAACCCCAGAAAAATGCCGATAAAAAACATCCCGCCATAAAGGGCTGTCATAGAATCACGGGCCTCCTCAGCACACTCTACGCCGCCGTGCCACTCCTGTTGCGCCTGCAACGTCTGCAGCCCCTGCATCATTCTGATCTGCACATCGGCGTCTGCGTCAACATCAAAGCCGTAAAAATAAGACAATAACGGATCCGGCTCGCCGCCAACCGCCTGATAGATCTCCCATATGGTTTGCAGATCCGGCACAATCAGATAATATGCGCCTACCACCTCATCCATGGAGCTGCTGCGCAGATCCATATCCTCGATACGTTCCCGGATTCGATATGTCCGATCGCCGAACACAATGGTATCACCTTCAATTGAACTGCCGATTTCATATAACAGCACCTCATCCGGCTGCAACGTCTGCTTCGTATCGCGCATCGCATTATAGTCTGCCAGCGGAATACAATATACACTGCGCATACCCGCGCCGTAATATACCTGCGCATCAAGTTCTCCCTGCAACACGTTTCCGTTCTGTTGAGCCGCAAACGACAGATAGCTGTAATGCAGTGTATTACCACTCGATACCTGCTGACGCTGCACAAACGCATCCAGCATCTGTTCAATCTTCGGCGCATCGTTTTCAGAAATACCATGCAACTGCACCGTAATATTCCGTGGAAACCGATTGCGCAGAATATCTTCCCCGCCCATATATAAGGACACAGTCGCAGATAAAAGCACCAGAACAGCCGTAGACAGAATACAAATATTTGCCAATCCCACTGCATTTTGTTTCATCCGATACAGCAAACCGGATATACTGGTAAAATGCCGGGTCTGATAATAATATCGTTTGTTTTTTCGCAACAGCTTCAACACCGCGATACTGCCCGCTGTAAACAGGCAATAAGTGCCGATCACTACCAGCAGCACTGCAAAGATAAACAACGTCATCGCATCAAGAGGCGATTCCACCGTTACGGCGAAATAATAGCCGGCGCCCAGGCAGATTACACCCAGAATTGCAAGCAGCCATTTGGTCTTGGGTTCCTTTTCTCCAACCCGACCGCCCTTAAGCAGTTCTACCGGTTTGGACAGATGAATCATCCGAATGGTATTCAAATAATTGAGCAAAAAGATCCCGCAAAACAAAAGCAGCGTACGATACAATGCCGTTGTCGAAAATTCAAACTGCAACATCAGTTGACTGTTCACAGCTCCATACTGCACAATATTCAGCAACAGCAGATAAAACAGTTTGGAAAGCACAACACCGGCAACCAGACCCAGCGCTAAACTAATCAGACTGGTATATATCGTTTCGATGGCGGTCATTTTGGCAATATGCCATTTACCCATACCCAGAATATTATACAATCCGAACTCCTTTTTCCGGCGCTTAATTAAAAAACTGTGGGTATAAAACAGAAAAATGACCGAAAACACCGCCATAATCCACATTCCGTAGGAAAGCAGAAGTGAAACCTGCTCGCCGCCATACACCGATTGAAGACTCTGATTCAGCGCCAAGGCATAAATAATATAATACATCGCGACCATACCGACGCACGTCAACAGATAGGGTAGATACACTCGCCCGTTTTTGCGGAGGTTTGTCGCGGCAAGCCTGAAATATAAAGAGTTACGCATCATCACGCGGCAGACCACTGCCACGTTCACCTCCCGTCGCGATCATGGTCAGCGTATCAGAAATTTTCTGATACAGCTGTTCGTCGGTATCGTCCCCTTTATAAAGCTGGTGAAACACCTCGCCGTCCTTGATAAACAATACCCGCTTGGCGCTGCTGGCCGCCTTGATGCTGTGGGTCACCATTAAAATGGTCTGCCCGTCTCGGTTGATCTGTGCAAACAGCCGCAGCAATCCGTCGGTAGCCCGGGAATCCAGCGCACCGGTGGGTTCATCGGCCAGAATCAGCTGTGGTTTGGTGATCAATGCCCGCGCCACCGCCGCACGTTGTTTTTGACCGCCGGAAACCTCATAAGGATATTTATTTAAAATTTCCTCGATCTCCAGTTTGCGGGCTATCGGTTGCAGCCGGCCGTTCATTTCTTTATAGCTTTTACCCGACAATACCAGCGGTAGAAAAATATTGTCCTGCAGCGAAAAAGTATCCAACAAATTAAAATCCTGAAATACAAAGCCCAAATGCTCCCGTCGAAAAGCTGCAATCTCCCGTTCTTTAATTGAAACAATATTTCTGCCGTTTAAAAACACTTCACCGGACGTCGGTTTATCCAGCGCTGCCAAAATATTCAGCAGAGTTGTTTTGCCCGAACCTGACTCGCCCATGATCGCCACATACTCGCCCTGCTCCACCGAAAAGGAAACGTTAGAAAGCGCCTGCACATGGTTGCCTCCCAGGCGGGTGGTATAAATCTTTTTTAAGTTTACAACCTCTAAAACTGCCAATGCCAAAACCTCCTGAAACATTCCGATTTATAGCCGGATCATATACACTGAATTTCCACGCTGCCGTAGGCCTGTTCAGCTTCTACAGCAACACAGTTGGTGCCTGAAGCCAGTGTTACCGTCTGTTCCCCGTTTCCGCTGTCCTGCAATAAAACCGTGCGTTCAGCGCCGCGGAGCAACACAATCCGGACTCTGCCCCCGGCAAGACATATTGTATAACGGATGGTCAGCCGATCACCGAGATTTCGTTGTAGCTGTGTTCCGCCAAACAGCATTTCCCTGCCGGTAAAATCCCGATACTGTGCTGTATAACTGCCGGTATAATTGTCTGCACCAAAAGTACGCTTTCCCTGCAGCGACTGATCCGACGACAGCGTCCATTTGCTGACCAGCTCCAAAATCCGCTCATAGCCCTGCTGCGCGGATTCAACAGAACAAGCGCAACCGGCAGCTGTGATCCCGATACACAGCGCAACCGCCAACAGCTTTTTAATCATTTTGCACCCTCCGCATCAACGCCCAGACGCCGGCAACTACGGCAGCAGATGCAAACGCCGCCAGCAAAGCAATCATGATGTTTTTCATATTTACAACTGTCCTTTCCAGTCCGCCCGGCGCACCTGCTCCGGTTTCATCAGACTAAAGACAGTATAACAAACGGAGAAATGTGTTGCCATAACTTTGGCTTACATTTCCCCGCCACAACTTACATTTTTGTAAGACAGACCTATCAAAAAACCAGCCTTCGACTTCCGGATCAGAATGCCGATTCAGTTATTGCTCCAGTTCTTCTCGGGTTTCCAGTCCGACCGAAACGGTAGTACCTACACCCGGCGCAGAGGTTATGGAAATCGTATGTCCAAGCTTTGTTAAAATCTGTCTGCACAAATACAGTCCGATGCCGGTAGCACGCTTGTCCGCCCGCCCGTTGTAACCAGTATAGCCCCATTCAAATACACGGGGCAGATCAGAAGATGCAATACCGATACCAGTATCGGAAATGACCAGTGTGCGCGGTGATACAACCTCAATATGAATTTCGCCGACATTGGTATATTTCAACGCGTTAGACAACAGCTGCTCAATGACAAACACCAGCCATTTCTCATCTGTCAACACCTTGCAGCTGATCGGTTCCAAAATCAATTTAATCTTTTTGCGGATAAACAGCGGCGCATATTTGCGCACAGCCTGCTTCACAATATCATCCAGTTCATATTGTCCGATCACATAATCAGTAGAGTCGCCGTCCAGTCGCAGATAAGATAAAACCATTTCCACATATTGCTCGATTTTAAACAACTCGGTCAGCAACTGCTGGTTTAGCTCGCTGTCCTGCTCCTGCAATAATAGCCGCATCGCTGAAATCGGCGTTTTGATCTGATGCGCCCACATGGTATAATACGAAAGCATTTCCTGCTGACGCCGGTCGGCCTTCGCGCCGGCCTGGATGTTGTTCTGCTGCATCTGCTCCAGCAACTCGGTATAATCCTGTTCCAGCAGATTACGCGGCGCAGGAAGCTGTTCAATATTAAACGCGATCTCCTCCCGTAGCCGGTGCAGCAGCCGATGCCGCCGCACATAGTGGTAAAATCCAATTGCAACGAAAACCACACCCACGCAGAGACACAGCAGCGCCGCATACAGCACCGTCTGTACCTGCTGCTGATACAACAGAAAAACACCGGCGAAGATCCCGGCAAACAGGCAAAACAGCACACATCCCATCCAGTGTTGCTTGATATAGCACCCAAACATCCGCAGCATATTCATAATAGCCGTAACCCTTTCAGCTTTTATTCGATCAGATAACCCATGCCCTTTTTGGTGGTGATAAAATGTTGCAGTCCGGCGGCGTCCAGCTTTCTTCGCAGGCGGGTGATATTCACCGTCAGGGTATTTTCATCCACGAAACTGTCCGACTGCCACAAGCGGGTCATCAGTTGCTCACGGCTTACAGTATGGCCTTTATTCTCCAACAGCGTCTGTAAAATTTTATAATCATTTTTGGTCAGTTCGATACGTTGCCCGTTGTAAGTCAGCGAAGCGTCCGCCCGGTTTAAAATCGCGCCCCGGTGTTCCAACAGATCCGCCGAGCCACCGAAATCATAGGTGCGGCGCAACGCAGCCTGCACCTTAGCGATTAATACGTTCATGTCAAAAGGCTTCGAGATAAAATCATCGCCGCCCATGTTCATGGCCATCACGATATTCATATTGTCTGATGCGGAAGAAATAAAAATGATCGGCACCTTGGAAACCCTGCGAATCTCCCTACACCAGTGATAGCCGTTATAAAACGGCAGCAACAGATCCATCAATACCAGTTGCGGATTATATGCCGCAAACTCTCCCAAAACATTTTGAAAATCTGAGGCGCATCGTGCCTGATAGCCCCACGTTTCCAGCTGTTTACAAATCGCCTGCGCAATCACCGCGTCATCTTCCGCTATAAAAATTTTATACACCGCGCCGCCACCTTTTAACAACAACACAAAGTATTTCAGTTATTGTTCATTATACCTGTTCCAATAAAAATAAGCAACCCCGCAAGTGCAAAGCTGCTTGTTTTCTGCAATATAGATGTATAACCCGGTGTGAATGCTAAAATACTAAAAATATCCTTTTGATAATTCTATGTCTGTCCTATATTTCCAAATTGCCAACTTGTATAGGACAAATCTCTCTTTATTTCAACTGCTGGAGGAACGCTATGAACAACCGCTTTGAAGGCTGGTATTTCAAACAGCAAAATGCATCTCAAACCGTCGCACTGATTCCCGCGCTCCATCAGGAATCGAGCGGGCAGCGCGCTGCATCACTGCAGATTATTACTGATGATGCATCCTATATTGTTCCATTTGCGCAATATCAGCTGGACCGCCGGCAGTATTGTCTCACGCTGGGCGACTGCATATTCACACCCAACGGCTGCCGACTGCACCTTCAGACAGACCGACTGACTGTCCGCGGTGATCTGCGATATGCCGAGCATGTCCGTCTGCCCTTCGACGTCATGGGGCCATTCCGGTTTATACCGTTTGTGCAATGCCGACACAGCGTTTTCAGCATGCGTCACCGGGTAGACGGCATACTGCAAATCAACGATCGGGTATTCCGGTTTGACCGGGCGCCCGGCTATGCAGAGGGCGATCGCGGATACTCTTTTCCAGACTGGTATATATGGACACAGTGCCATATTCCCGGCGGTTCGCTGATGCTGTCAGCCGCCCAGGTCCGCTGCGCCGGTCTGCATTTTTCCGGCTGCACCGGCGCCGTATTATACCGCCACCGGCTCTACCGTTTTGCAACATATTGCGGCGCGCGGATCTTGCACGCAAACGATCACGGCTTAATGCTGCGGCAGGGCCCGTTTACAATAACTGCGCAGTTGCTGCAAAACCGATCGCTTCCGTTGCTTGCACCGCAAAATGGCATCATGCGCCGGGTGATTCACGAGAGCGTTGCCTGCCGGGTACGCTATCGACTACTGCATAATGGCGCCGCGCTGTTTGACGTCTCCAAAAAACAGGCCGGTTTTGAAGCTGCCGGTTTTGATGATACTGCTTCGGAGGATTTTTCAGAAACGATGTGCTGTTGGGGATCTGTAACCAGATCAACAAAAGACGGTTCCGGATCATCTGCAATTGTGCGTAACCGCTGACCGGTAGGATCAACCTCTCAAATTCCACCAAAGAAACGCAAAAATGGATGTTCATATTTCGCAATTCTACAACCGCCTTTGCCTGAAACCTGCATTTTACTCATGAGAAAAAACTTCAATATATGCAGCAACGTGGGCGGGAGATCAACTCCCGCCCACGTTTCATCAGTGTAATAATAAAAATAATATCAATCCGGCCGCAGCGATTGCCAAAACCGCTATACCCGCCGCCTTTACACCCCGCTTCAGCATCCGCCTGCGGGTTGCCGCATGCCGGCGCACCGCCTGCTGTGGCTGCGCCGTATGCAGATACAGCTTGGCCTGATTATGCAGCTGTAAAAAATCCAACTGTTGATATTCCGGTTTTACAAACAAGATCGCGCGATCAAAATATCGATTCTGGGTATCCGCGACTTCGATCACACATTTGTTTACGCCTTTTACCATGGTTTGACCACCCTTTCAATTGTGCCTGTCCATAGTGTCGGCGTTTTGTGGAATTTTTATACAACTACTTTACTGCCAACTCCACAGCATGTGCAATTGCCGGTATTGAAAGGCCCTGCTGCGACGATGTCGGTGACATCAACGCGCCGGTAGCGCAAAACAACACCCGTGACAATGTCCCGTTTTGCAGCTC
>CALWVA010000004.1 GCA_944384875.1 uncultured Clostridia bacterium
GCGCGGATTGAGTCGAGCAAAGTGTTTGCCAAAAATCTGATGAAGAAATATCAGATCCCCACTGCGGCTTATGAAGTGTTTGATGATATGGATTGCGCGCTGTCGTATATTCGCACATGCGACACGTATCCGGTCGTGATTAAGGCAGATGGATTGGCGTTAGGCAAAGGCGTTATCATCGCACAGGATGAGGAGCAGGCAGTGCATGCGGTGCAAAGTATGATGGCGGATCGGATATTTGGTCAAAGCGGCAGCCGTATTGTGGTAGAGGAGTTTATCAGAGGGCCTGAGGTCTCTGTATTGAGCTTCTGCGACGGTAAAACGGTGGTGCCGATGGTGTCGTCGATGGATCATAAACGGATCTTTGACGGCAATCAGGGGCCGAATACCGGCGGTATGGGAACTGTCAGCCCGAATCCATTTTACACGGCGGAGATCGCTGAGCAGTGTATGCGGGAGATATTTGTTCCGACGGTCCGGGCGATGGAGCAGGAGGGCTGTCCCTTTAAAGGCTGTTTATATTTCGGGCTGATGCTGACCAAAGACGGCCCAAAGGTTATTGAATATAATTCCAGATTTGGCGATCCGGAGGCGCAGGTTGTGTTGCCCCGGCTGAAAACCGATCTGGTGGATATTGTGAACGCAGTGATTGACGGCACCCTGGATCGATTGCAGATCCAATGGTCCGAGCAGGCTTGCGCCTGTGTTGTGCTGGCATCCGGTGGTTATCCGGGCAGCTATGAAAAAGGCAAACCAATTACCGGTCTGGATGAACAGGGGCAGCTTGAGGGCGTAACGGTATATCATGCAGGTACGGCGCTGCAAGACGGGCGGCTGGTGACTGCCGGCGGACGGGTGCTGGGCGTAACCGCTATGGGCGATACGTTGGAACAGGCGTTGGATAAAGCATATGCCGCGGTTGAGAACATACATTTCGATGGATTGCAGTATCGTCATGATATTGGCAGGGCAGAGTGAAAACAATAAATTATATATCAAAAAGTCCGGTTGGCAGGCATATGACACTGCCAACCGGACTTTGCAGTTATGAAGAATTACCTTGTGAAATGCCTGGGGAATGTAGTCGGCTGTTTTAATAGATGTTATGATTATTTTGTCGGTAACTGGTTATAGATATAAAGAACAGGATGATAGACATTGATTTTTTATAGAATTTGTTAAATATTTATCAAAAGTCCATCTTTTTCATAAATAAGACTTGAATTATTGACGGTTATGGTATAAAATATATACGATCATTTGAAGGAGGAATTATAATTATGTCAGTTAAAGTTGCAATTAACGGTTTTGGCCGCATTGGCCGTCTGGCTTTCAGACAGATGTTCGGTGCGCCGGGGTATGAGATTGTTGCGATTAACGATCTGACCAGCCCCAAAATGCTTGCGCATTTGTTGAAGTATGACTCTGCACAGGGCAGATATGCGCTGGCAGACAAAGTTACCTGCGGCGAAGATTCTATTACCGTAGACGGTCAAACCATTAAAATTTATGCGGAGAAAGATGCAAAAGATCTGCCTTGGGGCAAGATCGGTGTGGACGTTGTGCTGGAATGCACCGGGTTCTATACCTCTAAAGAAAAATCGCAGGCGCATATTGACGCTGGTGCGAAAAAAGTTGTTATTTCTGCGCCCGCGGGCAACGATCTGAAAACCATTGTTTATTCTGTAAATGAAAATACGCTGACTGCTGAAGATCAGATTATTTCCGCTGCGTCCTGCACCACCAACTGCCTGGCGCCGATGGCGAAAGCGCTGAACGATTATGCGCCGATTCAAAGTGGTATCATGTCAACCATCCATGCATTCACTGGCGATCAGATGGTATTGGACGGCCCCCACAGAAAAGGCGATCTGCGCAGAGCGCGTGCTGCTTCTGTTAATATTGTGCCGAATTCGACCGGTGCTGCCAAGGCGATCGGCCTGGTTATTCCGGAACTGAATGGTAAGCTGATCGGTTCTGCACAGCGTGTTCCGGTTCCGACTGGTTCTACTACGATTTTGGTTGCGGTTGTTAAAGGCGAGAATATCACCAAAGAAGGTATTAATGCTGCAATGAAAGCTGCTTCTTCTGAATCTTTCGGTTATACAGAAGAGCCGCTGGTTTCTTCCGATATTATCGGTATCACTTATGGTTCGCTGTTTGATGCAACACAGACTATGGTAAGTGAATTGGGCGACGGCCTGTATCAGGTTCAGGTTGTTTCCTGGTATGATAACGAGAACAGCTATACCAGCCAGATGGTCAGAACCATTAAATATTTCGCCGAACTTGCGTAATTGTTCCAATGCTATTGACAGACGCTTTTCAAAAATGGAAAGCGTCTGTTTTTTGTTTTTTAAACCGACAGTCGTTTTGAGGGGTTTATTGGTAAAATACCGGCGTGTGCTGTTTGTGTTGGATGAACGAGCGCAGATTTTCATGTTTCAAATTGTTCACATCAACGCTGTTGTTTGAAATATGAAAATAAAAATACGGGTTAAATATATTAGATAATTTATAAAACCAAATCTTTAGGTTTATTGCAGAGCATTTCAAAAAAGGAACCAAAAAATATATTTTTCGGTTCCTTTTAATG
Source organism: uncultured Clostridia bacterium (assembly GCA_944384875.1). Lineage (GTDB taxonomy): Bacteria > Bacillota > Clostridia > Oscillospirales > Acutalibacteraceae > RUG14109. The sequence goes on from CALWVA010000004.1 coordinate 2,597, forward strand.
TAACATATTAAATTGTTTATTTTAAAATTCGTTTGACTACTGTGCTGATGCTTTTATACAGAATAAAGGCTATGATCGAGTTGATGCCGGCCTTTAGCAGATTGAATGGAATGATGGCTGGGATCAACAGTTGCGCTACCGCTTGTGTAGGCGTACCCATAAATAAAGGCGTGATAATCAGGTTGGCAAAAATCATTACAACCGTCCAGGCCAGTGTGCCAAAACACAGCGCGGCTATGGCGCCTTTGAGTGTGTGGCGGTATTTATAGATCAGGCCGGCGGTAAGCACATAAGTCCCGGTGGCTATAACATGCATCAAGCCGCCGTATAGCCCATCGGAACTGGCGGTGAGCATCTGGATGATCGAAACAATCACGGTGTTTATCAGACCGGCAGCCGGGCCAAATAAAAAGGTACAGATGATAATCGGGATATCCGCCGGATCATAAACCAGAAACGGCAGCACTGGAAACGGTATCCGGATCAAATACATCAACACGATGGCAATGGCACAAAACATCGCAGTAACGGCAATTTTGACCAACATGTTTTTTTCAAGATACTGTTTGTTTAGCGTTTGGGAAGCTTTCATTCTGACATGACTCCTTTTTGTGTCTTGACAGACGAAAACGCTCTGATTGAAAACAATCAGAGCGCCGAAAATAAACATCGTTTCTTCTTTCATCCGGACTATACCGTCGGCTTCGGAATCACACCGAATCAACCATATCAGGCTCGCGGGCTTGTCGAAAACATCGCATTACCGCCGGTGGGGAATCACACCCCGCCCTGAAGACACATTTGATTTTTATTTATTATATGCCGGTATAGTCTGGATGTCAAGAGCAAAAACTAAAAAATCATCAGGCGTCAATAAAAAGTATTGACAACAGTGAAAGGTTGCGCTATAATTGTATAGCCGCTTATTATGGGCAAAAAAGTGGAGAAGTGCTCCCGCCTATGGATAGCGAGTCTATAAACGAGGAAGGTTCAAATATGTACGCAATTTTTGAAACCGGCGGAAAGCAGTATAAAGTTGAAAAAGGTGACGTTATATTCGTCGAAAAGCTTTCTGCAGCTGAAGATGAGGTTGTGACTTTTGACAAGGTGCTGTATCTGGATAACGGCAAGAAAGGCGTCAAGATCGGTACGCCTTATGTAGCATCTACACTGGTTGCAGCCAAAGTGTTAAAGCAGGGCAAAAATAAGAAAATTACTGTTTTCACATATAAGCCCAAGAAAAACGAGAAACGGAAACTGGGGCACAGACAGCCCTATACGAAGTTGGAGATTGTTTCGATCGGATCCGCTACTACGGTGAACAAGGCGGTAAAGTCGTCATCTGAGGCGGCAGAGACTGAAGAAGCGGCTGAATAATTGGCCTTTAATGGTGTAATGATCCAGGTTCGCCTTTTTTATCAAGAGAATTTGCTGGCGGGGTATGAGATCAGCGGACATTCTACAGTGGATGCCGATGATTTGGACGGGCGGTTGATTTGCTCGGCTGTATCCTCTGCCGCGATTATGACAGCGAATACGGTTACTGAGATTATCGGTGATCGGGCTGAAGTTGGTCTTGACGATGGATATTTGCGGTTGCGCTGTGCAGATCCTGCAAGATGTCAAACGGTGCTGGAGGGCTTTCAACTTCATGTATCGGCCTTGGCGCATGAATATCCGGATAGAATAAAAATTATAACGGAGGGGTTATCATGATTTGCGTAAACATACAGTTATTTGCTCATAAAAAAGGTATGGGCTCTACAAAAAACGGCCGTGACAGTGAATCGAAACGGTTAGGTTTGAAAAGAGCCGACGGGCAGTTTGTTCTGGCGGGCAATATTTTGGTCAGACAGCGGGGTACACACTTTCACCCGGGCACCAATGTAGGCAAGGGTTCTGATGATACATTGTTTGCAAAGGTTGACGGTAAAGTGAAGTTTGAATCCTTTGGCGCGGGACGCAAAAGGGTCAGCGTATACGCCGAACAGTAATGCAGAATGAAAACCCGGTCTTTTGTAGATCGGGTTTCTTTTTTATCAATCTAACAGGGCAGATTGTGTCAGATGACAGATATAAGGGCTGCCGGATATGTTGGTGATGTTGCTGTCTGCTTGCAACTTTGGAGACAAGCATGCGCAGGGCAGTCAGAGGTTATTATTATTTTATGCGACCAGATTGTTGACGGGAATGGAGGCGTGAAACATGGGCCGTCTGAAAACAGGCGTCTGGCATAACGACCGTCGAAATCCGATCTGGCAGTTTGTATTTGCACGGGGGATCTCGATATTGATTTCGCTGTCGATATTGTTATTGGCGGCATATGTTTTACGTCCTCGTTCGCTGGACCAGCTGTATCACGTCACCGTTCGTTTTAATAATTTAACCGAGCAGGATGGTGATTTGCTGCTAACCGCTTATGACTATAAAAATCCCTTTATTATTGAAGACTATGCCAAACGCGTATCAGATCTGGATGGATTAAAAGAACGGGCATATTTCAGAGTGCCGTTGGAAGTCTATACAATCATGGATCCGGCGCAGATCAAAGACGACCGGGAGATGTTGGGACAGATTTATTGTATAAACGGAACAGACGGTATGACTTTTCTGCCGCTGGAAAATACCAACGCGCAACTGGCGGTCTGGCAGGCAGCAGCGCTTTGGAGTGCGGTGGGTATATGTATGCTCTGGGTGTTGTATATGGTTGGATGCATTTATATCTGGCGGCGGGTTGAAAAATTTCCAAGATTGGCGCAGCGATTGCCAAAAATATTGCGTCAGGCAGAATAGTATTGCTATTGGTAAACCGGCAGTATTTTGGAAATCCTAGTGGAGATACAATCCTGTATATTATTATCGGTTGAACCATGGCCGGAGAAATAATTCGGTTGAATCGAAGCATAGATTTGGAGTGTGGACAGATTGTTTGTTGATCTTGCAAATATCAGTGTCAAGGCGGGCGACGGCGGAAATGGCGCGGTGACGTTTCACCGGGAAAAATATGTTGCGAACGGCGGCCCGGACGGTGGCGATGGAGGAAAGGGCGGCAATATTGTTTTTGTCGCAGACCCAAACCTTTCTACACTGGCAGATTTTCGATATAAGCGCAAATATGCCGCGCAAAACGGGGAAAATGGAGGCAAAAAGCGTTGTACCGGAAAAAGCGGGGCAGATACTGTGATTCGGGTACCTCTGGGGACATTGGTGAAAGAACAGCAGACCGGGCGGATTTTGGCCGACTTGTCTGATGAGCAGCCGGTTGTAATTGCAAAAGGCGGCCGAGGCGGCTGGGGCAATACCCATTTTTCGTCGGCAACCCGTCAGATTCCCCGGTTTTCCAAGGCAGGAACGCCCGGCGAGCAGCTGGATTTACAGCTTGAGCTAAAACTGTTGGCGGATGTAGGATTGCTGGGGTATCCCAATGTGGGAAAATCTACATTGATTTCGGTGGTTTCAGAGGCTAAACCGAAAATTGCCAATTATCATTTTACGACGTTGACACCGGTTTTGGGCGTTGTGCGGGTGGACGAGGAATGCTCGTTTGTTATGGCGGATATTCCCGGCGTTATTGAAGGCGCGAGTAGCGGTGTTGGATTGGGACATGCGTTTTTACGGCATGTGGAGCGTTGCAGGTTGTTGGTGCATATGGTAGATGTTTCCGCAAGCGAAGGGCGGGATCCGATTGCTGATTTTGAAACCATTAACCACGAATTGGAGGCGTTCAGCGCCGAACTTAAAAAGCGGCCGCAAATCGTAGTAGCGAATAAAATCGATATGGCGTCTGACGAGCAGCTGTCGGCGTTTAGAGATTATATTCAACAGCAGGGGTTGCCGTATTTTGAAATAGCCGCAGCCATTGCGCATGGGACAACAGAGTTGGTGCAATATATTGCAGCACGGCTGCAGGAACTACCGCCGGTTCGTACCTATGAGGCACAGCCCGCACCGGAGCCGGATTTTTCAAAAGATAACAGAACATTTACGATTGATAAGCTGGATGACGGTGTGTTTGAGGTGAAGGCCGACTGGTTGCTGCCGATTATGAATAATACAAATCCAAACGATTATGAATCATTGCAGTATTTCCAGCGGGTATTGATAAAGTCCGGAATTATTGATGCGCTAAAACGGGCGGGCGTTAAAGAGGGCGATACGGTAACCATTTACGATTTTGAATTCGATTATGTAGATTAAGGGACGGCTGTAGTTATGAGACTGTTACAGGATGACTGTGATCTGAAATCAATGACCAATGAAGCGCTCAGCTTCATTGGCGACGGCGTATATGGTTTGTTGGTCAGAGAACGGCTGTGCGCTTTGGGAAAATGCCGCAGCGGTACTTTACATACGCTGTCTGCCGAGTATGTGTGTGCAAAGGCGCAGGCGCGGGATTTTGCCGCAATCGAGCCGATTTTGACCGAGCAGGAAACGGCCATTTATAAACGGGGACGTAACGCGCATAATAACAATACGCCCAAAGGAACGTCTGTGAGGGAGTATCATGTTGCAACCGGTGTAGAAGCGTTGTTCGGTTATTTGTATCTTTCGGGTGCGGCTCAGCGGATTCGTGAATTGTTTAATCGAATGTGGGCGGCGCATGCGAATGAGGAATAGGAGCTTGGATATGCAGAATAATAGGATATTGTCATATATCATAAACCTGTTATTTTATGTGGCCGGCGGTGCATTGGTTGCCGTTTCAGTCAGTTGTTTTCTAGCGCCTAATAATATTGCCGCCGGCGGACTGACCGGTATAGCGACAATTCTTCTGTATCTGTTTAAAATACCGATCGGAATTACTGTCATGGTTTTGAATATTCCTATTTTTTTGCTGGGCGCCCGCAAGCTGGGGATGCGTTTTTTATGTAATTCGTTGATTGCGACAGCTGCAATGTCAGTGTTGATCGATGTGGCGGCTGCGGTATTGCCCACATATACCGGTGATCGGCTGTTAGCCTGCATTTATGGCGGTGTACTTGGCGGTTTGGGACTGGGTCTGGTTTTTATGCGAGGCGCCACCACCGGCGGAATAGATATTTTGGCAAAGCTGGTCAATATAAAGTATCCGCATTTATCTATGGGTAAATTGATTATGGCGTTGGATGCGCTGGTAATTATAGCGGCAGCGATCGTCTATTGGAATATTGAAAACGCGCTGTATGCTGTTATTACGATTTTTACCCAATCCCGGGTGATTGACAGCCTGATTTATGGAGCGGATAAAGGTAAGGTCTTGCTGATCACTTCTAAAAAATATCGGGAGATTGCAGATAATATTATGACTAAGCTGCATCGCGGCGTGACGATTTTAGAAGGTACAGGCGCTTATACCGGTCAGGAAAGCCGGGTGATTTTTTGCGCGGTGCGCCGGCCTGAAACAGCCGCTGTGGAGAAAATTATCAAGTCGACAGATGACCACGCGTTTATCGTTACTTTTGAGGCCGGTGAAATTTTAGGCGAAGGATTCAGGCGCATTTAGTGTGCTGAAATAAATAAAATAGTTGAAAGGGCGGGGTGTATGGATGGAGCAGTACAGATATGATACGCAGCTTTTGATTGAAGGAGAACATTTAGATGAGGATGAGATCGGAGCATATTTTGAAAGCCATTTTAAAGGGGATTGTCTGCTGGCGGTAGGCGATGAAGATCTGATTAAGATTCATTATCATACAAACGAGCCATGGGATGTATTAAAATATTGTGCATCGTTGGGCGAGATCTATGATATCGTGATTGAGGATATGGAACGGCAGGCCAGGGGCGAAAAAGGCTGATGAATAAGGTCGTGACGGATGTTGGTTGCGGACATGAGGTGAATCCAAGGTTTTAGCGGGCATCCTACTGACAGACGATATAGAAGGAGCGCGGATATATGCAGCTGCCGGAGCAGTTTAAAAAAGTGATGGCGCAGACGCTGGGCGAGGCTTATGCCGGCTATATACGGGCGTTGGAGCAGCCGCCATTCCGGGGGTTGCGGATCAACACACTCAAAGCAGATGCTGAACAGGTTCTTTTAAAACTTGCGCTGCAGACAAAGCGGACGCCGTTTTGCACAGATGGATATTACATAGATTCGAACTTGAGCGGGTTGGGCAATCATCCGTTGCATCATGCCGGCGCGTTTTATTTGCAGGAGCCGTCGGCAATGGCGGCGGTAACAGCGCTGGCGCCACAGCCGGGGGAGCGAATATTGGATTTATGCGCCGCGCCGGGCGGAAAAGCTACGCAGATTGCGGCGGCGATGCAACAGACAGGTGTGCTGGTAGCAAATGAAGTTATACCGGGGCGGGCGCGAACATTGTGCGCCAATATGGAGCGGCTGGGTGTTTCCAACGCGATTGTGACAAACGCTGATCCGCAAACGCTGGGGCGTGCACTGCCGGGCTATTTCGATCGGATTTTGGTAGATGCGCCCTGTTCCGGTGAAGGTATGATCCGCCGGCAGCCGCAGGTATTGGAACAATGGAGTGAGAAAAACCGTCTGTCTTGTCAACAACGTCAGCTTCATATTTTAAACGAGGCAGATCAGATGCTCCGTCCCGGCGGCTGTATGGTATATTCTACCTGTACGTTGTCTGGTGAGGAAAACGAGCAGGTGATCGCGATGTTTTTACAGATGCATCCTGATTATCAGTTGGTTCCGATCCAACAGCCGTTTGGACGACCGGCGTTTGACCGGCTATGTAAAGAGCCGTCCATCGTATTGGCTCGCCGGATTTTGCCGCAAGACGGCGGGGAAGGGCATTTTGTTGCAAAATTGCAAAAGACTGACAGGCAGCGCGAGAATGTGCACGATCTTCATGCTTGGCCGGCGAGCGGTCTGTTAAAAAGCAGTTCCGGAGAACTGCATTTATTTTGGGATTTTTATCATACATATTTTTCAGATGAACCGGCACATATCGTGGAGATCGACGGGCGTGTTTTGCTGTTGCCGGAGCAGATGCCGGCGTTGCCGGGAGTGCATGTATTAGCGGCGGGAATCGAGGCCGGAAAAATTGTTGGTAAACGTTTTGTGCCTGCACATGGTCTGTATATGGCGAAACGGTCGGTGCAAACACTGGAGTTGTCGCTGCAGGATAAACGCATTTTTCGGTTTTTGCGCGGAGAGGAACTTGACTGTGACTATAACGGCTATTGCGGCGTTGCTGTTGAAGGCATATGCGTTGGTTTCGGAAAAGCATCCAATGGCCACTTGAAAAATCATTATCCAAAAGGATTACGTATAATTGGAGGCAGATGATGTATAATAAGTCCGGAGGGATGTTAAATGGAAAAACCTGCGGATTTTTTAGCGGAAATATATCGTGGCGCAAAAATGGGCGTTGAAACAATCGATACTGTCTTAAACAAAGTAAACGATCCGAAAATGAAGGAAGAACTGATCAGGGAACAGCATGATTTCAGAAAATTTGAGATGAAGGCAATGGAAGAACTGGTTAAAAACAACCAGGAGCCTAAAGATCTGCCTGCTATGCAGAAAATGGGGGCGTGGATGGGTATTCAGATGAATACGGTTGTAGATTCCAGTCCGTCACATATTGCGGATTTGATGATTCAGGGAAACAATATGGGAATCGTAGGGATCACCAAAACAAAAAACAGACATACGCCCTGCAAATATGATGCGCTGGCGGATGAGTTGGTTCAGATGCAGCAGCGGCATATTGAACAGCTCAAACCGTTTTTGAAATAACCAAATTCATATTTTTTTGTGTTTTAAAATAGAACAATCTAAATCGTATATAATAACCGGAAAGCAATATGCTTTCCGGTTATTATATATAAAACCACCGATTACCCTGCGAGGCAATCGGTGGTCAGTAAAGTTTGATGAATTATACAAACCAGTCAGCTAAAATTTTTTTCAGACGAGCCAGATCCTTGTTATTTACGTAGCCGTCATCATTGATATCTGCATTTAAATATGAATCTGTATAGCTCTCATTCAAAATCTTCTTTAATGCGCTATAGTCTTTGTTATTAACTTCGTGATCTATATTTACATCTTCAAAAAAGTTTCCAATTGGAATATCTGCATACATGGGCAATGTAAATAGTAAATCAGAAGCAGTTATATTGTTGCCGGTAATAATGACTTCCATGTCGTCGGAAAAATCAGGAATCTGACGCAATGGAATTTCAAAGATCTGTGTTTGAATATTAGATTTGTTTAAAGGTTGCGCGTCTACCAGCGTAACACCACCGATTTTCATTGTAATTTTGAGGTTGTCGCCGCTGATAAATCCCTGAACGCCCCAGTAAGTCGAATTAAATTCGGAATGCAGCATACAAGTGTAATTGGTGAAGCGGTTGATTCTCATTTGTAAATGCAGCTGGTCGACCGCACCAGTATGATTTGCTAAAACAACTGTTGTTTTTTCTTCTCCGGGATCGGTATTGATCTTCGACTGCATTGGCGCATCGGTCTGCACTTCGGAGAAGTAGGGCAAAGGCATAAAGGACAAATTCATCCCCAGAGGATCATCATATTCCCTCGGCAGGTTCAAAATCATATCCTGTTCTTCTGCAGTGGCGGAAATGATGCTACCGCAGAGTAATATGCAGAATACTAATAGAACAGCTAGCATTTTTTTCATCAGGATACCTCCATTTCGAATTGGAACAATGATACATGGAAAATCTTCCATATGATAATTATAATTCACATTTATCCGAATGTCAAGAGTAATCGATATTATCCTTCTGCCAGCGCTGTTTTTAAAGCAGACAAGTCTTTATTATTGATATAATTGTCATTGTTCATATCTGCAAGATAGCATTGAATATTAGAAAAATTCATTCCTTCAGGGTCGGCAAGATAATTTTTTAATCTGGCATAGTCTTTATTGTTTAAGCCGCCGCTGTAATCTAAATCACCTTTTGGAAAGTTTAGATTTTGATAAGTTTGGACAGAATTGCCGTCAACGCCAGTCGAGATTAACCCAAAATCCTTAATTGTGTTATTTTTGTTATCAATAATTTTATAACTGATATTATATACAGCATTTCCATCATTCGATTTATCTTTTACTTGAATAAACCAGTTGTTATCCATTACTTTATAATATGCTTCTTGTAAGTCAAAGATGAATGAACCAGTATATGATATTGCATCATTGCTACGAGAGGATAATGGTACTTTGGACAACCAACTGCTTGTTGAAGTGGTAGTAGCTGCCTCTACAGCTGAAGAAGCGGAAATTTGATAACGTCTATTTGTTGAAAAATCTAATTGGCCTATACAGCCAACATCCATATTTGCAACGGTGATATATGTAAAATATGTATATCTGAGAAAAGAACATCTGTCACTCTGATTATAATCGTTGAAAGCATCATACATTACCCATACAAATCCATTATTTTGATAGCCACTTCCCCATGAATTGGCTATTTTAAATGCTCCTTTTTCATTTGATTCAATTGTTCCATTGCCGTTAATATCGCATTTTATATTATCATTATATCCAACAATCGTTATTGCGTGGCCGCCTGCGTTAGAATTATTTTGAATGATTGCGGTTTCACCATTTGTAGTTGTTTTATATACCCACCCACTTGATATAGATGATACGGTTAGTATCTTTCCCGATGATAAAATATGTTTTACTGCATCAAAAGCGTGTGTGTCAGATGTTCCGGGTTCAAAAGAAATCATTATTCCAGAGCCATTCATTGGAGTATGAATTGTATTGACAGTACTGATTCGTGTATTTAATGCCTCAATTTTTGCTTCAGTATTATCAGACCAATATGTGTAACTAGATGTTAATGTAGAGGGAATATTTTCATAATCAGAATACCGCAGCGCTCCCCATTTTGTAAGAACATTATAATTATCTTCAAATGTTGATCCACCATCGTTTGGATATCTGCAAAAATTGTATGTCCACATAGGAAAATACGTATTATCAGGAGTGGTGACAATATTATTAAGTTTATTAGCTTCATATGTAAATTGATAATATGTTGTAGCAAAAGAAGCACAAGAATTTGAACGTGCTTGATCCCCTATTGCAGGAAAATATGGAGAAGTGCTATTGTCACATGAAGCTGGCAATTGAGATTCAGCAGGAACGTTGCTGGAAACAATGTGATTGGAAAACCAAGATAAATCATCGGATATATATCCAGTTGAATAGGTAGAATTTGCTGTTTCAGCGCCTACATATACTGTTGCAGAACATAACAAGCAAACCAACAGTATCCATGACAATAAATTTATAATTTTTTTCATTTTGATCTCCCCCAATTCTATTTGTTATCTTTATACTATCATGATTAAAAAAAATTACAAGGAAATATATAGAAGTTCTACTAATATTTATACCAATAATACCGTCTGATTGTTATTCACCGCTTGCGGGTGTGTGAGACTCCGGTTGTACAAATGAAGATTTTGGAATTGTGACCGTATAACGAATATAGTCTTCGGTTTCACACCGGTCGCTTTGCGCGCAAATGCCGGACATTTTCATGGTATCGATCGCCCGATTGATCGAATTGACAAAAATCCGGATATCCCGGATAATAAAGTTGCGGCGTTTTGTTTCCGGCGTTTCCGGCATTAGCAGCCGGTCGATCATTTTATCAGTTTGTTCAACGGTATAGCCTTTGACAATGACTTCATTCAGCGCGACGCTACGCAGCTGATCATCTGCAATGCGCAGCAGCGCCCGAGCATGCCGCTCGCTGAGTTGCATATTTTCAATGCTTTCCTGCTGCGCGCTGGTCAGTTTTAAAAGACGCAGTTTGTTGGCCAACGTGGACTGCGCCATACATAGCAGATGTGCGGCTTCCGACTGTGTTAAATCCCAAGATCGAATCAGCATATCGATTGCATGCGCTTCTTCAAAAAAGGTCAGATCCCGGCGCTGCAAATTTTCCAGCAGCGCATAAACGCCGGCCTGCAATTCGCCGGCAGGCAGAACATAACAGGGTATTTCCTGCATTCCCAATGCCTTGGCGGCCTGCAGCCGGCGTAACCCGGCCAGCAGTTCATATTCATTGGTGCGTTTTAGCAGACGCACGGCAATTGGCTGTAGAATTCCGTTTTTCTGAATGCTTTCGGCGAGGGCGCGGAAAGCCTGTGGGTCTTCTGTGTGCCGCAGATTTTGGCTCCTGACCCGGATCGAATCCGGATTTAAAAATTGTAGCTGTTTTTTGTTTGTTTGCTGTTTAGATCTCAATAGCTTCATGATAAACAACCTCTCGTGTCTTTGTAATCCATATAATACCATATATTGTAGACAAATGCATCTGTTTTTCATCGCGTAAAACGACAGAAACAGTTTTTGTAATAAGAAAAGTCTACAAAAGTTATAAAAAAATTACAGGATCAACAACATATATTTATTTTATTTAACCCTGTTGCTTTTTTCGAGATTGTGATATAATATATAGAAAATAGTAAAAAAGTCATTTATCGTCATAATGTTTCGGTTGACAAATAAGCGGCGAGAAAGACGACGCGTTAAAAGGAAAAGATTATTTGTTGCGAGAGCAATGGAAAAACAAACGAAAGCGAATGTTTTTTTGAGATATTTTAATCGTCGTTTTGGCGATGAAAACACAGCTGTCAAATTATTGATGTTGTTGTCGGAAAAAATCATTTGTGTTATGCGAGGGATTACATATGAACAGACAGCAGTTGATCGATGAAATTTTGCGGGAAAAGCGCCAGCGGGATGTTTGTATTCTGGCTCATACCTATCAATCTCCGGATATTTTGGAGATCGCAGATATTACGGGAGATTCTTTTGCACTGTCGAAGGCTGCTGCGCAGGTGAAAAATCGAACGATTTTAATGTGCGGCGTGCGGTTTATGGCGGAAACAGTGAAAATTTTGTCGCCTGAGAAAACAGTGTTGTTGTCTCATAAAAATGCCACCTGTCCGATGGCAGATCAAATGACCAAGGAACAGGTGCTGGCATACAGAGCTAAACACCCCGACCATATGGTGGTAGCATATATTAATACCAGTGCAGAATTGAAATCAGTCTGTGATGTGTGCGTGACTTCGTCCAGTGCAGTGCAGATCGTGCGGCAGTTGCCCGCGCAGGATATTTACTTTGTGCCGGATCAGAATCTGGGGGCTTATGTAGCGGCGCAGGTGCCGGAGAAAAATATTCATTTGTATAATGGCTGCTGCCCGGTTCATTACCAGGTTACAGCGCAGGACGTATTGGATGAAAAGGCCCGGCATCCTGGGGCAAAAGTCGCGATGCATCCCGAATGTCCACCTGAGGCGGTGGCGCTGGCAGATTTTGTTGGCTCGACATCTGCGATCATCGATTATATTCTGCATACGGATCAAGAGGTTATTATCGCTACGGAGCGGGGTGTCTATGACGACCTGCGCTATCGACATCCGGAAAAGAAACTCTATCAGCTGTTGCCTGAGAAATTCAGTTGTGTCAATATGAAGATGACGACGTTGCAGGGCGTATACTGTGCATTGTCCGGGGTCAGCGGCTGCGAGATTACGTTAGATGAGCAGCTGCGGCTGCAGGCAAAAAATGCGATTGATAATATGCTGGCTTACGGCGGATAAAAAGGGGGCAGCCGCTTTACGGCGCAGAGGATGACATTAAACAGCGGAAAATATGATGTAGTGATTTTAGGAACCGGCGCGTCCGGGCTTTATGCAGCGCTTAATTTAGACAGTGATCTGAATATTTTATTATGTTCCAAAGCAGATTTGAAACTTTCCAACAGCTCGCTGGCGCAGGGCGGCGTCGCCGCTGTGCTGGATCTGGTGCACGACAGCTATGATCTGCATTTCAATGATACAATGATCGCGGGCGGTCAGGTGAACAATCCGGTTTCAGTGCGCACACTGGTGGAGGAAGGTCCGACAGATGTGCTGAACATCTATAAGATGGGCGTGGATTTTGACAAGAATCCGGATGGTTCGCTGAATATGACGCTGGAGGGCGGACACAGCCGTCACCGGATTGTACATCATCGGGATTCGACCGGCGATGCGATTACAACGACGCTGATTGAACAGGTGCGCCGTCTGCGGAATGTAGAAATTGCGGAGCAAACATTATGCGCGCAGATTTCCCGGGCGGAAAGCGGCTTCTTTCTGGAACTGATCCAGAATGGTGAACAATTTCTGGTGGGGGCGTCTTTTGTAATTTTGGCAACCGGCGGGATAGGTCGGGTCTATAAATATACCACCAATTCTGCGATTGCCACCGGCGACGGGATCCGTATGGCTTATGAATTGGGCGCGAACATCAAGGATTTGGATTATATTCAGTTTCACCCCACGGCATTTGCGGCAAGCCCTGGAAGAGAGCGTTTTTTGATCAGTGAGGCGGTGCGCGGCGAAGGTGCATATTTGTTGAATTGCCACTATGAACGGTTTATGCATCGGTATGATGAGCGATTGGAACTGGCCCCGCGGGACAAGGTTTCGCACTCAATCATGATGGAATATCGCCGTACCGGCAGCGATCGCTTTTATCTGGATATTTCCAGACTGGACGCTGATTTTTTAAAACAGCGGTTTCCAATGATCTACGCCCGTTGTCTGGAGGAAGGGATTGATCTGACCAAACAGCCGATTCCGGTGTTTCCATGTCATCATTACCTGATGGGCGGCATTGCAGTGGATTTGAATTCGTATACCGGTGTGCCGCGGCTGTATGCAGTAGGAGAATGTTCGAATACCGGTGTGCACGGTAAAAACCGGCTGGCGTCCAACTCGTTGTTGGAGGCGTTGGTATTTTCCAAACGTGCGGCGAAAGATATTAACCGCCGGATCCATGATCCGCATTTTGTTGCGGTTCACGGTGCACAGCCTGAACTGCAGGATGGGACAGCACCGCTGCCGGAGGGATTGCGCACGCAGATTCGGGAGATTATGCAAAAGGCACATTTTGTGATTCCGGATCAGTCTGCGGCGGAGAAAGGACTTAAAACCATTGAGGATATCCGTACCCGGCTGCAAAATGGCAAGTTTAAAAAGACAGCGGATTATTGTGAAGCAAAAAGTCTGGCTACAGTGGCTGCATTGATTCTGAGAGGAGCGATTAACCGGTGAAGTTGAATCCCTTTTATGTTGATGATATTATTAAAACTGCTTTGTTGGAGGATATCAACTATATTGATACGTCTGCCGATCTGGTCATAGAACCGGAACAGATTTCTGAATCGTATTTTCAGGCAAAAGCCGACGGTGTGCTTTGCGGATTGGATATTGCGTTGAGAGTGTTTATGTTGTTAGATCCGACATGCAGCGCGGTCTGTGAGAAGCAGGACGGAGACGAGGTGCACCGGGGGGAGGTCATCGCACGGATGAAAGGGCATACGGTATCGTTGCTGAAAGGCGAACGTACAGCGTTGAACCTGTTGCAGCATATGTCCGGCATTGCGACGGCGACTCGCAGAGCGGTGCGTTTGGTAGAGGGCACAAAAGCATCGGTAGCTGATACCAGAAAGACGTTGCCGGGGCTGCGCCCGTTGCAAAAATATGCGGTGACGGTGGGCGGCGGCAAAAATCATCGCTATAATTTGTCGGATGCAGCGATGCTCAAGGATAATCATATCGATGCGGCAGGTTCCATTACGGCGGCGATCACGAAGTTGCGTCAGCGGGCAGGGCATATGGTAAAAATTGAAGTGGAAACCCGTAATTTGCAGGAAGTGCAGGAAGCGCTGGACGTCGGCGCGGATGTTATTATGTTGGATAATATGGATGTGGAGCAAATGCGCCGCGCGGTGGAGTTGAACAATGGCCGGGCGCTTTTGGAGGCTTCCGGGAATATTACTGATCAGACAATTGCAGCAGTGGCGCAGACTGGTGTAGATATCATTTCTATCGGCGCGCTGACCCATTCGGTGCAGGCGTTTGATATTTCAATGAAAATCAAATAAGGGCTTCAAAAAAATAATGTTATAGCTTTTTGCACCCGCACGGCCAACCGTGCGGGTTTTGTGTTATTACCCGAATGTTACAAATAAAAAAGTTTTTATATCTTTCAGAGTGGAACGAACCCTTTTTCGACATCTTTTCTACACTTTTTGTTATACTGTTTTAGGTATCAGATATTGACAGCATATACAGACTATGTTACAATATGAAAATGAAAATCGTTTTCAAGTTTAAGTATCAACGTCATTTAAAATGGGGAGAGCGGCTATCATGGCAGAGATAAAATATAATACCCGGCAGCGGGATACCATTTTACGGGTGCTGAAGGCCTATAAAGACCGGCATCTGACCGCGGAAGATCTTTATGACCGATTACGGCAAAACGGCTGTTCGGTGGGGAAATCTACTGTATACCGCTATCTGGAGGCTTTGACAACTAGCGGCAGTGTGCGAAAATACAGTATACCGGGGTTAAAAAGCGCCTGTTACCAGTTGGCAGACAGCGGCTGTGCGGAGCATTATCATTTGCAATGCAGCCGGTGTGGGAAGGTCATACATATCGACTGCAATGAGATGCGGCAGTTGATTCAACATTTTGAACAGCAGCATCATTTCAGAATTGATATGGCAAGAACAGTGTTATATGGCGTTTGTGCAGATTGTGAGGAATAGTATGTATAAAAAATGGGGCTGTATCTCGCTGGTTTTAGCGTTGATTTTGGTGTTGTTGGCCGGCTGTGCACAGCCAGTGCAGACGCAGCAGGGAAAACTGCATATCGTGGCGACGCTGTTTCCACAATATGATTTTGCCCGACAGATCGCAGGCAACCGGGCGCAGGTAACAATGTTGCTTCCTGTCGGCATGGATACGCACAGCTATGATCCCACACCGGCAGATATTCTGTCAATACAGAATGCGGACCTGTTTGTTTATACCGGTGAGCAGATGGAAAGCTGGGCGCATCGGATCGTTGCGGGCGTAGACGCCGAACAGTTGCAGGTGGTGGATATCTCAAAAGGAATCACATTGCTGCAGGTTACGCATAATGCGCAGGAAACAGAAGAGCAGGAACAGGATGGACATGACCATACCTATGACCCGCATATTTGGACCAGCCCGAAAAATGCGCAGATTATGGTGCAAACGTTGTTGGAGGCGATGTGCGCAGCAGATGTGGAGAATGCAGATTATTATAAAGAAAACGCCGAACGCTATATCGGTCAGCTGGAAACGTTGGACCAGCAATTTCGTGAAATTGTACAACAAGGGAAACGCAATAAAATATTGTTTGCCAGCCGATTTGCACTGTTATATTTCACCACCGAGTATGGATTGCAGTATCAGGCGGCCTTTGATTCCTGCACCTCTGAATCAGAGGCCGGTACACAGGCGGTGGCTGGCTTGATCAACACGGTGCAGGCAGAAGATATACCGGTTGTTTATTATGAAGAACTCAGTGAACCCAAAATTGCTAAAACCGTTTGTGAAGAGACAGGGTGCGGCATGCTGTTGTTTCATTCCTGCCATAATATTTCCAAAGAAGAGCAGCAGTCCGGCGCTACGTATTTATCACTGATGCAGCAAAATGCCGAACATCTGAAAGAGGGATTACAATGAAACTGATAGAACTCAAACAGGTCAGTATCAGTTATGATCATGGCAATCAAGCGGTACAAAACGTCAGTTTTTCGGTAGAGTCAGGAGATTATCTGTGTATTGTCGGGGAAAACGGATCTGGAAAGTCCACGTTGATAAAAGGATTGCTGGGATTGCAGCCGTTGCAGGCGGGAACGGTTCGTTTTATACCGCCCATGAGCCGTGATCAGATCGGTTATCTGCCGCAGAAGGTACAGGTGCAGCGGGATTTTCCGGCCAGCGTGCGGGAGGTAGTGTTATCTGGTTGTTTACGCCGGGGACTGTTTTATTCCAGAGCAGATAAGCAGACAGCGGCGGAAAATATGCAGTTGCTGAATATTTTTCAGCTGCGGGATCAATCTTACCGGGAACTGTCCGGCGGACAGCAGCAGCGGGTGTTGCTGGCGCGGGCGCTGTGTGCTGCCGGGAAAATGCTGGTGTTGGACGAGCCGGTAACCGGTTTGGATCCGGTGGTGACACAGGAACTGTATGCGCTTCTTAAAAAGCTCAATCGCAGCAGAGATCTGACGATCGTGATGGTTTCTCATGATATTGCGGCGGCGGTGCAATATGCAAATAAAATTTTGCATATGGATCAAACGGTGCGTTTTTTCGGAACGACACAGGACTATTTGCAAAGCGATATCGGCAAAACATTTTTAGGGAGGGGCCGGCCGCAATGACGATTATGAATATGTTTTCTTATGGATTTATGCAGCGTGCGGCGATCGTGGGCTTTTTGGTGGCGTTGTGTGCAGCGTTGTTGGGCGTCAGTCTGGTGCTTAAACGGTATTCAATGATCGGCGACGGATTGTCGCATGTGGGATTTGGCGCAATGGCATTAGGCGTGGCGCTGGGGCAGGCGCCGTTATATGTAGCGATTCCTGTTGTGATCGTGGCGGCGTTTTTGCTGCTACGGATCAGCGAGAACAGCAATATCCGCGGTGACGCCGCGATTGCGTTAATTTCAAGCAGTTCGATCGCTGTTGGGCTGATTGTGATTTCGCTGAGCGGCGGTGTAAATATCGATATCAGCGAATGGATGTTTGGCACGATATTATCTATCACTTCAGCAGAGGTCTATGCTTGTATAGCGGTTTCAGCAGTGGTGTTGATACTGTATGTTTTGTGTTATAACAAGATTTTTGCGGTCACCTTTGATGAAAAGTTTGCGGCAGCTACCGGGCTTAATACCAAACTGTATAATACGCTGATTGCATTACTAACTGCAATGGTGATTGTAGTAGGCATGCGCATGATGGGCACATTGTTGATTTCCAGCCTGATTATTTTCCCGGCGCTGACTGCGATGCGGGTGTTTAAAAGCTTTCGCAGCGTGATGATTTGTGCCGCATGTGTGTCGGTAATTGGTGTGTTTGCAGGATTGATTGCCTCGTGTGCGATTCCGAATTTGTCGCCGGGTGCAGCAATTGTAGTGGCAGATTTGCTGTTGTTTTTGTGTTTTTGGGGTGCAGGAAAGCTGGTAAGACGGTAAATTTTTTGTGAAGAAATTGTTGTGACTGCATTGATCAGATCGGTCATAGATAAAAACCGCCGGTTGTAAATGGAAGACTCCAACCGGCGGTTTTGCTATTTTATTTTTACATTTTCGCCGCCTAATAACGCAAAAAGCCGGTCGATCAGCGCGTCGGACAGATCAGCGCGCAGGCTTTGGGATTTCAGCACCTTGCGGGTATCCATACAATAGATACAGACCGGTGCGTTTCCGGGATGCTTTGACAGCAATGCTTTGACTTTTGCCATCTCAGGACTCTGAAGAGATCCAATCCGGAGATATAATGTTTTCGCGTCAGGCAACGGTGAATTAGCAGACGGAACAGGTTGTACTGATTCTAAAATCAGCTGGGGCGGTTGCTCGTCCCGCAGGGAAACCCGGCCCTGCAGCAGCAGGGGCGTGCCCTCGTGCAGCAGAGGTTGATATTGCGCAAAGACTGCAGGGAAGGCCATACATTCGATAGAGCCGCTTAAATCTTCGATATTGATAAAAGCCATAATATCATTGTTTTTAGTGACTTTCTTTTTGATCGAATCTATGATCGCAATGCATCGAACTCTGGCATGATCCTGTAAACCACCGTTTTCAGATTGCAGCAGCGCAGAGATTTGGGTGGTTTTCAGACGTTGAATTACCGGGCGATATGCTAAAAGCGGGTGGCCGCTCAGATATAAGCCCGTGATCTCTTTTTCCATTTTCAGCAGCTGCGCTTTATCAAATTCGCCCAGCTTCGGCATGATGTATTCGCCGGATTGGCCAGTTTGTTCCAGATCGAAAAAGCCTACTTGCCCGGCTAAATTGCGGCGGTTTTCAGCTTCCAGTGCACTGCTGATTTCCGGGATTGCAGCACACATCTCTTTACGGGTGGCGCCCAGGCCATCCAGTGCACCGCATTGAATCAAACTTTCCAATGCCCGACGGTTCAGATCTTTGGAATATAACCGTTTGCACAAATTGTAGAAGGAGGTGTATGGGCCATGCGCGTTGCGTTCGGCAATGAGCTGATCAATGACGCCTTTGCCCAGATTTTTAATTGCAAGCAGACCAAAACGGATGTTACCGTCTTCTACTGAAAATTGATAGGAACTGTAATTGACATGCGGCGGCAGCAGTGAAATGTTCATTCGGCTGCATTCTTCGATATAGCCATGCACTTTATCTGCTCGGTCCAGCACGCTGGTCAGCAGTGCCGCCATATAGGCGCAGGGATAATTGCATTTTAAATAAGCGGTCTGATAGGCGACCGTAGCGTAGGCCGCCGCATGCGCTTTATTGAACGCATAAGAAGAGAAAGCGCTGATTTCTTCAAACAGTGCCGTAGCTGTTTGTTCGGAAATACGATTTTTGGCGCACCCGGCGATAAAATTGGCTCGTTCCTGTTGTAAAACATCGTGTTTTTTCTTTGACATGGCCCGCCGGACAATATCCGCTTTGGCGAAGGAATAACCGGCCAGCGCGCGAAAGACCTGCATCACCTGTTCCTGATAAACCAGACAGCCATAAGTAACGTCTAAAATGGGTTTAAGCAACGGAGTAGGATATTGGATCAAATCCGGATTATGCCGGTTTCTGATATATTTGGGGATAGACTGCATCGGTCCCGGCCGGTAAAGAGAAATGACGGCGGTCAGGTCTTCGATAGACGCGGGGCACAAATCGGCGACGACCCGGCGCATTCCCGCCGATTCAAATTGAAAAACGCCGTCGGTCAGGCCTTTGGATAGCATATCAAAGGTCGCACGATCATCCAGCGGGATGGTATGAATTGAAAAATCCGGCTGTTGTTTTTGGATCAGTTTGACGCAGTCGTCGATGATGGTCAAGTTGCGCAGACCCAGAAAATCCATTTTCAGCAGACCGATTTCCTCCAGCGCCGTCATGGTATATTGGGTGACGATGGCGTCGTCGCTTCGGGCCAGCGGGACATAATCGGATACCGGATCTCGGGTAATGACAACACCGGCGGCGTGCATCGAGGCATGCCGCGGCATACCTTCGATTTTTTTTGCCATATCCAGCAGCTCCCGAATTTTTTCATCGGTATCATAGAGTTTTTTCAACTCGGGAGAGGATTGCAAGGCGTTGTCAATGGTCTGATTCAGTTTAAAAGGAACCAGTTTTGCCACGGTATCTACTGTGCGATAGGGCAGTGCCAGCGCTCGCCCTACATCTCGAATAGCAGCTTTGGCCGCCAAAGTGCCGAAAGTGACAATTTGCGCCACGTGATCTTCGCCATAGCGGCGAATAACATATTCTACAACCTCGTGCCGCCGGCGGTTACAAAAGTCAATGTCGAAATCCGGCATTGTAACGCGTTCGGGATTTAAAAAACGTTCGAACAGCAGGTTATAGCGAATTGGATCGATATCAGTAATCTCCATGCAATAGGCGGCCAGCGACGCTGCGCCGGAGCCTCTGCCTGGCCCTACCGGAATATCTTTGGATTTTGCATAGCGAACAAAATCGCTGACAATCAGGTAATAGTCTACATAGCCCATCGAATCAATAATTTTTAGTTCATATTCCAGCCGATCGATATATTCCTGCGGCGGGTTCTCACCCATAATCCGGTGCAGACCGGCATAGCACATCCGGCGGAAGTAGGCGGTATGATCTTCATGATTCGGTACGTCGAAATGCGGGAGTTTGGTAACACCAAATGTGAATTCTACATTGCAGCGATCCGCGATCCGTTGTGTGTTTTCAATTGCCTCAGGCGTATCGGTAAACAGTGCGCGCATCTCATGTTCATTTTTTAGGTAAAATTCCTGTGTTTCAAATTCCAGCGCGTCATGATCTTCCACCGTATGGTTAGTTCCGATCAGAATCAGGCATTGCTGCATTTTTGCATCCTGTTTAGCCAGGTAGTGCACATCGTTGGTAGCGACCAGCGGAATACCGGTATCACGAGACAACCGCTTTAATCCGG
This sequence comes from uncultured Clostridia bacterium, assembly GCA_944384875.1. Lineage (GTDB taxonomy): Bacteria > Bacillota > Clostridia > Oscillospirales > Acutalibacteraceae > RUG14109. The sequence continues at coordinate 23,565 of CALWVA010000004.1, forward strand.
CGTTTACGGTTTTCTGCGCTTCAATCCCATGATCCTGCAATTCCAGGTAAAAATGCTCTTTTCCAAAAATCTGCTCGTAAAACAACGCTGTTTTTTTGGCGTCTTCATATTGACCTGCGGTCAACAGCTGTGGAATTTCACCTTGCAAACAGGCGGATAAAGCAATTAGGCCACCGCTGTATTGCCGGAGCAACTCGTGATCTACCCGTGGCTTGTTGTAAAAACCTTCGATAAATGCGCGGGAAACAAGTTTACATAAATTTTGATAACCAATATTGTTTTCACATAACAAAATAAGGTGGGCGTTATTTGAATCCAGTTTGTGCACTTTATCGGTTCGATTACGAGGCGCAACATAGACCTCACAACCAATAATCGGTTTGATACCAGCTTTTTTAGCGGCTTTGTAAAAATCAATCACGCCATACATAACACCGTGATCAGTGATTGCGACACTGTTCATGCCGTTTTGTTTGACTGCTTCCACCAACGCATTGATTCTGCAGGCGCCGTCAAGCAGGCTGTATTCGGTATGCAGATGCAGATGGGTAAACGACATGTGGAAAAACCTCCTTTAAGACGGATGCTGCTGTTTGGCGAGTTTAACCAGCTTGTCCAGCCGATGAAATATGCCGGAACGACTGAGACCCAGCAATGCGCCTAATTCATTCAGCGACAGGTCAATATGTTCCTGCCGGGCTTTAGCAGCGGTTTGCAGATCATCCGGCAGTGTTTGTAAAACGCCGCTGCGTTCTAATATAGAGATCGCTTCGAGATGTTTTGCGCAGCTGGCCGAGGATTTTTGGATGTTGGCGGTCTCAAAATTGGTTTTGCGGTTGAGATTGTTTCGCAAATCTTTTAAAGCCTTTGCATTCATGATTTCCAACGCTGCATTGACACATCCGGTCATCGTTAGAAAATCTTCAATATTTTCGCTTTCTTTCAAATAGACGACAAACCGGTTTTGACGCTCAGTAATTTTTGCGTCTAGCCCCCGTTGCTGCATAAAACGGCAAAGTTCCCAGGACAACTGCTCATCTTTTACGATCAGTTCCAAATGGTATTCTTTTTGCGGATCGCTGATTTTTCCGCAGGCTAAAAATGCGCCGCGAATAAAGGCAGGTATACAGTTCTCACAATTAAAAAATTCAGTGTGTACCGTAGTTTCCGTTAAAAACGGGTATTGTTTCAGCAGTGATTGAACGTTTAGAAAAAGACGGCTGCCGCCTTTTGGTCCGGCGGCAGTTTCGCAGTTTTCAGAAAAGATATTTTTCAGCAAAGCGCGATAATAGGCGATGGATAGCTCATCTGAAAATTTTAAATATCCCTGTGTTTTCCATGGATCCGGCCGAAACAGCATTGCGGCGTAACCCTCACACATCCGGCAACAGCCGCGCTTGAGCCGGTTTTTATATAAATCTTCCCGCACACTGGTCAGAAAAGACATGTTGATCCTCCAGTTTAATAAATCTGCCGGCCGATATCTCGATGGCTGATGGTTACATGTACGCCCCGGTCTGTCAAATGCGTATACATTTTTTCGGCGAAGGTGACCGAGCGGTGTTTGCCGCCGGTACAGCCAAAGGCAATCACCAGTTGGCTTTTTCCTTCTTTCTGATATAGCGGTAACAAAAAATCGATTAAATCAGTGATTTTTGAAAACAGCGTTTTGGACTCGTCTGATTGCATGACGTAATCTCGAACCTCTTTATCCAAACCGGTTTTGCTACGCAGATCATCTACGTAAAATGGATTAGGCAGGCATCGTACGTCGAACAGTAGATCGGCTTCGGCAACGTGCGCATATTTAAAGCCAAAAGAGATGCAGTGGACGCTTAAGCGGTCGCTGGCGTTTTGGGTAAACATTTCGCTGATGCGTAACTTCAAATTCTGCGCCGAGAGCAGGGAAGTGTCAATAATATAATCAGCGCACGCGCGAATCGGGATCAGCCGCTGTTTTTCAAGTTCGACAGCCGCTTCCAGAGAACCGCCCACTTCATCTACCAGCGGATGTTTGCGCCGGGTTTCCTTATATCGGGCAACCAAAACCTCGTCGCTGGCTTCTAAAAACAGGATCTTACAGTTGATTCCGGAACGTTTCAGTTGCGGAATTACGACCGTCAGATCGTTAAAAAACTGGCCGCTTCGCGTGTCGGTGACAACAGCGATTTTTTTCAGTTTCTCATTTTGTACACAAAGATTGGCAAAGTCCTGAATCAAAATGGGTGGGATATTGTCGATGCAGTAAAAACCGATATCTTCCAGCGCATTTACCGCGCGGGATTTTCCGCTGCCGGAAAAACCGGTGACAATGATAAAATCCATGTCCTTTGCCATCCCCTTTATCACATAACTTATCGGTTTAAACTATGCGGACTTCGCATTCCAGTTGCACGCCGGTCTGTTTGAATACCTCTTGTTTGATTTGTTCAATCAATGCTTTGACATCTGCAGCGGAAGCGGAGCCGGTATTGATGATAAAGCCGGCGTGTTTTTCGCTGACCGCCGCGCCGCCGACAGACCGGCCTTTCAGACCGCATTGTTCGATCAGTGCGGCTGCATAGTGATTAATCGGGCGTTTAAAGATGCTGCCGGCGCTGGGATATTCCAGCGGCTGCTTACTCTTTCGACGGGCCATCAGATCATCCATTTTTTCGCGGATCACGGTTTTGTCTCCCGGTATACCCCGCAGCAACATCCCGGTAATAATATAACCATTGTCGGCGTAAACGCTGTGTCGGTAACCAAGGTCAAGCTGATCGGCAGGAAATTCGCCGGCGCTCCCGTCCGGCGTCAGATGGTAACAGCATTTTAATACATCAACCATTTCAGAACCATATGCACCGGCGTTCATAAAGGCCGCGCCGCCCATGGTTCCCGGAATACCCCAGAGAAATTCAAAGCCTGACAGCGCATGTTCTAGCGCGAATATACATAATTGCGAGGTTTTGACCCCGGCACCGCATCGGATCGTATGCGCATCGATCAGTTCCAGATTGGTTAAACCGCCGGTAGTGCACAATACTGCGCCGCGAAAACCGCTGTCAGAAACCAGTAGATTGGAACCGTTTCCAACGATCAGATAGGGAATATCCCATTGTTTGCAGGCATCCAGGATCGTCGACAGCATCTTTTCTGATTGTGGCAGTATAAACAGGTCGGCTGGTCCGCCAATTTTAAAGCTGGTATGGTTCCGCATGGGTTCGTTTGAAAAATAAACGCAATTTAGAGTGTTTAGATTGGTTTTTAGTTGCGCGATGGACTGCTCTAAAGGCATAAATACGCCTCCTGTTGGATTTATTTTGCTAACAGCCCCAGCATCGCCGCGCCGATGATGCCCGCATCATTTCCAAGCTCGGCGATTTTGATCTCGGTTTGTTTCGCAGTGTGTTTGCTGTAGCGGTTTTTTTCCACATATTTTTGAATGGGAATCAACAGATTATCCTTTTCCTTGGAGATGCCGCCGCCAATACACAACAGATCGGGTTGAAAAATGTTGATCATATCTACAATCCCACAGGCGACATATTCAATATATTGATTGACGACCTGTGTGGCTGCTGTATCACCAGCCCGCCACCCGTCAAAGGCGGTTTTACCGTCAACCTGTTCCAGTGTTGGCGCCAGTTTCCACATTTCGGATTCCGGATGAGCCTGCATCGCCGCTTTGGTCTGTCGGATCAGTGCGGTAGCAGATGCGTAAGCTTCCCAGCAACCGGTGCGGCCGCAGCCGCAGACTTCACCGTTGAGTATGATACATGTATGCCCAAGCTCGGTGCCGCAATAGTTGGATCCACTGAAAATTTTGCCGTCGATAATGACACCGCCGCCTACGCCTGTGCCCAGGGTAATAGCTACTAAACTAGAGGTTCCCCGGCCTGCGCCGGCAATAAACTCACCATAAGCAGCTGCGTTGGCATCATTCTCCATGAAGCACTGCTTGCCGGTCAGCTGTTCAATCATGGCTTTCATTGGTACATTTTCAAAGCCGAGGTTGCAGGCATATTCGATCATGCCGTTTGTTTGATTAACAGTGCCGGGGGTACCTACGCCGATCCATGCTACATCGTCAAGCCGAATGCCGGCGTCTGCACAGGCAGCATCGATGGTCTTGACCATGTCCTGTGCGATCTGTTCGCCGGGGCGGGGAGCGTTGGTAGGCATCGTGCCTTTACCGATGATATTATAGTGTTCGTCGACGACTGCGGTGGCAATATTGGTTCCACCCAGGTCAATGCCAATTGTATACATGTAGCAAAACTCCTTTTATATACTTGATCAATTATACGATTCCCAGTTGTCATGCGCGTTTTGGGCCAGCGCTTCATCGTCCATACTCAGGCGCTGTAACAGCTCCTGCGCTGCGTTATAGCCCATTTTCTTCTGGCGGTTATTCATGGCAGCAACTTCAATGATTACTGCAAGATTTCTACCGGGTTTGACCGGAATAGTGGTAGAAGAAATCGAGATTCCTAAAATTTCGGTAGTTTCTTGCTCCAGCCCCATGCGATCATAGATTTTCTGATTTTCCCATGGTTCCAGATTGATCACCATATCAATTTTTTCGGTGGTTTTTACAGCGCCCATACCAAAAATGCGTCGGGCGTTGATGATACCGATGCCACGCAACTCGATAAAATGCCGAATGTTTTCCGGCGAAGAACCTACCAGCGTTTTGGAGGAAACTTTACGGATTTCCACTGCGTCGTCGGCAATCAGCCGGTGGCCGCGCTTAATCAGCTCGATTGCAGTTTCACTTTTACCGACACCGCTCTCTCCCAGCAATAAAATGCCCTCTCCGTAAACCTCTACCAACACGCCGTGTCGTGTGATGCGCGGTGCCAGATGAATATTCAGATAAGAGTTCAGGCGGGAAATAAATCCGGATGTAGCGTCTGGCGTGCGCAGGAGTGGAATATTATATTTTCTCGCGCAGTCCAGCATAGCTGCCGGGGGTTCAAGGCTTCTGGAAATGATAACGGCCGGCGGTTTTCGCGACATCAGGTCGTCAATCCGTTGTGCGATTTGGTCATCAGAGAAAGATTCCAAAAAACTGCTTTCACTTTTACCGATAATTTGAATCCGGTCACTGTCAAAATAATCAAAAAAGCCGCTTAGTTGCAAGCCGGGACGGTTCAGATCAGCTACTTCAATATTAATCGTATTATGATCGGCGCCGGCAACAAGTATTTCGAGAGAAAACTCTTTAATAATATTGCTCAGCGAGACACTGAACTTCTTCAAAGGCGGTCACTTCCACTTCTTTATATTCTATTTCATTATACAGTATAACAGAGAAATATAAAAGTATAATTTAAAAAATTTTTAAAAACCTGTTTGATATTCATTATCAAGCACCAAAATTATAAAAAACTTGTGTCTGATTCCAAATGGTTCGTGCCAATTTGCTTGACGCTTGAAATACACAAGAGCAAAATGAAAAATAGATGATAAAAGGGCCGGAGCGATTGAAAAATTGTAAAGATTATGGCCAATCAGGCGTGTAGTTCTGCTGTTTTTTTGGATACATATCCGTTCAGGAAACCCAAAAGATCAGTCAATAAGTTGAATTACTAATTATCCAGCGGAATATGTATCACCTGCATATTAAATATTATAATCAAACAGCTGTTGACAGGGCATTTGCAAATGCAGGGATTTCTCTGGCGTCATTGCTGTTGCAATGGACAAAATCAATTTAAAATGTTTTTTCTTTGAATATGGAATAAAAACAGCTTCTTTGTAAAAAAATCAAAAAATATATACCAAAAATTTTCTCAAATAAAACGGTATCAGGAGAAAACAATATAAATGCAAACGCGAAACAATGATCACAAAGGAGTGAAAAAAAGAAATGGCTAAACAGTCTTTGGTCCCTCAGGCGAGAGAAGCGCTGGATCGTTTTAAGATGGAAGCCGCTACTGAAGTGGGCGTAAATCTGAAGAATGGTTATAACGGCGATCTGACTTCGCGTCAGGCGGGTTCCGTGGGCGGTCAGATGGTTAAGAAAATGATCGAATCCTACGAAAACAGCATGAAATAACATCTTTTAAAATCCATGTAGCACAAAATAAAAAACGGCGCTCCGAAAATGATCGGGGCGCTGTTCCTGTTGGCACCTGTAAATGTGAACATCAATCTTCTTTTTTGCAGGAATAAGAAGTGCAGTTAACAATCACTCATTTTCAGAGCATCTATATCAATGTTTAATCCATGCATTCAATCTGTCAGGTTGTCAAATAATATTTTACCAGCGACTGTAATAGCTCGTCTCGATCGATCTTTCGAATCAGACTGCGGGCATTGTTATGGGTGGTGATATAGGTCGGATCTTCAGATAAAATGTAACCAACAATTTGATTGATGGGATTATAGCCTTTCTCCCGCAGCGCGTCATACACCTGGGTTAAAATCAAACGCATCTGCTGTTCATGCTCATCTCCCAGTGAAAAAGTCATTGTTTTATCATTCATTCCCGTAACACCTCCTGTTACTTGTATATTATTATAATACAGTCAAATGATAAAGTAAATGTATAATTTATTAAATTATAATGGATTTTGCTGTTTAAGGTTTTTTTGTCCACGTTCCTGTATAAACATCATTATAAATACAACAGCCAATATACCGCAGCAGATCGATACGGCAATTTCGCGAATCAGCGTGGTGATGAACGATCCGGCCGCCGCGCCTAAAATGAAAATACCAATAATGGCATAATATTTCATACCGTGCTTGAGTAGCGTATGATCTCGGGTTTTTAAAAACATAAACAGCATTTCTGTAGCACTGCGCAGATTGCCGGTGCACATCGTCGTAGCAAATACATGTCCGTGCAGTTTGCGAAACGCCTGCACCTGCATGGCACAAACAAAAGAGATCAGAATATCTACCAGTAAATTTAAATCTCCGGATGGGATAAAACAAATAATAAACAGCAGTAAAATTTCTATGCAAACGATTAACTGCCGCCAGTGCAACCCGCGGGAAAACTGCATCTTGTTTCGCAATAGTAACACGGTGAAAATACCGGCCACAAAAGCGAGCATTGGAAACAAATAGTATAGCATTGCTTCTAAATTCCCATTTGCCAGGTGAATACCCAGCAATACAATGTTGCCGGTCTGTGCGTTACAAAAAACCTGCCCGCGACAGATGTAGGTGTAAGCATCCAGATAACCGCCGACAAAGGCCAGTAGACCTCCTACGGCAAAGGATTCGGACATTTGCCACTGGCGCTGCATCGGAAAATCATTCCTTTCATTTTAACATTTTTTTAATCTAAAACATAATTACCAAACAGTTTGAAATAAGGCAGTTCATCTCGCATGCCGCAAAGCAGGCCGACAATTTTTTCGTCTTGCAAATGCCCGATAAAATCCAGATAGAACAGATATTCGAATGGAGAACTTTTTAGCGGGCGAGACTCGATTTTTGTCAAATTCAAACCGAAGGCAGCCAGTTTGGAAAGGACGCAATATAGTGAGCCGGACACATGGGGAAGGGAAAAAGCCAGACTGATGCAGTTTGCTTCAGGCTGGATACATAGAGTATTGGAAATGACGACAAACCGGGTGCTGTTAGCACCTGAAGACTGGATATTTTCATCTAAAATCTGCAGGTTATATAATGCGGCTGTTTGCCGAGACGCAATAGCGGCGCAGCTTGGATCGTTTTGTTGTGCAACATATTGGGCGGCTAACGCCGTATTGTCTGCCGAGACCGATTGAAAGCCATGTTGTGTAATATAGTCTGAGCATTGATCCAACGCCTGTTTATGGGAGAATACCTGTCGGATATTCTCGAGTTTTGCGCCTTTTGGCGCTACAAGGCAATGGGAAATCGGAATGTTGACAGCACGATTGATATACATTTCATATTGTTGTAAGCCGTCGTAGTTTTCCGATACTGATCCGGCATAAGAGTTTTCGATCGGAACAATGCCACAAGCACATTGTCCACTTTTGACAGCTCGAAATACCTGATCAAAGGTATTAAAAAAGTGCAGCGGCTGATCAGGAAACAGTTGTGAAGCGGCCTGCTGTGAATAGGAACCATTCACACCGGGACACGCGATGCTTTCCGGTTGAAACTGCCGGGAAAAGCCATCGCGGATCAGGCTTCGCAGTGGGCTGTTTTTATTGACAGTAGGATATTGTGCAGTGCGGCTGATATCCATAATTGTAGAGAACAGCAGCCGTGCCTCACTGGCGATAGCGGGTGCTTGCGCTTCGACCCGGTCGAGAATCTGCTGCTCCCGCTGCCGGTTCAGCACCGGTAGATCATGAGCGACTTTATAATCGGCAACCGCTTTGGAACATTGCATACGTTTCGCAAACAGCGAAAGTAACTGTTCGTCGATATCGTCAATTTGCTGGCGGATCTGATCTAAATCCATGATTTATTTTACCTTTCCGGCTCCGGGCTCTGTCGAAGTAACGCTGTTTACGGAGCCGGTAAACAGGCTATATAACGGGCTGCTTATTGGATTAGACCGTTTTGCAGCAACAGATCTGTCAGACAGACAGCCACTGCCGATTCCACACATACTACCGCCCGTGGAACAATACAGGGATCATGCCGGCCTTTTATGACCAGCGTTTCCGGTTGCATCGTATCCAGATTGACCGACTGCTGCTCTCTGGAGATGGACGAAGTGGGTTTAAAAGCCACCTGCAATATTAGCGGCATGCCATTGGTAATACCGCCTTGGATACCGCCGCAATGATTGGTGACAGTGACAACCCGACCATCTTGCACGGTAAACGAATCATTGTGTTCGCTACCGTGCATACGGGTAGCGGCGAATCCGGTTCCGAAGGAAACACCTCTGACAGCGGGAATACCAAACAGATATTGTGACAGTTTGCCCTCCAGCCCTGCAAACAGTGGGCCGCCCAATCCGGCAGGCAAGCCGACTGCAGCAAGTTCCACAATGCCGCCGACGCTGTCTAGTTCTTTGCGGCAGGTTGCAATCAGATCATACATATTCTGTTTCGCTGTATCGTTGCAGACGGCGAAGGGTTGTTTGTTCAAGGTGTTCAGAAGCGTTGTGTCCGGCTGTACCGGATCAAACGGATCGTCCTCAATATTATACAGTGATCGTACATGCGCGCCAATAATAATACCTTGCCGCTCCAGCATCTGACGGCAAACTGCGCCGGCGAATACCAACGGCGCCGTCAATCGGCCTGAAAAATGTCCGCCGCCGGCCATGTCCGCCGCGCCGTGATATTTGACAAACGCGGTATAATCTGCGTGGGACGGGCGTGGCACACGGCGAAGATTTTTATAGTCGTTGGAGTGCGCGTTGGTATTTTGGATCATTGCACATAGTGGAAATCCAGTGGTAACGCCGTCTTTGACACCGCTGATAATCTCAGGGTAGTCGGCTTCTTTTCGATAAGTGCCATAGCGGCCGTCGCCGGGCGCACGGCGCGCCATCTGCACTAAAACTGCGTCAAAGTCCAGCGGTTGGCCGCCGGGCAGGCCGTCCATCGTGACGCCGATTGCCGGCCCATGGCTCTCTCCAAAAATCGTTATTTTTAGCTGGTTACCGATCGATGACATCGCATTGCCCTCCAATTGACTGAAAATCTTTAAAAAAGTCAGGATATGATTTTTGCACGCAGGAATAGCCCTGTAAAACGCTGCCGCTTTGCGCGCCGCTGGCCGCAACGCTCATAGACATGGCGATCCGGTGATCGTTGCAGCAGTCGATCATGCCGCCGGTCAGCGGTGTGCCGGTGATTTTCATGCCGTCTGCAAACTGTTGCACACGACAGCCCAGCGCCTGCAGTGCGTCGCAGGTTGTTTGAATGCGGTCGCTTTCTTTGAGACGCAGCCTTGCGGCGTTGTAGATATTGGTTTCTCCTTCGGCAAAAGCGGCGATCACCGCTAATGCGGGGACAAGATCCGGGATCTGGCTGGCATCAATATCGATGCCGCTTAGCGGGGCACGAACACAACGGATCTGTTCATGTATTGCCTGAATATCCGCGCCAAACTGGCGCAGCAGACCGAAGATGTGTTTATCGCCCTGTACTGACTGCAAAGACAAACCGCTCACAGTCACATCGCCCCCTGTCGCGCCTGCCGCCAGAAAAAACGCGGCCTGAGACCAGTCGCCTTCTACGGTATAATCTGCGCAGATATATTGCTGATTACCGGGGATAACATAGTATTTGTCGTGTGCAGCTACATGAACGCCAAATTTTTGCATACACTGGAGGGTCAGATCCACATAGCCGCTGGATTGCAGCGGAGAGGAGAGTGTAAGAACACTATCGCCCGGCAGTAGCGGCAAGGTCAATAACAGACCGGTGATAAATTGGGAGCTGACGTTTCCGCTGATGGTATAATGCCCCGGCTGCAGCCTGCCGCTGATTGTCAGCGGCAGGTGTGGCGCGGACATGGTTGCGCCGTGATCTTGAAATAAAGTATAAAAAAGATCGATTGGCCGCTGCGGAAGACGCCCGCGGCCGGTAAATTCTGTGGTGCAGCCCATCGCAGCAGATACCGGCAGCAAAAAGCGCAGGGTTGATCCGGATTCACCGCAGTCGACGGTGAAATGTTTGCCGGCAAAAGCGTTGC
>CALWVA010000005.1 GCA_944384875.1 uncultured Clostridia bacterium
AATGATATGACCTGGCTGGACGGCAACGGGAACCTGATTTTATCGGTGGGGAAAGAAAACAATTATTATAAGACCGGCGCGATTCGTTCTAAAGATCTTTTTTATCAGAAATATGGATATTTTGAGATCCGGTGTATGCTGCAACAGTATTCGCCCGGCTTTTGGGGTGCGTTCTGGCTGATGCCCGACAGTATCGATAGCGGCATTGCAGGCGGCTCAGACGGGACGGAGATTGATATCTTTGAATCCGCATATTTTGTCAGCGACCGGATCAATCATGCAGTGCACTTTGACGGGTATGGTGCCGGCCATCAGACCATTGGGACCAATGTGCATGTGCGCGATATTTATTACGGCTTTCATGTATTCGGCTTTGAATGGACGGAGAACAGCTATGTCTGGTATATTGACGGGGAAGAAACCTATCGGCTGACCAGAAGAGATGTAGATATTTCGCAGGTGGAAAGCTATCTGAAAGTAACGGTTGAGGCCGGTACCTGGGCCGGAAAAGTCAATGACAGCGCGCTGCCGGACGGCTTGACCGTGGATTATGTGAAGGTGTATCAGCGGGTTGGGTAAGGCCCGGTGGCGGGTCTCTGTTGCCGGTTTTACAGCTGCGTCGGTTTGAAAATCAATCATAAAAGCAGGTGCCGGATATTTCCGGCACCTGCTTTTGAAATGGCGCGGTTCTTGCATTTTGAGGGGATGAAATCTGTTTTCAGGGATTAGAACTGTTTTTTTGATATTCATCTGATTTTTTAGGTCTGAAGGATACGGTATCTTTGGAGTGTTTCGCGAAATGTTTTGCTGTAAAATTCCGCTTCCAATGTTCCGCCGCAGTTGCGGATCACGCCGGCTGAGGCCAAATTGGATCGTTCACAGCAGATCAGCACATCGCGCAGTCCGATTCGTTTACAAAAATCCAACGCCTGCCTGACCATGTCGCTGGCATAATGCTTTCCACGTTCTGTTGGCCGGATGCTGTAACCAATGTGTCCGCCTTCTGTACGCAGAAAATCGTTCAGGGCCAGGCGTATATTGATCATACCGACAATGCGGTTGTCCGTTTCGCGAACGTAAAAATATGTAATAGAGGGCACTCGATCAGGCGGAATATTCGCCAGATCCAAATCAGATCGGATTTTCAACAGCCATTCGTCATAGGAGCGTTGCTTTAGATAGCTGTCCAGACCGCCCGTTCCGTTGATATCCGAAGCGTGCGCGTGAAATTCCGAGATATAATCCAAGGCTTGTTGTTCATACTGTTTGTTTGGAAATATAAACTGCATGTCTTGGAACCTCCCGTTGGCAGAAGTTTTGCGAACGTTTTGTCAAGGGTTGCCTTTTATCTACGCCGTCTTACGGTTGACACCTGTTTGTTTACAGATGTCCGCCAGCGGGCAGTCGCCGCAGCGGGGATTCTGCGCCTTGCAGACGTCCCGGCCGAAATGGACGATCCGGTGGCAGAAATCGCTGGAACCTTCCGGCGGCAGCAGCTTTTTCAACTGCATCTCCACCTTATAAGGGTCTTTGATGTCTACCAGCCCCAGCCGGTTGGTGATGCGGATCAGATGGGTGTCGGTGACAATGGCCGGCTGGTGGTAAACGTCGCCCATGATCAGGTTGGCTGTTTTGCGGCCGATGCCGGGCAGCCGGGTTAACTGCTCCAGCGTGTCGGGCACCTGGCCGCCAAACTCTTCGACGATCATTTTTGACATATTGACAATATCTTTGGCCTTGGTTTTATATAAACCGCAGGAATGAATCAACCGTTCAATATCGCTGATCTGCGCATTTGCGAAATCTTCGGCAGTCTGATAAGCGGCAAACAGGTCTTTGGTGACGATGTTGACGCGCGCGTCGGTGCATTGGGCAGATAGCCGGGTCGCGATCAGCAGCTGCAGCGGTGATCGTGATTCCAGAGAACATATAGCGTCTGGATAAAGCTGTTTCAGGCGCTGAACCGCCTGCAGCGCGCGTTCTTTTTTGGTCATAATTTTTGCATCCTCCTGAAGCTTGATCTGTATGCTTATGATAGCATGTTCCTCGACAGGATGCAAGTTTAAACCATTTAAATATACCTTTTACCGTATTTTTCCGGCATGTGGCTGTGCGGTATGGTTTAAAAATACAACGGGTATTTTAGGAAACATAAAACCAGTGAAAAATGCAAAAAATTATTTAAAAATCTACAAATATATGGAATTTTTGTAACGCTTTTTTACACAGAAATTTGTGAAAGATTTGTAAAAAATCTGTTAACCCCCGTTGTTAGCGCACAGGTATTGTGGAAAACTCTGTGGAAAATGTTAATACTATTTGTAGTTGCGCGTGCGGATATAAATTACAGTCTTTCTCACGCCGCAAAATATGAATTTGTTTTTTAAGGTAGACTTTTTGGGAATTTTATGATAGAATAGCAACGGCACATATTCCATATGCGGCCGGAACGCTTTTTATGGATGATTATCCGCTCAAAGATGTAGACATTCCGGAAGTTTTAATATTTGGATTTGGTTTAAGAGGTGAAACCTTTTGCAAAAACTGAAAAGAGTTTTCGCACTGGTCGGGCTGATAGCGCTGGACGTTTTATCAATTGTTGCATCGATGCTATTGTCATTTCGGATTAATTTTCCCGCGTGGGATACCTGGATCCCCGGGACATATAACAGTGATTATATTTTGACTTTCGTCATTGTGGCGTCTTTGGCCATGATTGCGCTGAATATTATCTGCGGCAATTATTCCAGCTCCCTAAAGCATTTTGGCTTTGGAGAGATCATCCGGTCGTGTGTTGCCTGTCTGATTTTTTTTGTGGGTTTTCTGGTTGGCTCATATTTTCTGGAATTGTATTTACAGACCAAATTTATTATTTTAATGTGCATTTTGCTGCTGCTGTTTGAAATCATCGGGCGGTCGTCTATCCGGCTGGCGAATGAGATCAATACCCAGATGCTGTCTATGGCGAAGGCCAAGAGCGCCCGGGCCAAGCGGGTGGTTATTTTCGGCGCCGGGGAAGCAGGCATTTATTTAAGCAACAAGGTCCGGCAGGATAAAGACAGCGATATTATTCCGGTGGCGTTTATCGACGATGATAAAAACATTCAGCATCGGAAAATTCACGGGCTCCGGGTCTTCGGCGGAATGGATAAGCTGGGCGAGGTGATTCGCCGATATAATGCCGATGAGGTGATTGTGGCAATTCCGTCGGCATCCAAGCAGCTGCTGCAAAGCGCGCTGGATATCTGCCGGCAGAACCACTGTGCGATTCGCCGGTTCGGTAGTATTGATGATGTGGAGCTGTCTAACGCGCGGGTCACCAATATCAACATTGAAGAGCTGTTGCGCCGCGACAGCGTGCATCTGAATATGCAGGTGGTGCGCAGTTTTGTTGAAAATAAAACGGTACTGGTTACCGGCGGCGCCGGCTCGATCGGGTCGGAAATCTGCCGGCAGGTGTTGTCGTTCGGCTGTCGGCATCTGGTGATTTTCGATATTCATGAAAACGGTCTGTTCGATATTGAAAACGAACTGAAAAAGGATTATGCGGGTTTGTTCAGCCTGCGGCTGGGTTCTATCCGCGATCAGGACCGTCTGAAAGAAGTGTTCGACGAGTTTGAGCCGCAGCTGGTGTTTCATGCGGCGGCGCACAAGCATGTGCCGATGATGGAATACAGCCCCAAAGAAGCCATAAAAAATAATGTTAAGGGCACCATCAACGTGGCGATGCAGTCGATTATGCATCATGTGGAAAAATTTATTTTAATATCTACTGACAAAGCGGTGAACCCTACAAATATCATGGGCGCATCCAAGCGGATTGCCGAAAAGGCTATTCAGCTGTTGGACACCATGTCAGATACGGAGTTTTCGGCAGTGCGGTTTGGCAATGTGCTGGGATCCAACGGCAGTGTGGTGCCGTTTTTCCGCAAACAGATCGAGGCGGGCGGCCCGGTGACGGTGACCCATCCGGATATGCGCCGGTATTTTATGACCATTCCGGAAGCTGTGCAGTTGGTATTGGAGGCCGGCGCGATGGCCAAGGGCGGCGAAATCTTTGTGTTGAATATGGGTGAACCGGTGAAAATTTATGATCTGGCCTGTGATCTGATCAAGCTGTCAGGGTTGGAGCCGGAGAAAGATATCAAGATCGTGTTTACCGGCCTGCGGCCGGGTGAGAAGCTGTTTGAAGAAATCAGCATGAAAGATGAGGATATGACAAAAACGCCCAACGATAAGATCTTTATTATGAAACCGATGGCGTTTGACGCTACCGAACTGGCTAACCAGATTGAAGAACTGGAACAGACGGCCAATTCTGAAAATGATGTAGCCCAGATGTTTGATAAGGTGCGGGTATTGGTGCCGACCTTTAAGCATTCCAACGAGGCGGCGAAAAACTGATTTGGTCTTTTTGAAAGGCAGAACTGCATGAAGAAATTTGATCAGCTGCCGGCGCGGCTACAAAACGACGCTGTGCGCGCGTATTATGATATTCTGGCCCATAAACGATGTTCGCTGTTTTTCAAGCGGTTTTTTGATTTGGCGGTTGCGGTGTGCGTGGGTATTGTAATGTTGCTGCCGATGCTGGTGATTGGCGTCGTGATTAAATGTACGTCCGCAGGCCCGGTGTTTTACCGGCAGGTTCGGGTCGGGCGCTATGGGCAGGAATTCAGGATTTTCAAGTTTCGCACGATGGTACAGAATGCCGATCAGATCGGCGGGCAGATCACCGTGGGAGACCGCGATCCCCGGATTACCGGCGTGGGTTATTTTCTGCGAAAAACCCGGTTAGACGAATTTCCACAGGTATTAAACATCCTGTGTGGCCAGATGTGCCTGATTGGCGCGCGCCCGGAGGTTCCGAAATATGTGCAGCAGTATACAGATGAAATGCTGGCGACGCTGCTGTTGGCGCCGGGAATTTCCGGCGAAGCCAGCTTACGGTTTAAAAATGAAAACGAGCTGCTGGCGGCCAGCAACGATCCGGAACAGTGCTATATACAGCAAGTTCTGCCGGAGAAAATGCGGATCAATCTGGAATATCTTCTAAAGCTGTCGGTTTGGTATGATATCAAGCTGCTGGTGCAGACTTTTATCGTTATTTTTAAACACCATTGAATAATCAGGTATCCCGGTGTAAGCATAAGCTTGCACCTTTTTTTGTGGGTATGAAGGAGCTGTATATGCATTTATAGTGCAATCAGTTGACAAAACGTCCATATATAGTGTATAGTAAAACAGTGTAATTTTGTAAAGCGAGGATGAATATACCAGATGGCCAAGAAAAAGCCGGTTTATAATAATGAAAGCATTACGTCGATCAAGGGGGCCGACCGGGTCCGTAAAAAGCCGGCGGTTATTTTTGGCTCTGACGGGCTGGAGGGCTGCGAACATTCAATTTTTGAAATCATCTCCAACTCGATTGACGAGGCGCGGGAAGGGTATGGAAAGAAAATCATCATTACCCGATATGCCGACCATTCGGTAGAGGTGCAGGACTTTGCACGGGGCATTCCGGTAGATTATAATACTATTGAACAGCGGTATAACTGGGAGCTGTTGTACTGCGAGCTGTATGCGGGCGGAAAATATAATAACGCCGAGGATGAGAGCTATCAGTATTCGCTGGGCACTAATGGTCTGGGCTTGTGTTCCACCCAGTATGCGTCGGAATATATGGACGTGGAAGTCAAGCGGGACGGCTTTAAATATACGCTGCATTTTGAAAAGGGTGAAAATGTCGGCGGTCTGCATAAAGAGCCGTATGCGGGTAAGGATACCGGTACAAAGACCCGGTGGAAGCCGGATCTGGATGTGTTTACCGACATTGATGTGCCGCTGTCTTATTATATGGACATTCTCCGGCGGCAAGCGGTGGTCAACGACGGGCTGCTGTTTGTGTTGCGCGATCAGCAGGGCGGCCGGTTTGAAACCACCGAATTTATGTATAAAAACGGGATTGTAGACGACGTGACCGAGACAGTGGGAGAAGACGCGCTGACACCGGTGCAGGTCTGGGAAACCGAGCGCAAAGGGCGCGACCGAGCCGATAAGCCGGAATATACTGTGAAGATTCGGGCGGCGCTGTGTTTTTCCAACAAGGTACAGAAAAAGGAATATTATCATAATTCCAGCTGGCTGGAATACGGCGGCGCGCCGGATAAGGCGGTGCGTTCTGCGTTTGTGTCCCAGTTTGACGCCTATTTAAAGCAGAATAATAAATATCAGAAAAACGAGAGTAAAATTACCTTTTCAGATATTGAAGAATGTCTGGTTTTGGTGATCTCTTCGTTTTCTAATCAGACTTCTTATGAAAACCAGACCAAAAAAGCGATTACCAATCGGTTTATTCAGGAAGCAATGACCGATTTTCTGCGGCACAGCCTGGAGATTTATTTTATTGAAAATCCGCAGGACGCCGAAAAAATTATGGAGCAGGTCTTGATCAACAAGCGTTCCAGAGAGCGCAGCGAGAAGGAGCGGCTAAACCTGAAAAAAACGCTGCAATCCTCCAATAGCATGACCGACCGGGTGGCAAAGTTTGTGGATTGCCGCAGCAAGGATCCAAACGAGCGGGAGCTGTTTATCGTGGAGGGCGATTCGGCGCTGGGGTCTTGTAAGATCGCCAGAGATCCGGATTTTCAGGCGATTATGCCGGTTCGGGGTAAAATTTTAAACTGTCTGAAGGCGGAGTATACCAAGATATTCAAAAGCGATGTTATCACCGATCTTGCAAAGGTGTTGGGCTGCGGGGTTGAGGTGAAAAGCAAAGCGAATAAAGATTTGTCGGTGTTTAATATCAATGCGCTACGCTGGAATAAGATTATCATCTGCACCGATGCGGACGTAGACGGTTTTCATATCCGCACGTTGATTTTGACGCTGTTTTACCGGCTGTATCCCACGCTGATTCGCGAGGGGTATGTGTATATTGTAGAGACGCCGCTCTATGAGATCAATACCAAAGACAAGACCTATTACGCTTATGACGACCGGGAAAAGGCCGAGATTTTAGAGCAGATCGGCAATGCAAAATATATATTGCAACGATCCAAAGGGCTGGGTGAAAATCAGCCGGATATGATGAACCTGACCACGATGAACCCGGCGACCCGACGGCTGATCAAAGTATTGCCGGAGGACGCCGGGCGCACGGCACAGGTTTTCGACATGTTGCTGGGCGACGATCTGGACGGTCGGAAAAGCCATATCGCAGACGAGGGCTATAAATATTTAGAGCTCGCAGATATTTCTTAACAAGCCGCATAGTTGCCTGGTGCATTGCGACAGGAAGGAACGAACAGAAGTTGGCAAAGAAAAAGGAACAACCGAAAAAACAGGCGCTGACGCCGGAACAGGCCGGCGCATATATTGCGGGCGCGGGCAGCATGGTGCGCCAGCCGATCACCGAAACGCTGGAGACCAATTTTATGCCCTATGCGATGAGCGTCATTGTGTCTCGCGCGATTCCGGAGATCGACGGCTTTAAGCCGTCGCACCGCAAGCTGCTGTATACGATGTACGGCATGGGGCTGCTGAACGGACAGACCATCAAGTCTGCCAATATTGTCGGGCAGACCATGCAGCTGAATCCGCACGGAGACGCGGCGATCTACGACACAATGGTGCGCCTGTCCCGCGGGTATGAAGCGTTGCTGCATCCATATGTCCAGTCCAAGGGCAGCTTCGGCAAGGCGTATTCCCGGGATATGCAGTGCGCTGCGGCGCGGTATACCGAGGCCAAACTCGAACCGATTGCGGCGGAGCTGTTTGCAGATATTGACAAGGATACCGTAGATTTTGTAGATAATTACGACGCGACCAAACAGGAGCCGACGCTGCTGCCGGTGACTTTCCCGACGGTGTTGGTCAACGCCAATACCGGTATTGCGGTGGGCATGGCCAGTTCCATTTGTCCGTTTAATCTGCGGGAGATCTGCGAGACCACCATTGCGTATATACGCGATCCAAATACACCGATCATCGACACATTGCAGGCGCCGGATTTTCCCGGCGGCGGGCTGCTGGTATATAATCGTGATGAACTGGAGCAGATTTATAAAACCGGTCGGGGTAGCTTTAAAGTCCGGGCAAGATACAGCTATGATAAGTCTGCCAACTGCATCGATATCACCGAGATACCGCCGACGACCACAGTTGAAGCGATCATTGAAAAAACGGTGGATCTGTGTAAACAGAAGAAAATTACCGAGATCAACGATATTCGGGATGAAACCGGGCTGCAGGGGCTGAAAATTACCATCGATCTCAAGCGCGGCGCCGATCCGGACAAGTTGATGCAGCGACTGTATAAAATGACGACGCTGCAGGATTCGTTCTCCTGTAATTTTAATATTCTGATCGCCGGAACGCCGCGGGTCATGGGCATCGCGGAAATTCTGGAGGAGTGGCTGGGCTTCCGCACGGAGTGCGTCAAGCGCCGGTTATACTTTGATCTGACCAAAGCCAAGGATAAGCTGCATATTTTAAATGGGCTGGAAAAGATTTTGCTGGATATTGACAAGGCCATCAAAATCGTTCGGGAAACCCAGGAGGAAGCAGAGGTTGTTCCCAATCTGATGATCGGCTTTTCCATCGACCAGAAACAGGCGGAATATGTGGCTGAGATTAAGCTGCGCCATTTAAACCGGGAATATATTTTAAAGCGCACCGAAGAAATCATCAAATTGCGGGAGACCATCGCCGGGCTGGAGGAAACGCTGGGCAGCAAAGCGAAGATCCGCAGCCTGATTATCAGCGAGCTCAAACAGGTGGCGAAGAAATACGGCCAGCCCCGGCG
Source organism: uncultured Clostridia bacterium (assembly GCA_944384875.1). Taxonomy (GTDB): domain Bacteria; phylum Bacillota; class Clostridia; order Oscillospirales; family Acutalibacteraceae; genus RUG14109. Next base: position 8,804 of record CALWVA010000005.1, read on the forward strand.
CACTGAACTGTATTTTGCGTCGGACGAACCCGAGCAGTCGGAAGCAGAGGAAATTCCCAATTATCCGGTGACTTATTTTTATACCGAGCAGGGCTATTTTAAAAAGATCACACCACAGTCGCTGCGAATGAGCGGAGAACAGAAGGTGAAAGAGGGCGATCGGGTCATACAGACGGTAACCGGCGCGAATGCCGATCATCTGCTGTTTTTCACCGGCCATTGTCAGGTATATAAATCCAGAGGCGCGGATTTTGACGATACCAAAGCCAGTGTTTTAGGCGATTATATTCCGTCGAAGCTGTCGTTTGAAAAGGATGAAATGCCGCTGTATATGGCGGTGACCAACGATTATAGCGGTTATATGATTTTTGTATTTGAAAACGGTAAGATCGCTAAGGTTGAGATGTCGGCCTACGCGACCAAAACCAATCGCAAAAAGCTGTTGTCGGCGTTTTCCGATAAGGCGCCGCTGGCGCAGGCGCTGTATCTGAAAGAGGATTGCGAGCTGTTGCTGACATCTTCCAACGGCAGGCGGCTGGCGGTGCATACGGCGGTGATCGCGGCAAAGACCACCAAAAACACCCAGGGCGTTTCGGTGATGACCCAGCGTAAAGGACATCGGGTGATCGGTGTGGAGATTGCGGCGCCGGATTATCCGTTTATCGGCAGATACCGCACCCGCAGCTTGCCGGCGGCCGGCAAGCTGCCCGCACAGGAGGAGGCCGGCGAACAGCTGACGCTGTAGTGTTGGGCAGGTGTTATGGCCGGTGTGTCTGACAGAACCGGCGGCGTTTGAAAAAGTTTTGGAAAAATGGTTGACAAAACGATGGCCGCTGTGTATAATAATACAAACAATGAAACCTGTGACTGCGAAGAGTAGCTGTTGGCAGGGGTGCTTGCAGAGAGCCGCCGTTGGTGAGAGTGCGGTGCATCCGGTCTCGGTGAATGGACGCAGGAGGGTGACCCGAACCAGTTTTGCAGTAGGCGTCAACGGGAGCCGGATCCGTTATCAACCCGGTGCATATGATTGTATGCAAACAGAGTGGGCGCGTATATATGCGTCAATTTGGGTGGTACCGCAGAAGTGAAGCTTTTGTCCCATGTGGACAAAAGCTTTTTTTATTTTTTTCAGAAAGGAACAGCGGCTATGGGATTATCGCGATGGCGCACAGCGCAGTATCAGAAAGGAGACGGCATCCGGCTCATAAAAGTCGTAAAGCTGTTTGATGCCATGTATTTTACGCTGTAGGCGCAGAGATAGATGGCGATTAAAACTATAATCATGATATTTTGGAGGTTTTTACAATGGCGAAGATTCCTTATAGATATTTTTTAGATGAAAGTAAACTGCCCACCGCATATTACAACCTGCGTGCCGACATGAAAGAGCAGCATGCGCCGATGATTAACCCGGCGACCATGCAGCCGGCCAAAGAAGAAGACCTGTACCCGGTGTTTCCTGTTGGGTTGTGCAAGCAGGAGTTTGACAACACCACCCGGTATATTGAGATTCCCGAACCGGTTCGCGACTATTATCGCACCTACCGCCCGTCGCCGCTGATCCGGGCATATAATCTGGAGAAGGTGTTGGGCACGCCGGCAAAAATCTATTATAAATTTGAAGGCAACAACACTTCAGGTTCTCATAAGCTGAATTCAGCTGCGGAGATGGCGTATCTGGCAAAAAGCGAGGGGCTGCGCGGCGTGACAACTGAGACCGGAGCCGGCCAGTGGGGCACCGCGCTGGCGATGGCGTGTGCACATTTCGGGCTGGATCTGACTGTATATATGGTCAAAGTCAGCGCACAACAGAAGCCCTACCGTAAGGCGGTGATTGAAACCTTCGGAGCTCAGATCATTCCCAGCCCGTCCGATACCACCGAAGTGGGAAGACAGATTTTGCAAAAGCACCCTGATACCGGCGGCAGCCTGGGTTGTGCGATTTCAGAAGCGGTAGAGGCCGCAGTGACCAGCCCGGACCGCAAATATGTGTTGGGTTCGGTGCTCAATTCGGTGTTGTTGCATCAGTCGGTGATCGGGCTGGAGGCCAAAACCGCCATGGAGCAGCTGGATGAATACCCCGATCTGGTGATCGGCTGCGCCGGCGGCGGATCCAACTTGGGCGGGTTGATTGCCGGCTATATGCAGGACCGGCTGCTGGGGAAAAAAGCGCCCTATTTCATTGCGGTGGAGCCGGCGTCCTGTCCGTCACTGACCAGAGGACGGTATGCCTATGATTTCGGAGATACCGGCCGGATCACCCCGTTGCTGCCGATGTATACGCTGGGCTGTGAATTTCTTCCGTCGGCCAATCATGCGGGCGGACTGCGGTATCACGGCATGTCTCCGGTGATTTCCAAACTGTATCACGACGGATATATTGACGAAGCCCGGGCGGTGGAGCAGACCAAGGTATTTGAAGCGGCCTGCGCATTCTCCAAAGCGGAGGGCATTTTGCCTGCGCCGGAGTCTTCCCATGCGATCCGGGTCGCGATGGATGAAGCGCTGAAGTGTAAAGAGACCGGCGAGCAGAAGACCATTCTGTTTGGCCTGACCGGCACCGGCTTTTTCGATATGAAAGCTTACATGGATTACCATGACGGTGTAATGACCGATTATATTCCTACCGATGCTGAACTGCAGACCGGCTTTGATTCGCTGGTGCAGGTGCCCGGCTATCCGCTGGATTAAACGTTTATATAACAAAAACCGCCCGCGAAAGAACACTTTCGCGGGCGGTTTTTGTTATAGATGGCTCTGTAAAAATGATTAGATATAAGTTTTTGTGCCAAAAAATTTGAATGGCCGACTGATAAGGGGTAAATGTGCACCGTGTACCCCGGCAGCATGCCTGCTGACACTGTTTCTGAAGGCCGCCGGGCCTTATAAGGCCCAACGTCTTTGGACAAGGCCAGTGCGAAATGGATTTGAAGCCGGCGTTAATTGAGCCGTACTACATTGTCCAGCCCCAGCGAGCATAAAATAGCGCCCGCTTCGGAATCCAGCCCATGTTGCTGATTGATGCTTTCCATAATCAGATTTCTGGTCTGTGCGGTAGCGACGATGGCCAGCAGCTCTTTTTCCGACTGGACGGTGATCCCATAAAATTTAGAGGCTGCAGTCTGATCCGGATCGGCCCAGCGCGCGCGGATGACCGTGCCGCCACGGGCGCCGGCTTGTTTAGCGGTATCCATGACCTGGTCGGTATGGCCCGGGTTAACCAATACTAAAATCAGGCTGTTATTGCTTTGCGGTTGCATATCGATCTCTCCTTGTTGCGAATTTGTGGGCATATCGCTGAACAGTTTGGCGGCCACCGGATTGCTGATAGCGGTCAGCGGTATGGAAAATACAATGCCTTTGGCGTTGACGCTGGCCCGCATGGCGTTGTTTAAATCGTGCAGCAGGGTATCTACCGTTGACGCGGCGGCATAGCTGAGCAAAATATCCCGTTCGCTGGTGCCAAAGCCCAGCACATCCAGCAGCTCAGAGGAAGCAGTGCCGTATCCGGAACACTGAAAATGTAAAAACGAACCGGTTTGTGAATATTGTCTGGCGATGACAGCGCCCTGCCGCCGCTCCACAATGGTAACGATCAGCTTGATAATTTCTTTGCTTTGCATAGCGGACGCCCCCTATTCGTCAAAATACAAAATACAGTCTCGCACGCCGTCGAACTGCGGCAGCTGACGCAACCGCTTTTGCTGCATACGGGTTTTGAGCGTTCCGGTCAGGCCCAATATTTGAATGGTCAGCAGCGGGGTCATTGCCACCATCGCCACGATGCCGAAGGCGTCGGTTAGAATATTGCCGCCCATTGCCTGACAGGCGCCCATTGCCAGCGGCAGCAGAAAGGTGGCGGTCATCGGTCCGCTGGCGACGCCGCCGGAGTCGAACGCGATACCGGTAAAAATCTGCGGAACAAAAAAGGTCATGACCAGTGAGATCAGATAACCGGGAATCAGAAACCACATGATCGAGATTCCGGTCAAAATGCGGATCATTGACAGGCCTACCGACACGGCGATACCGATCGACAGGCTGTGTCCGATGGATTTCTGTGTGATAGAGCCGTTTGAAATTTCCTCAACCTGTTTGGTCAACACCTGCACAGCCGGCTCAGCTCTTACGATAAAATAGCCGATGAGCATGCCGATGGGGATCAGCAGCCAGTTGTTGTCGCCGGAAGCCAGCGTTTGGCCGATATAGTGACCGGCGGGCATAAATCCAACGTTGACGCCGGTTAAAAACAATACCAGCCCCATATAGGCATAAACGAAGCCGGACAAAATTTTTAAAAGCTGGCGTTTATGGAACCGGCGGGAGAAAATCTGAAACAATACGAAGACCACAGCGATGGGCAGCAGCGCGGTGGCGACCTCCCACGCATATGCAGGAAATGCGGAAACAAAGGTTTTGGCCAGAGCCTGGGTGTTGCCGTAATCCGTGATCTGTACATCGCTGGCCACAGCAGATTGGGGATTATAAAAGATTCCCAACAGCAAAACCGATAAGATCGGGCCGATGCTGCACAGCGCGATCAGACCGAAACTGTCGCTGCTGGAATTTTTATCGCTTCGGATCGCAGCCATACCGATACCAAGCGCCATGATAAACGGCACGGTAATTGGTCCGGTGGTAACGCCGCCGGAGTCAAACGACACCGGCACAAAGTCGTCTGGCGCAAACCATGCCAGAATAAAAACGATGATATAAAAAAACACCAGCGTATAAGACAGCGGGATTTTCAGCAGCATACGCAGCTGCGCGATCAGCAGGAAAAATCCTACCCCTGCGGCGACGGTGAGAATCAGAACCAGATTTGGGATAGAAGGCACCTGCTCGGCCAGCACCTGTAGATCCGGTTCGGCGACGGTAATGATCACGCCTAAAACCAGACAGGCTGTGAGAGATAATAGAATTTTTTTGGATTTGCTCATCTGCACGCCGATGCCCTCGCCCATCGGGATCATGGACATATCCACGCCCAACGTGAAAAGCCCCATGCCGAAAATCAGCATAATTGCGCCTACCAGAAACATCACAAATGTAGACAGCGACAGCGGCGCAAGGGTGATGCTGAGCAGAAATACGATCAGTGTGATCGGCAGTACCGAGGAAACAGACTCGGATACCTTTTCCTTTAACAGTTTATTGTGCAGCAACCGCATCGCCTCCTGCTTTTTTGATTTTAAAAATATCCCCCAATTATATATTATATATGTTGCGCAGCCGCGGCGCAAGCATATTTTGATGAATGCAACGGATTTTGGAATATCTGTCATATTTCCCGGATCATGCATTTGAAAATTATCAAAAGCGCTGTCAGTATGCGGCGGGAGGTTCATATGCTTGTTTGGCGCGGGATTGTTTGAATGTGCGGTGATTTACCGCCCGTTGTAATAAAAAGATGTTGCGCAAAAAGCAAAGCAGCGCCCCGGAAATCCCGGAGCGCTGCCGCCGTTATTCAGATGGTTAGCAATTGTTGCAGCCACAGCCGCTTCTGTCATTACCGCCGCACAGAACGCAGATCAAAATCAGAATGATGATCCAGTCACAGCAGCCGTTATTTGAAAAACAACCCATGAATCGCTTCCCCCTTTCTGCCTTCAATAACAGTGTATACAGCGGGCAAAAATGTGTTCCGGTCGATTGCTATTTTATACATTAAAAAAATTAAAATAAATTAGAATTTATTTAAAAACAGAAGATATAAAAAGATAAATTGAACTTTTAGCAATCTATGAAGAAAAAAGGAATTTGACTTTCTCTGACCATTTGGGTACAATATGATCAGTAAAGGTCAAAAAGGAGGGCTGAACGTGCGGTTGAGCGATGTCATTACCGAAGCCATCCTGCAAATGCTGCAGGCTTCGGACGCCGGAACGGCGGAGATCAAGCGTAATGAGCTGGCAAACATGTATGGCTGCGTACCCAGTCAGATCAATTATGTCATTGCCTCGCGGTTTACGCCGGAGCAGGGCTATATTGTGGAAAGCAAGCGCGGCGGCGGCGGATATATCAGGATCCGGCGGATCAAGGTAGACCGTTCCAATGCGCTGATGCATCTGGTGAATTCAGTGGGAAATGAAATCAGCGCCAATACGGCGCGGATTTTGGTCAATAATTTATCTATGGAGGGATTCATTCCGGCAAAGGCGGCGTCTTTGATTGATGCTGCAATGTCGGATACCTGTTATACCGACGTTCCCAACACGCTGCGCAATAAGCTGCGGGCGGCGATTTTTAAACAGATGTTGTTATCCTGTATATAATTTTAGGAGGTAAGGGCTTATGCTATGTATCAATTGCGGAAAAAGACAGGCGACTACCCACATCAAACAGACGGTGAACGGACAGACACATGAATACCATTTGTGTCCGGAATGTGCGATGAAGCTGGGCATGGCCAGCTTTAATCCTTTCGATCTAAGCGATCTGTGGGCGTCGTTGTTTAAAAATGAAACCCCGGCGGTTTCCGAGACGGTGAAATGCCCCAGCTGCGGCAGCACCTTTGAACAAATTGCCAAGCGCGGCAAGCTGGGCTGCCCGGAGTGTTATAAGACCTTTTATGACGAGCTGCTGCCGTCGCTGCGCAAGCTGCATGGAAAAACCCATCATACCGGCAAGGTGCCGGGCAACGCTGACGAGAGCACGAAGACGGCGCGAGAACTGAAAACATTACAGGAGCAGCTGCAGGCCGCGATTGAAAGCGAAGAATATGAAAAAGCGGCACAGCTGCGGGATCAGATTCGCATGATGGAACAGCAGGAGGGTGATCAGTAATGTGTAAATGGTATTTACGGCCCGGCGAACAGAAAGACGTTGCGGTTAGCTCCCGGATCCGGTTGGCCCGGAATCTGAAGGGTATGCCGTTTCCCAATAAAATGACGCCGGAGCAGAAATATGAAGTTATTCAGAAAGTATCGGATGCGCTGCTGCAAAGCGGCGATCCGGCAGCGGCGGACTTTAAGTTTATCGATATGGATAAAATCTCCCGCAACGAGGCGTATGCCATGGCGGAACGGCATTTGATCAGTCCGGATTTTGCCGAAAACGGTCAGGGGCGTGCGTTGTTGCTTAACACGGACGAATCTGTGTCAATCATGATTAATGAGGAGGATCACATCCGTATTCAGGTTTTAGCCGCCGGCTTACAGCTGGAGCAGGCTTATCAGAAAGCGGATCAGATTGATACGCTGCTGGAGCAGCGGCTGCAGTTTGCATTTGACACCAATCTTGGTTATCTGACTGAGTGCCCAACCAATCTTGGTACCGGCATGCGCGCATGCGTCATGGTGCATATCCCGGCGTTGGAGGCCATGGGGGCCGTTCCGCAGCTGGCAAATACCATCTCGAAGATCGGCCTGACGATGCGGGGCACTTATGGCGAAGGCAGCGAGGTCAAATGCGCGATGTATCAGATCTCCAACCAGATCACACTGGGAATTTCCGAAAAAGCGGCGATCGATAATCTGTCGGCTATGATCAAACAGATTCTGGCCCGCGAACGGCAGGCCCGGCAGGGGATCGATCACGATAAACTGGAAGATATGGTTTTTCGGGCGCTGGGGCTGCTACGCAGCGCGCGGATGATCTCCGGCGATGAATTTTTGGGGCTGGCGTCCAAGCTGCGGCTGGGTATCGGCATGGGTATTATTACCGAGGTGCCTATCGAGACTGTGGACGCATTGATTTTAACCTGCCGTCCGGCAGCGCTGCAATCAGAGGCAGGCGGTGCGTTGGACGCAGAGTCCAGAGATAAGCTGCGCGCGAGAAAGGTGCGCCAGCAATTGAATCAACAGTAAAGGAGTGTTGGATCATGTATAAGTTCAACGGATTTACACAGCGTGCGAACACCGCGCTGAATTTAAGTATTGAAGCGGCGCAGCAACTGGGCCATACCTATATCGGCAGCGAACATTTGCTGATCGGTTTGGCAAAAGAACAGAGTTCAGCGGCTGCGCATATTCTGAACGACTGCGGGATTACCGCCGAAAAACTGACCGAACTGGTGGAAAAAACAGTGGGCCGCGGGATGCCGACGACACTGACGCCGAACGATATGACGCCCCGGGCCAAACGGATTTTGGAGATGTCTATCAGCGCGGCCCGGAGTATGGGCGTCGCCGCCGTTGGTACCGAGCATATTTTGCTGGGCATTCTGGAGGAAGGCGACAATTACGCCACACACTTTATCAGCGAACTGTCGGGCAATCCCAAAGAGATTGAAAACCAGGTGCTCAATTCCATCGGCAGCACCGGCGGGCTGGACGCGGAGACTGCGTCCGGCGGCAACCCCAACAGCAAGACGCCGAATCTGGATAAATTCGGCCGGGATCTGACCGCCGAAGCCCGGGAAATGAAGCTGGATCCGGTCATTGGACGGGCGAAAGAAATTGAACGGGTGATTCAGATTTTGACCCGGCGGACCAAAAACAACCCGTGTCTGATCGGTGAGCCCGGCGTAGGTAAAACAGCTATCGCAGAAGGGCTGGCAATCAAGATCGCAGCCGGCGAGGTGCCGGAACTGCTGAAAAACAAGCGGGTCGTTTCGCTGGATCTGACCGGCATGGTCGCCGGCACCAAATATCGGGGCGATTTTGAAGAGCGAATCAAATCTGCCATCGACGAGGTGAAAAAAGCCGGAGATATTATTTTGTTTATCGACGAGCTGCATACCATTGTGGGCGCAGGCTCGGCAGAGGGTTCGGCAGACGCCGCCAATATCCTCAAGCCGTCTCTGGCCCGGGGCGATTTTCAGGTGATCGGTGCGACCACGCTGAATGAATACCGTAAATATATTGAGAAAGACGCGGCGCTGGAACGTCGGTTCCAGCCAGTAACGGTGGGTGAGCCCAGCAAGGAAGAAGCGGTGTTGATTCTAAAAGGACTGCGGGATAAATATGAAGCGCACCACAAGGTCAAGATCACCGACGAGGCGATTCAGGCTGCGGTAGAGCTGTCTTCCCGTTATATCAACGACCGGTTTTTGCCGGATAAGGCCATCGATTTGATTGACGAGGCGGCGTCCAGAGTCAAACTGCGGGCGTTTACCGCGCCGGACGCAGTCAAAGAGCTGGAAAAACAGCTGAAACAGACGGTGGACGAGAAAACCGACGCTATCAATTCACAGGATTTCGAACGCGCCGCAAAGCTGCGGGATCTGGAAAAAGAGATCAACCAGAAGCTGAGCAAGGAAAAAGAATCCTGGCAGAAGGATAACGCGCATACTTCCGGCGAGGTAACGCCGCAGGAGGTGGCACAGATCGTGTCCGGCTGGACCGGCGTACCGGTGGTACAACTGACCGAGGAGGAAAGCGACCGGCTGCTGCGGCTGGAATCGATTTTGCATGAGCGGATCGTCGGACAGGATGAAGCGGTGTCTGCGGTGGCCAGAGCCATTCGCCGGGGTCGTGTTGGCTTGAAGGATCCTAAGCGGCCGATCGGTTCGTTCATCTTCCTGGGGCCTACGGGCGTCGGTAAGACCGAGTTGTGCAAAGCGCTGGCAGAGGCGATGTTCGGCGATGAAAACGCGATGGTGCGGTTTGATATGTCCGAATATATGGAAAAACACACCGTCTCGAGAATGGTTGGTTCCCCGCCCGGCTATGTGGGTTACGACGAGGGTGGCCAGCTGACCGAAAAGGTTCGCAGAAAACCCTATTGTGTGCTGTTGTTCGATGAGATCGAGAAAGCGCATCCGGATGTGTTCAACATTCTGCTGCAAATTCTGGAAGACGGTGTTCTGACCGATTCGCAGGGCCGGCATGTCGATTTTAAAAACACCATTATCATTATGACCTCCAACGTAGGCGCGCGGCTGATTACCGATCGCAAGAATCTGGGATTCGGCGAAACCGAACAGGTTAAAGAGGAAGAAATTAAAGAAGATGTGTTGGCAGAACTGAAAAAACAGTTCCGGCCGGAATTTTTAAACCGTGTAGACGATATTATCGTCTTCCATCAGCTGCAGAAAGCGGATATCCGCGAGATTGCCAAACGGATGCTTAATAACCTGCGCAAACGGGTGCAGGATCAGGATATGGATATTACCTTTACTGATCAGGCGGTAGATACCATTGCTGACGCAGGCTTCGATCCGGTTTATGGCGCGCGTCCGCTGCGCCGGGCGATTCAGAATAAGATTGAAGACACGTTGAGCGAGGCGATCCTTGACGGCAGCGTGAAAACCGGCGAGCAGATCGTTTGCGATGTGGATTCAGATGGTAAATTCATCTTTACCGATGCCGCTGAAAAAACGGATCCGCCGGCAGAACAGCCGCAACAGGCGCAGTAACAAACCACAAAACGCGCCGTGGGTATTATCTCGCGGCGTGTTTAAAATCTGATTTATAATGAAAAGTGCCGCAGTGTTATACTGCGGCACTTTTCGCGCATCAGAACTAGTCTTCCTGATCGTTTTGGTTGTTCCGGTTCTGCTGCTGATTCCGGTTGTTTTTATTCTGCTGATTGTTCTGGTTGTTTTGATTGTTCTGGTTGTTGTTTTGATTCTGCTGCTTATTTTGATTGTTCTGCTCATTTCTTGACATGGCGCAAGACTCCTTTTTGAAAATTTGCAGACGCGAACATACACGTCCGGTTATTATTTTTAATGAAAACAGGATAAATATACGGAAATTTTTTATTTTTCAAAATTTTGATTTTTTTTGATTTTATGATATAATACTGAAAAAATTAGGAGGATAAAAACAATTATGCTTGCTCCAAAACTGCAAAAGGGTGATGAAATTCGAATTGTTGCGCCGTCAAGAAGTCTAAAGATTGTAACAGAAAATATTTATAACAGCGCTTTAAATTATTTACATAACCATGGCTACCATGTCACTTTCTCTACTCACAGCAGAGACATTGAGTATGCAGATTCTGCAAGTATTCAAGCAAGGGTTGAAGATTTGCATGATGCATTTTTAGATACGAATGTAAAAGTTATTTTAACTGCTATTGGAGGGTTTAATGTAAATCAGGTTCTTGAATATATCGATTATTCGATTATTCAAAACAATCCAAAAATCATTTGTGGCTATTCTGATATCACTGCGCTGTTGAATACTATCTATGCAAAAACCGGACTTATTACATATCATGGACCGCATTTTTCCTCATTTGGATTTGAGCACCACAGGGAATATACAAACGAGTATTTTGAAAAAGCTGTTATGAATCATAACGAATATAGTATCCTTCCGTCTCTGGAAACTCACAAATATGAGGTTATACAAGAGGGATGCTGCGAAGGCACAATAATTGGCGGGAATCTTTGTACGCTAAATCTGTTGCAAGGCACGCAGTTTATGCCAAAATTGCAAGATGTTATTCTTTTCCTTGAAGATGATAATATTATGGGTGATTGTTTCATACAGGAGTTTGATCGAAATTTGCAGTCATTGTTGCAGGTGAAAGAATGTAGAGTTATGGGTATTGTTTTTGGCAGATTCGCAAATGACTGCCATTTAACTACCGAAGTAATTACGCAGATTGTTAAATCAAAAAAACAACTGAAAAACATTCCGATCATATTTAATGCTGACTTTGGACATGTATTTCCGTTTTTCACTTTTCCGATAGGCGGAACTGCAAAAATAGTTGTAACAGAAAATAAAGCAGCTATCATTATCACAGAACACTAAATTATAAACAAACAAAGAGTGCTGTTTTATTGATCTACATTTTAGAAACTACACTCTGTTATCGCTTTTTGTAAAGTTGCTCACTGATGTCTAAATTTTTCTGCCAACTTGACCGATGTCTTAATGCTAAAGTCCTGATAAATACCGGTCGACTGATTTGATCCTGCGAACGGTGCATTTCTGATTCATCGACGCCGTGTTTTTTAACAGACCGCATGCTCGGTCTGATTGTTTGGCATTTTGTAACTTGTCAATAGTATGGTTTTCCATCTATCCGCACGCCTTAATCCTGTGATATTATGCGGGGACGAGATGATGAATGGTTACGAAGTCACTGATTGTGTTCCCTTCTTCCAAATATTTTATTCAATTTGATCTACGAATATAGATTGACTTTTTGATAGAAAAGAAATATAATGAAAACAGAATTTACTTTGGGGGAGAGCTCTATGAAAAAAATTACAATATTGTGTTGCTTGCTGATCGGTTTTTTGTTTATGACCAGCTGCGGCAACGATCCGGTAGAGACCCAGGCGCAGGTCGCCCTTTCCGATGCTACAACGGTAGCCCGGCAGACTGCTACACAAACGCAGACCGTTTCTGCGACGCAGGTTACTACTGCCGCGCCGACGACTGATTCTGAAAAATCCGGCGGCGCAGCATCCAACAACAAGGCGGGCGCCTCAAACAACAACGCTTCGTCGACTACCAGAAAGAAAAAAGAGGTTCCGCCGCTGACCGTGAAAGCGCCTTTCACACCGTCTGACGATTCGCAGCTGCGCAACTGGTTTGTGAACATCTACAATGCTTCTATAGAAAAGACCACACAGACCTTACAGCAGGGAATACAAATAGCGCAGCAAACGATCTCCGCCCTACAGCAGCAGATCCAGTCGGAAAAAACCATTTATGAACAGGATCGTGCGGCCATTTTGAACGGTTCCTATCCGGATGAACAGCAGCGGCAGGCCGAGCTGGAGGCGCTGGAGGCAGACTATACGCAACGGTGCGCGTCGCTTGAACAGAAGATTACAGAATATCAGCGGCATCTGGATGAAATTCAGGCGGTGCTGGACTCTGAAGACCAGCTCCGGTCGGCGGTGATTTCTGCTATTGCCTTAGTTACCGAGGAATCAGAAGCTACCATCTGGGATTATTACAATCGCTTTATGTAGCCTTGAAATATTTTTGCTATCTCCTCACCTTTCTTCATGCGGAGCGGCCCGATCAGGCCGCTCCGCATTTTTTCACCCCTCAATCCGCAGTACTCTAATCTATAGGCCGAACACAACATGTTTTGACATATAAATTATAAAGAAACCATCGTTTAATCTACATATTTTCTGTCACTTTCCAAATCGTGAAAATCCATCACAAATGTTACGCTTTGAACGCCGCACACATGAGCGGCGTCTGTAAAACCAAAGCTGTAAAGTAAAACCTAAAAACGCAGATACGCAGACTGGAAAAAACAAAACAGATGCGTTATAATAAAAGTATGGGTTATATGCGTTTGTGAACTACACCGCTGCATACAGAGCGAAGCTGCTTTACGATGTTCGATGACTGCGCAACAAGATCGACGTTATATGCGATCTGATTATTGCATAACGGGTTGCGCAATCGAGCGGCGCACAGCCGTTACACCACAGATCCAGCTAAATGTACGGCGATCAGCCGCTGGCTGCACTATTAAAAAACAGCGCCATGGCTACCGGCCTGCAAATAAACTCTATTAATACTGCAAATTCCCATATATATGAATAGATCCATTATTCTAAACCAATTCCAGATGGAGGATTAAAAATGGAAGAATCAAGAAGGTATGATGTCATTATTATCGGCGGCGGAACCGCTGGTCTGACCGCTGCTATTTATGCTGCCCGGGCCGGGCTGCAAACGCTGATTTTAGAGTCTGGCGTATACGGCGGGCAGATTATTCCGTCTCCGAAAGTGGAAAATTTCCCTGGGCTGCCGGGTATCTCCGGCGCTGAACTGGCACAGCGTCTCTACGACCAGGCGACGCAACTGGGGGTACAGCTGCAATTTGAACAGGCTACCGGTCTGCTGACCGGCGACGTGCAAACGGTGCTGACCGAAACAGGACGATGGCAGGCAGCGGCGGTTATTTTAACTGCCGGAACCAAAAACCGGCCGTTGGGCCTTGAAAACGAAGGCCGGCTGACCGGCCGGGGCATTTCTTATTGCGCCACCTGCGACGGCGCATTTTATAAAAATAAAACCGTAGCAGTTATCGGTGGCGGAAACACCGCGCTGGACGATGCCGAAACGCTGGCCGCCATCTGCAAACAGGTATATCTGATCCACCGGCGTGATAGTTTCCGGGGCGACGCTGCTACTGTCCGCCGACTGCAAGCGCTGAAAAACATTACGTTTATGCAGCCCTATACCATCGCCGCGTTGGAAGGCGAACAGACATTGACAGCTGTGCGGTTGCGACATATGCAGACCAATGAGGAACAGCGACTGCCGCTGGACGGCCTGTTTGTCGCCATTGGGCAGATCCCGCAAAACCAACCCTTTTCGCCGCCGGTAGAACTGGACGACGCCGGTTATATTCGCGCCGGTGAAGACTGTCACACCAACCTGCCTGGCGTTTTTGCCGCCGGCGACTGCCGCACAAAATCGGTGCGGCAGCTGGTGACCGCCGCCGCCGACGGCGCCGTCGCCGCTCTGGCCGCCGCCGAATATATCCGCGCCCATGCGCTGCACGCACGCTAAACGAAATGTCAGCCCCGGCAGTAAACAGTTGTGTATGATTAATGCTCCTTGCGTTACCGATATTCGCCCTGCGCATTTTTCAAGTCTGTTATCTTAATCTAAAACAATCTTCGCAATAAACAGACCCGCGAAACCAGAAACGGTTTCACGGGTCTGTTGTTTTTAACACATCATCATCGCCTATCGATTATCTGGGTTCGATGATCAACTTCATAGCCGTCCGGTTTTCGCCGTCGATCTCTACGCTCGAAAACGCGGGAATAATCACAATATCGATCCCCATCGGCGCCAAATACCCCCGGGCAATCGCAGTCGCTTTCACTGCCTGATTGGTTGCGCCCGCACCTACTACTTGAAGTTCTACTGCGCCTCTGTCTCGAATCACTCCGGCGATTGCTCCTGCAACTGAATTCGGCATAGATCTTGCTGATACTTTTAATACTTCCATTATAGTTCCTCCTATCCATTGATAAAATAAGTATTGCTGAAGGTATAAAAGCCCTTAGAATGCTCATATTGTAGCATACCATCCCTTATTTTGCAACCAAAACCGCCGAACATTCATAAGAATTTCACAATTTCCCAATTGAAACTGCTTTTTTGAAATAAAATGCATATAATTGAATGTCTTTTACCGGCATTTGCAGAATCTGTGCAAATGCATATGCATAGGTTTGCAGCTGCAACCGATACTTTTGTTTCAGTTGCGCAATATGCGCCGCCCGGTCGGTTTTATAATCCACCACAACCAGCCCGCCGTCTTCGACAAACACACAATCGGCCACACCCTGTACAACCACCTGCTGATCGTCGGTCAGATCTTCATATTCCGGATACAACAACCTTGCCGGCATTTCCACCATAAAACGCTGCTCCCGCAAAACAGTGTCGGAACGCGCCATTCGTTTATACAGCGGCGATTCAAAAAACGCCCGCAACAGATCCGGCCGCAGACATTTTGCCTCTTGCCCGGTCAGATAGCCCTGTTGCTCCAGCCGCGCGATCTCCTGCTGTAAATCAGCGGCAGCGGCCGCAAAATCCGCAAACTGCATAAATTTATGATGCGCCGTGCCCCGCTGCGCTGCGGTCAGCTTCTGCCCTTGTAAAAACAACGGTGTTGCCGTGCAGGCATACAGCCCGTCGTAGCTGTCCGGCGTCAGCGCAGAAGCCGACTGCTTGCGCGCAATCTCATTCGCCGCGGCATACGGATATTGATAATCCAGCCGTTCACGCAGCGCCCGTACCAGATCCGGGTCCGCCGCCGAAACCGTATGCTGCGTCGGGGAGGACAGCGGCGTAATCTCAGCTGCCGGCACCACCCGCAGCCGGAACCCCGGCTGACTGCAACGCACCGCCCACAGCAGCAACTGCTGGGTATAGCTTCCCGCATGCAAAACGTCCAACGGTGCGGCAGCACAGTTTTTGGCCCGTTCAACAGCCTGCGTTGCATCCGGTTCGCTGCCAATCAAAATCAGCCGGTCCTGTGCGCGGGTCATGGCGACATATAAAATCCGCAGTTCCTCCGCCAGTTCACCCTGTCGGTTTTTGACGGCAATCGCCCGGTAGGAAATGGACGGATAACGAATCCTGCGGGCCGGATCGGTGATCTTGACGCCGATACCCAGCTGCTCTGACACCAGCATGTTTTTACGGCTGTCGCGATCGGTGCGCACCGCCGACAGATCGGCCAGAATACAAACCGGAAATTGCAGCCCCTTTGACGCGTGCATCGTCATCAGCCGAACCGCGTCCTGCCCGCCGGAGACAGCAGACATCTTAAACGGCGTCTCGCCGGATTCCTCCGCCCGGCGGATAAACCGTAAAAACCGGGGCAGACCCTGCACGCCGCCCGGATCAAAACCGCGGGCCAGCTCGATAAACTGATGAATATTTTCCGCCGCCTGCTGCCCGTCGTCCATTAGCCGGGCCAGATGGCCATAACCGGTATCATCACAGATCCGTCCAATCAGCTCGCTGACCGGCATAGACGCCGCCCATTCCCGATATTTGCCCAGATCTGCAAACAGCGTCGACACCTTTGGATCCTGCTGTGCACGGCCGGCCACCGCCGCATACAACGGAACGGTTCGGTCGGTCAGACGCAGCGCCGCGATCTCATCCGGCGTAAAAGCATACAGCTCACTCATCATCACCGCCAGCAGCGGCAGATCCCGCATCGGATTATCCACTGCCCGCAGCAGTGACAGCAGAACCGATATTGATCGGGTCTGCAAAAACTGTTCCTTTGCGCTGCTGTATACCGGAATCCCCGCCTGTTGTAACACCATCTTCAGCTCCGCCATATGCGCCCCCCGGCGCATCAGCACCGCGATATCCCCATAACGCGCAGTCCGCAGCCCGTCGCCGTCTTTGATAAACGCCGGCTGCTTGCATAACGTTTGAATCACATTGGCGATATGCAGCGCCTCCTGCGCCATAAAATCGCTTTTACGGCCGCTCTGATCAATCAGATCCATCTGTATCCGCAGCGGCACCGTGCTATCAAACGGCGCCTGCGGTTGCAGCTCGTCCTCCGGCAGATAGTCCATCTCCGCGGTCTCCCGGTGCATCAGCAGCCGGAAGGTATCGTTCACAAACCGGCAGATCTCCGGCGCGCTTCGAAAGTTGCCGGACATCACCACCTTACTGGCGGTCAGCCCCGGCCGGTAAGGCGGCAGACTGTCGCGATAGCGCAGAAAAATGCCCGGATCCGCCCGGCGAAACCGGTAAATGCTCTGCTTGACGTCTCCGACCATAAACAGGTTGCGCCCACCGTCTGACAGCGCCTGGAAGATCGCGTTTTGCAGCCCGTTTGTATCCTGATATTCATCCACCAGCACCTGCGCATACCGCCGGGAAAGCTCCTGTGCCACCGGCGTGGGACTGACCGCGCCGTTTTGCTCCTGCACCAGCAACTGCAAAACCGCGTGCTCTGCGTCTGCGAAATCCATGCAGTTGTCGCGCCGTTTGATCTGGTCGACTGCCTGCATATACGCCTGCGTCAGTTGCAGCAACAGCTGCACCGGTTCTCGCAGGCTGCATAGATCATCCTGCAACTGCGATACAGGCGCGATCATCTGCTCCGGCAGCCTTTCAATAAACCGCCGGATCTCGTCCCGGCGTTTTTTCAGCCGGTCGATCAACGCAGTGTCCGGGTATTTTCTGGGCGCCCGCGCCGAAAGCGGCGCAAATGCCCCGGCCAGCGCATAGGCGCCGTCCCAATCCTGCCCCTCCAGCAGCGTTTTAAATGCATCCAACGCCGTTTCCATCTGTGAAAACGCCTGCGCATAGCCTTGTTCCAGCGCAGCATCGCCCGCAATCCACGTCAGCGCCTCCCGGGCGCGCGACCGCTGGTATGCCGCCTCCTGTATCAACGCCTGGGACACCACCGGCAAATAGGTATCCACATCGGTGCTCAACGCCTTGCAGCGTGCAAAGAAACGGTTTATAAACGGCAGTGTCCGGGCCTGTTCATACAGCGTCGAAACCGCCTGGCTGATCTTCTGCTGCGCGTCCTGCGCACCCAGCAGATCACAGAGTCGTAAAAAGCTTTCATCCGGCTGTTCAAAATATGGTCCTAATACCTGCTGCATCGCAGCGGCTTCCATCGAGGCCAGCCGGCTGCCGTCGGCGATCTGAAAGCCCGGAGGCAGGCCCAGCTTATAAAAATATTCCCGCAGCAGACCGATGCAAAAGCTGTCAATGGTACAGATCCCCGCCCGCGACAACAGATATTGCTGGCGTTTTAAATGCTGCGAACCGGGTTGTCTGCGAAGCTCCTCTTTCAACCGCGCCGCAATCCGCGCACGCATTTCAGCCGCCGCCGCATTGGTGAACGTCACCACCAGCAACCGGTCAGCGTCTACCGGATGTTGCGGATCGGTGATCAGCCGCACCACACGCTCCACCAGCACCGCCGTTTTTCCAGAGCCCGCCGCCGCGGAAACAAGCACCGTGCCGCCGGCCTGAAGCGCCTGCTGTTGCTGTATCGTAAACTCATAGCCCATCGCCGGTATCCTCCTGTTCCAGTTGCTCCAGCGCCCGTGCGACCTCCTGGTTGCCGGCGGCGGGCACCTTTTGATTGGGCAGCATCGGGTCGCGCCCGCATACCGCCCGGTAATCACAATAATCACAAGCTGTTTTACCAGCTTCAGACGGATCGGTAGGCGCAACTCGGATCTCTCCGTCATGCAGCGCCTGTCCCATCTGTAACAGCAGTTGCTGCACCCGCTGGGCAATGCGGGTAAAATCCTGCTGCGTATAGGTAAACGACCGGCCGTTTACCTGCCCCGCGGCGGTTAACGCCACCGGCGCAAACCGTCCGTCCTGACCCGGTTCCATGGCCAGAACCGCCGCGGGATCATTCAGCGTAATCCCGGTCATTTTCAACGTTTTTTCAATCTGCGCGCTGATCTGTTCGTCGGTCATCTGCCGCCCGCCCGACAAATACAGATCTCTGGCCGGCAGATAATACATCCCGGCCGGAATCGCCTGCCGGCCCTGCTGCTGCGCCTGCTGCAACAACGCCATCATATACAGCAACATCTGCATATTCTGACCGTTGACCACATCCGCCAGGCGCAATTCTTTATGTCCGGTCTTATAGTCGATAATCCGCAGATAAGTGCGCCCATCCAGCGTATAAGTATCCACCCGGTCGATGGCCCCCTCTACCGTCAGCACGCCGCCGTCCGGTAACACCAGACGCAGCGGCTGTACACCGTCTGCCCCGATGGCAAGCTCGGTGGCCGACACCACGAAGGCGGTTTGGGCAAGATCGGTAAAAATCCGTCGGCAGAGCTGCACAAGCATTTCTTCAAGCTGTGAAATATAAAATCGTTCGGTACCGGTGCAGGCGCGCCCTCTGGTCAGCTCCGACAAAAACGCCGCAGTCAGCGCGCTGATCTCCGCTTGCAGCTGCTGGTCGGTCAGCGCCAACAACTGCGCCGGCTGATAACGCGCCAGCAGCTTTTCTAATACCATATGTACCAGCGAACCCCGGCTCAAAACATCCAACTGCGCCTGTTTTAACGGCTTGGCCTGCAGGCCGTAACGGCAGAAATACTGAAACGGGCATTTATAAAACGTATCGGTTTTGGACGCCGACAGGCGCATGTTTCTGCCAAACAGCCGGCTGGCCATCGGTTTGGACAGCTGAAACGACCGCCCTCGCAGCGCCGTCTGCAGACGGTCATACAACGCCGGATCCTGCTGCCGCAAACAATCTCGCACGCTGGCGAACAACGTCGTTCCCGCCAGCCGTCGGTCAGTCAAAATTTCCAGCGCGTCGTCCTGGGTTTCAATAAAGGCTGCATCCGGCGGCTGCGGATGCGTCGGGCGGATCTCCAGCCCGTCGAACAGCTCCAACACCTCATATATTGCAGACGACGGCTCCAGCGGCGCGCCGGACAAATCCCGCCCCGCGCAGGTCAGATACAGCCGCTGGGACGGACTGCACAGTGCGGTATAAACCAGATACTGTTCTTCGGCAAGCTGCCCGGTTCCCGCGGGCTGCAGCGCAAGCCCCGCCTGCTCCAGCTTTTGCAGCTCGGCGTCTGTAAAAATACCGCCGGGCTGCTCCATTCTCGGAAAGACCCCCTCGTTTATGCCGATCACAAACGTCACCTTCGGCGCCCGCGGCCGGATACGCTCGGCCGAACCGATCATCACCTCGTCCGCCTTTTGCGGCACAAGGCCCAGATCACAGCTTTCAGCTGCCAGATCAAACAGTTCGCCGTAACGGGCGCAGGACACCTCCATACCGCCTGCAGCCATACAGAGCTGATCCAACACCCCGATCACTAGATCATAGCTGCGCAGTTCCTCCTCGCCCTGCCGCAATTCTCCCCGATCCTGCAGCCGCCGGCCCAGCTCTAAAAGATGCCGGCCGGTATGAACCGCGCGCATATATTGATAAACTGCCTTGCTTTTTTCCAAAACCGTTTTTCTACGCAGCCGTTTCTGCAGCCGAAGCAACGGCTGTATGACCTGCTCCCGCAATAAATTCAGCTGCTCCAGCCGCTGCCGCTGAACCTCGTCGAAAGCCTCCTGCAGTCCGGCGGGGTTGCCTTGCCACGGCCCCAACCAGCCGTCGCCGCATATCCCCCACATTGTCACATAATTATCCAGCTGCGCCGCCTGTTCCGGCGTGCAGTCGGTCAAACCGGTTTTCAGCAGCATCAGCATATCGTCAGCGTCCATTCCCTGCGCCGCTGCCAGCGCATAATGCACCAGCCGGAACACTGCTTTATGTTGCACGCCGGCCCGCACATCCAGAAAAAACGGCACGCCACATTTCTCAAACGCCCGATCAATCACGTCGCTATACCGGCTCAAATCCCGGGTAATCACCGCAAAATCCCGATAGCGAAAGCCCTGCGCCCGCACCAGCCGGTGAATCGTTTTTGCGGCAAAATCCGCCTCATCATATACTGTATCCGCCATATAAACGCCGATCTGTTCCGCCGGATCATCATACTTCCCAGCATCCGGCGCAAACAGGCCCCGCTCCAATGCGGCCAACGCCTGGCTTTGATACCGGCGGCTCTGCGTCAGATGAACCGCCGGCGCCACCGAAACGCCCTGCTGCCTGGCCAGCCGCTGCAACTGACGGCCGGTTTTCCGCACATTGGCAAAGGGCGAAAACGGCTGCTCGTCGGAAAGCGCATCAGCTCCCAGTGTCACCACCGTCTGCGCGGCCTGGGCAAACAGCGGCTCCAACACTGAAAGCTGCTGGGCGGTAAAACCCTTGAAGCCGTCGATAAACACCCGTTTGCCCGCGAAAAACGGATGTGATGGCAGCGCTTTCGCTACCCGCGACAGGCCGTCTAACGGATCATAATAAGCATCATGCAGCCGGGTCTCATATTCAGATAAAATCAATGCCGATTCATACAGCTTGGATTTTAAGCTCCCCTGGGTGTTTTCAGACGCTGCCAGCATTTTCTCCGGCGGCAGATCGGCATGCCGGATCTGCTCAAACAGCGACAGCATCTGTCTGGCAAACTGCGGCTGCGCCGTTTGTCTGCGAAACAGCTCCAACTGCGGCGCCACGGTCTGCAGAGCCAGCTCCATCAACACCGTGCGCCCGGTAGTATTAATCACCGGCTTGTCCGCGCCGCCGTACAGTGTAAAAAACCGGTCGCACAGCCGGGTAAAACTCAAAACCTCGACACAGTGCAGCCGGGCGGGACCCAACAGCCGCAGCATATCCCGTTCGGTCTCAAAGGAGGACTGCTCCGGCACGATCAACACCAGATTGTCCGCCCCCTGCCCGGCAAGCGCACGAATCTGCTCGTAAATAGTATAGGTTTTGCCGCTGCCCGCGCGACCCAAAACCAGTTGCAGCATGTTGCATTGTCCCCTCCGATCAGTATGAATTGTATGCGCCGCGCGCTGCCTTCGCGCAGAACAATCCAAAGTTTTTAATTTATTATATCATAAACTTCAGGCGATGAGAAGAGTGTTTCGGTGTCTTTGATTGTTTGTCAGTGTTTGGAACAAATCACACGTAAAATCTACGTTTTTGATTGCAGATTCCTGGGGTGACGGTATCTGGAAGACGGCGTGTGCGCAAGGGCACATAACGATGATTTATTATGCACGTCTAAAATGCTATTTTTTATTAAATGGCGGCTTGATATTTAAAAACCATTTGGTATACTAAGATATATAAGATCAAACGTTTCAGTTGTAATAAAAGAACAGACTTTGCAGAGCGGGCTGTTTAAAATATTGTACAGCCGGCGGGAAATCCTGCAAACAGACCCGCAACAACGGTACAGTTGCCGCGGGGAAGTAAGTGATCGCGCGACGCAATTTTTGTATAATACAGCATTGACATGCGCCTGAAACTGCGGTAGCATAACATATAAAGCGCCCGGTTATATGCAGCGGTTTTATGCAGACGTGCGGTGATCGGGCGGCATTGGATTCGGAACAGATAAAAAACGGAGAAGAACATCCATGACGGAACAACCATTTATGCTGACGGCGCCGTATCAACCCACCGGAGACCAGCCGCAGGCGATCGATACACTGGCGAACAGCATTTTACAAGGGCATAAGGAACAAACGCTGCTGGGGGTAACAGGCTCCGG
>CALWVA010000006.1 GCA_944384875.1 uncultured Clostridia bacterium
TTCCACGCAGCTCAGTTTTGCCGGTTTGACCTCTACCACTGTATTGCCAGGGGCGGTAGGCATTTTAAACTGTGCGAAAGCCACCTCGTGGCCGGCGTCCGCCCAGGCGGTGTCGCCGGTTTGACGGAAAGACAGTTTTAAATAACAGTTGCCGCGTTCCGGCAGCTTTGGCAGATCGATTTTCACCTGCTCGCTGCGTTGGGGCGGGATCGGCAGCGCCCCCAGCGAGCCGGACACGATGGTTTTGCCCTCCAGCGTTAAATCCCAAACGCATTCAAACCGGGATAAAAAGGTGAAATCATACAGGTTGTGCAGCTCGAAGATACCGTTTTGCAGATCTACGGCCGTTACCCGTACCGGCTGAATTGCATATTTGCATTCTTTGAGCGCGTCGCCTGGGATCCGGTCGGGAGAAACCATGCCGTCGATACAGAAATTCCCGTCGTTTTGGGCTTCGTCACCGTAATCGCCGCCATAGCCGAATTTGGTTTTTCCGTCTGATGTTTTACCCAGTGAGAAAGAATGGTTGGCCCACTCCCATACAAAAGCGCCGCAGAATTTCGGGTCAGAATAAATGACGTCCCAATAATCTTTGAAGTCGCCGGGACCGTTGCCCATGGCGTGGCAATATTCACACAATACCAGCGGACGGGTATTTTCCGGGTTGGAAAGATAGTCTCTGCACCACTGGGGAGAAGCATACATCCGGCTGACCACATCCGGTTCCGGAGACAGCTGCGCGCCTTCGTAATGGGTCGGGCGACTGGGATCCCGTTGCCGGATCCATGCAATGGCGTTTTTAATACAGTCGCCATAGCCGGATTCGTTGCCCACCGACCACATCATTACACACGGGCGGTTTTTATCCCGCTCTACCAGGCGGACAGAGCGGTCACAGATTGCGTCGTTCCACCGTGGGTCGCTGGCAATCAGGTTATATTGTTCTACCTTGTAGCCGCCGTCAATGGCGGTAACGCCGTGGCATTCCAGATCTGCCTCGTCGATTACATAAAAACCGTATTCATCGCACAGTTGCAGAAATCGGGGATCGTTGGGGTAGTGAGAGGTGCGAATGGCGTTGAGGTTGTGCGCCTTCATCAGCATCAGATCTTTGATCATCTGTTTTTCTGAAGCGGTAAACCCGGTGGAAGGGTAGGAGTCGTGGCGGTTGACGCCTTTAAATTTAATGGCCCTGCCGTTGAGTTTGAGGATGCCGTCATCAATCTTATAGTCTTTGACGCCCACTTTTTCACAAATAAATTCACCGTCGCATTCCATGATCAGCGTATACAGATCCGGGATTTCCGCCGACCATAAAAACGGGCTGTCAATTTCCAAAATGGCGCGCCCGTCAGCGCCGACGGATTGCCGGGCGATGGTCAGCCCCCGGGGATCCATCAGCGTCAGCTTGACGCTTTCCGGCGACGGCGCATTCAGATCTACCGTGATCTGCGCCTGTTTATACAGCGGCGACACCGAAGTGGTTATAAAATAATCGGTAATATGCCCTTTGGGCCGGGACAATATGTATACGTCGCGGAAGATACCCGACAGCCGGAATTTGTCCTGATCTTCCAGATAGCTGCCGTCGCACCATTTTAAAACGATGACGGTGATGTGATTTTTACCGGCTGAGACGAAATCTGTAACGTCAAACTCGGAATTGGAGTGGGAGACCTGGCTGTATCCCACAAACTGATCGTTGATATAAACATAAAAACAGCTGTCTACACCGTCAAAATTTAAATATTGACGCATACCGGCCAGCCTGGCGGGCAGCTCAAAATCCCGCGAATAGACCCCTACCGGATTTTCCAGCGGGACATAAGGCGGATCATAGGGGAACGGATAAGTGAAGTTGGTATATTGCGGATTATCATAACCATATAACTGCCAGCAGGACGGTACGGGAATGGTAGGATCCGCCGCGGAAAAATCCCGTTTTTGGACCAGATCATCCGGCACGTCGTAGACGCTGTGATAATAGTTGAAAAACCACTGGCTTGACAACAGCGTGAAACGGTCGGAGTTTTCCCGACCGCCGGACAGCGCAGATACCGCCGAGCCAAAGGGAATGCAGTATGCCCGCGGGGGGCGGCAGTTGACATGCAGCGTATGGGGATCTTCATAATATTTCGGAAGCTTCATAAGACAATGATCCTTTCTTTTATGATCCTTGCGTTTATAACCGGGCGTTGTAAACATAATTGAGCTGACCGGCCTGTCGCCCATTTTCATAATAGATCCGGGGCACCCGCTTGCCGACCAGACAAACTGTTTCATAGTTGACGGTGCCGCATAATGCGGAGTATTCCTCTACCGGCAGCGTTCCGTTGGCGTCGCTGCCAAACAGCAGCACCTCGTCGCCTTCCTTTACTTTAGGGATACCGGTAACATCCACCACGGTCTGATCCATGCAGACCCGGCCGATGATCGGCGCTTTTTGTCCACGGATCAGGATATACCCGTTGTTAGACAGCGACCGGGGATATCCGTCGGCATACCCGATGGGGATGGTAGCGGCGCGAATCTCATGTTGCGCTGTATAGGTGCGGCCATAGCTGACGCTGTCTCCAGGGTGTAAGTCTTTGACCATGGAGATCACCGATTGCAGTGTCATGGCCGGGCGCAGATCAGCAACGTTTCGCAACGCGCTGGACGGTTCCATACCATATAAAATAATGCCGGGCCGCACCATGTCCAGCTGCATTTCAGGGTTGCGCAGCGTGGCGGCCGAGTTGCAGCAGTGCCGCAGGCAAAAGGTAATGCCGTCCTGTTTCAGGCGGTCGATAACGTCGCAGAACAGGTCAAATTGCCGGCGGGTAAAGCTGCCGTCCTGATCGCCGTCCAAATCCGAAGAAGCAAAGTGCGTGAAGATGCCTTCCCGGGCCAGCCCCGGAAGCTTGCAGATCGAGCGGATCTGCTCGATTGCATCGCAGTCTTGTAGGTCGTGATGGATAAATCCCAGCCGGCCCATACCGGTATCAATTTTGATATGCATGCGCACCGTTACGCCGTCGGCTGCCGCGTGCCGGGACAGTGCCGCGGCATATTCGCTGTCGAAAACTGTTTGGGAAATCTCATGCTGCGCCAGCGTCTTTGCCAGATAAGGCGGGGTATAACCCAGAATCAGAATCGGTTTTTTAATGGACAATGCCCGCAGTTGCATCGCTTCTTCAATGTTGGAAACGGCAAACTGCTCGGCGCCGAGCCGGTCCAGCAGCGGCGCCACATATTTTACACCGTGGCCGTAGGCGTCGGCTTTGACTACCGCCATCATTCTGGTGCCAGGATGCAGCCGTTTACGGATCACCTGATAATTATGCGTCAGCGCATCCAGGTCGATTCGGGCCCAGGTGCGGGGCAAAAATGTATAATTCATAAAAATGAAGACCCTTCCGGTTTCATGATATACCCAATTATAAACGCAGGCCGGGACGAAGTCAATAGTAGATCGTTTCTGCAGGAGCTTAATAGAAGCTGGTGCAGTAAGTCTGCAAACTACAGCACACCCCGGAAATATAACCCGCGGGTAAACGGGGGCTGCGGCGGCTGACCGGTCTGATAGCGCCGGAGAATGGCATCAACCTGTTGGGGCGATTCATCAGTAAAATTCAAAACAATAAAGTCAAACAGATGCAGAAACGACTGCCGGTCAGAAAGCTCTATCGGTCGGTCGTTATAAAGCTGCACCGCGCCGTCTTCACACCATAGCGGAAACACATGGCCTTTGCGGTCGGTAATTGTATGGCTGCAGTTTTCACAGCCGCCGAAGGCTTTGGACGGGCAGTTTTGCAACAGCATCAGCGGCAGCCTTCCATAGGCTAAAATGCCGCAGGGCAGTTGGGTTTGCAGCTGTTTCAGTTGCTGTTGCTCCAGCTCACAGGACAATATGAGCCGGTCGGTGTCAAGCGCCGGCGGGGTATATGAA
Organism: uncultured Clostridia bacterium; assembly: GCA_944384875.1. GTDB lineage: Bacteria > Bacillota > Clostridia > Oscillospirales > Acutalibacteraceae > RUG14109. Next base: position 3,932 of record CALWVA010000006.1, read on the forward strand.
TTAAAGCAGTTCAGCCGGGCGCCGCCGATGACCTGCAGGCCTGCGTTTCGGATCAGCGGGATTGCGCCGACATTTTCAGCAACGCCGGCAGATACGCCCAGTGCCCGCAGCTGTTGCAGCCGTTTTGCAATCTGCTGCTGTCTTCCGAACAGGGCCGGAGGCGTTTTGGCGGCGATGGGAACGCCGCTGGCCAGCGCAGCCTGATAGTCCCGATCTGGGGCAAACAGCGGCAGCGCCGCCAACGCAATGGCGTCTGTATTTTTCGGAAGCTGCCGGATTTGCCGCACAAACAGATAGATTGCGGGTGTTCGCGCCGTCCGGGTAGCTGGTGGCTGTAATGTCGGCGGCGTATAAGGAATCGGATGCGGCAATCCCCGTTTTTCAGAGAGCAGTGTTAGCGCTTGCCGGCGCAGAGCGGTCAATGCGCTCCCGGGAATCCCGGCGCCAGGTTGCTGCTCAATCATGCAGCTTTCCACATCATAGGGTGTGCCGCCGCATCTGGTCAGCTTTTGCCGCAGCTGTTCCACGGTTGGCGGATGGTCGTAAACCTGCGCGTCCGGTCCGGTCGCGGATATGGTATGAACACCGTCGTTCACTGTTAAAAGGGCAGGGCGCCCCGGGGATAAGGTCAGCTGCATCCGGATTGCAACCCGGGCGTATTCGGTGCGGTAAAGCTCGTGAATCGCCGTCAGCGCCTGCCGGCTGTTTGCAACATCCTCCGGCCGGCGCACGCCGAACATCTGTGCATCTGGATGCCCTGTAAAATAACCGTCGGTAAAGCCGGAACGGGAAAACACCTTTTCCAGCGTTTGCATCTGTTTAAAGGGGTCGTCTCCGTTTAAAACGGCACGGGCGGCGCCCACCGCGGCCGCGGCATATTCCGGCCGTTTGAGCCGCCCTTCAATCTTAAACGACGCAACCCCCATTTGTTCCAGCGTGTGCAGATGCGGCAACAGGGACAGATCCTTCAGGCTCAGGTCATAGCCGGTGCCGCCCGGCACCGAAAACGGCAGCCGGCACGGCCCGGCGCACAGCCCCCGGTTGCCGCTGCGTCCACCCAGCATGGCGGACAGCAGACATTGGCCGGATACCGACATACACAACGCGCCGTGGATAAACACTTCAATTTCCATTCCCAGCTCTCTGGCATGGGCGCAAAGCGCCCGCAGCTGCACTTGACTGTTTTCCCGCGCTGCCACCGCTCGTTTGAATCCCCGTTTTGCCAAAAAGTCCAGCCCTGCCGGGGTGTGTACCGACAGTTGGGTGGAGGCGTGCAGGCGCAGTTGTGGCGCGGCCTGAAGCAGCAGCGCCGCCAGCCCCAGATCCTGTAAAATAACACCGTCTATTCCGGCTGCTGCCGCAGCCTGTGCCAGCGCCAGCGCGTCCGGCATCTGCGCATCAGAAATAAGGGTGTTCAGCGCAAGATATGCGTGAACACCCCGAACATGACAATATGATACCACGCCGGCCAGTTCGCCGGCTTCGAAATTTTGCGCCGTGCGGCGGGCGTTGAATTGCGCCGCGCCAAAATATACCGCGTCGGTTCCGGCACGCACGGCGGCCTGCAGCATGTCCCAGGAACCCGCGGGGGCAAGAAGTTCGCTCATTGCCGGCTCAGCTTGCCCCGCAGCGTCTGGTTTTCTTTATTGATCCGGTCGATTTCCCGGCGGGCTTCGTCTGATTCCAGCTGCAGGTTGGCGATATCCTCCTCCAGCTTTTTAATCTGATCATGGAGGCTGTCAATCTCTATATTGCACTTTTTGGCTTTATCGCTGTATTCCAACGCGGCAATCACACAGGCCATCGTGGTGGAAAGATAGGAATTTTTATTGGTCAATTCACTGATGCGCCGATTGATCTCGTGCGCCAGGCTTTGCATATATTGCTCATCGTCGTCTGAGTTGATGATCAGTTCCACGCCGCCTACGGTAAGCCGCAGCTTATTCGCCATAATACACCGTTCCTTTCAAAATCGTTGCATATATCCGTATTATACAACATTTATCGCCGTTATGCAACAGATGGTTGCCGTTTTACAGCAGGGAATTTTGCAGTTTAATGTAAATAAAGCGTCGGGGTGACACGCAGATTTGTAACGCCGGGGGATAAAAGCCTTGAATTTTACAGTTGGCTGCTATAAAATAATGATAAGTTTGATATACTGTAACATGACGGAAGGGTGTAATTATAATATGGAGCAATTGTCTGTTTCAAATTTACTGGATTTAAATCATACCATTGCGGCAGCGCTGTTCAGCGGAAAAACCTATGCTTATGAGATCCTGTCGGAGATCGGCAAATTTATTTTACAGCTGCAAAGCCGGTTGGATATCCGCGAATATTATTGCCCGAACAGCGACGTGTATATTCATAAAACCGCGCAGGTGGCGCAGTCGGCGTATATCTGCGGACCATGCATCATTGACGAGGGCGCAGAAATCCGGCATTGCGCGTTTATTCGGGGCAATGCGATTGTGGGGAAAAACTGTGTTGTGGGCAACTCCACCGAACTGAAAAATGTCGTGCTGTTCGATAATGTGCAGGTGCCGCATTATAATTATGTAGGCGATTCGGTGTTGGGCTATAAGGCGCATATGGGCGCCGGGTCTATTACCTCTAACGTCAAAAGCGATAAAACACCGGTCACAGTAGCTGTGGGCGCTGAAAAAATCACCACCGGGATGAAAAAGTTCGGCGCGATTTTAGGAGATTATGTGGAGATCGGCTGTAACAGCGTATTGAATCCGGGAACGGTGGTGGGCCGCGGGGCCAGCGTGTATCCGCTTTCGATGGTGCGGGGCGTGGTGCCGGCGAACTCCATTTATAAAAATAAAAACGAGATTGTCGAAAAGATTTAGCGCCGCAGATGGCGGGCCGGCGCAATAAAAAGGACGCTGATCATGAAAAAACTTTTGAAATTGTTGTTTTCCAGATTGGTGCTGGTGATTTTTCTGTTGTTGATCGAAGCGGCGCTGCTGGTATTGATGGTTTTAAAATTTGAAGAATATTTTATCTATTTTTATGCCGTCTGTGTCGGACTCAGTCTGATTTGCACCGTTCGGATCATCAACGACCGTTCCAACCCCGGTTATAAGATCGCCTGGCTGGTTCCAGTGCTGTTGATACCGGTGTTTGGGGTGCTGTGTTATCTGTTATTCGGCGGCAGCAAGCTGAGCAAATTTACCAAGCGTCGGATGGCCCAGACCCATTCGCAGACGGTACGCTTTCTGGATCAGAATAGTCCGGTGTTGTCGCAGATCGGCGCGTGTTCCAGAACAGCGCAGCTGCACAGTAATTATTTGCAGCGGTATGCTTATTGCCCACCCTATCAGAATACCAGGAGCGTTTACTTCAGCTGCGGCGAGGAAAAGTTTGAGGCGCTGAAAAGAGAGCTTGCCGCTGCGCGGTATTATATCTTTCTGGAATATTTTATTATTGAAGAAGGGCTGATGTGGGGCGAGATTTTTGATATTTTAAAACAAAAGGCCGCCGAAGGGGTAGATGTGCGCCTGATTTACGACGATATGGGCTGCATCCGAACGCTGCCTTATCATTTTGACAGAAAGGTGGAAAACAGCGGCGTGCAATGCCGGGTGTTTAATCCGTTTGTGCCGGTGTTGACCTCGAAACTGAATAATCGTGACCACCGGAAAATCTGCGTGATCGACGGGCACACCGGCTTTACCGGCGGTATTAACCTGGCGGATGAATATATCAACGCCTATGAAAAACACGGCCACTGGAAGGACAGCGCCGTGATGCTGAAGGGCGACGCGGTCTGGACGCTGACGGTGTTGTTTTTATCCATGTGGGACTATATTAACGGCACTACGACGGATTACAGCGCCTTTGCGCCGCGGGTGCATGCTGTGGCAGAGCCGTCAGACGGTTTTGTGCAGCCTTATGCCGACAGCCCGCTGGACTTTGAAACAGTCGGCGAGAATGTTTATCTAAACATGATTAACCGTGCGCAGCATTATATTTATATCACTACGCCCTATCTGATTATTGATAATGAAATGGTTACGGCGCTATGCAACGCGGCAAAATCCGGCGTTGTTGTCAAAATCATCACACCGCATATTGCTGACAAACGGATTGTTTACGCCGTAACACAGGCCTATTATCCGGTTCTGGTGGAGGCGGGGGTAGAAATTTATGAATATACGCCCGGCTTTATCCATGCCAAAAACGTGGTGGTAGACGGCGAATACGCCACGGTGGGCACCATCAATTTTGATTACAGAAGCCTGTATTTACACTTTGAATGCGGCTGTTATTTTTATCACAGCAGTTGTATCGCTGATATTGAACGGGATTATCAGCAGACGCTGGCGGTCAGCCGGCAGGTGACAAAGGAAGATTGTCGGGGTCGGTCGTGGATCAAGAGAACAGTGGGTGCGATTTTGAAAATTTTTGCGCCGCTGATGTAATCGGCGCGGTATTTTTGACACCTGCCCGGCACCGCCGGACAGGTGATTTTTAAATAAAAGGGTTGACAATTTAAATTTAATATGATATCATGATATCACATTAGCATACTAAAGCATGGAGTGTTGAGATGAAAATTAATAATAAAATTACGCCCAAAGGCTTTCGAGATTATCTGTTTGAAGAAAGCGAGGCGCAAACTGCGGTGGAAAACCGCCTGTCGGCGCTGTTCGCCAGCCGCGGCTATCACAGCGTGGTAACGCCGGCGCTGGAGTTTATGGATGTGTTCACCTGTCCGGAGCCGGCGATCCCGATCGAGCAGATGTATAAGCTGACAGATCGCAATGGCCGGCTGCTGGTTTTACGGCCGGATATTACATTGCCCATCGCCCGGCTGGCTGCCACCCGGCTGCAGAATATGCCCCGGCCGGTGCGGCTGTGTTACACCGAAAAGGTGTTTAAGGTGAATCCCGGGTTGAACGGCCGGCGAGATGAAGTCACCCAGTCTGGCGTGGAGCTGCTGGGTGCGGCGGGCAAGCGCGCAGATCTGGAAATATTGAAAACAGCGGCGGACGCACTGTCGGTTTGCGGCGCCACCGAATTTAAGATTGAGATCGGGCATGCGGCGGTGTTTAAAGGGCTGATCGCCGAACTGGATACAGACGGCGATACGGTTGAGCGGGTACGCCGGCTGATCGAGTCGAAATGTTATGCGGCGCTGGACGACGAGCTGGATAAGCTAGAGAATCAGAAAATCGCCGGGATTCTGCGCCGGCTGCCCCATTTGTTTGGCGGCGGTGAAGTGCTGGAGGAGGCTGCGGCGCTGTGCGGGGATATCTGCGGCGACGCATTACAGTATCTACGGGATATTTATGACACGCTGCAAACCACGTCGCTGGCGGGCCGGGTGGATCTGGATCTGGGACTGGTGCACTCGAATACATACTATACCGGCCTGCTTCTGCGGGGATATCTGTTCGGTTCCGGTGTAACGGTGTTGTCCGGCGGTCGGTATGATCACCTGTTGCAACAGTTTGGCGAGCCGATGCCGGCCATCGGTTTTGCGGTGGAAAACGATGCGGTGGCGGAGCTGCTGTGCCAGCAGGGCGCGGTAGACGGCGGCCGGATTCCGGATGTTTTAGTATTTGGGGAACCGGGTTATGAGATGCAGGCGGTGTTATATTGTACAGAGCGGATCGCCCAGGGACAGATTGCGGAAAACAGTGTGTTTGACAGCTGGGCGCAATCATTGGAATATGCAAAACAGCGTGGGATCCCGGCGGTAGTGCGGGTCGGCGCGTCAATAGCGGAGGAGCGGATATGATGCGGAGAATACGGATTGCACTGACTAAGGGCCGGCTGGAGAAATCTTCGGTAGAGCTGTTTAAAAAGATGGGGCTGGACTGTACGGCGCTGGAGAACAAGGGCAGAAAACTGATTTTACCGGTAGGGGATTATGATGTGGTTTTAGCCAAGGCGGCGGATGTGATCACCTATATTGAACGGGGCGCCTGCGATATTGGAATTGTGGGTAAAGACACGATTGCTGAGAGCAGCGGTGAATTTTACGAGGTGTTGGACCTAGGCATCGGTAAATGCCGGTTTGCCCTGGCAGCCCCCCAAGGCAGCGACTTTTTCGCCGGCTATAATGTAAAAACGGTGGCGACCAAATATCCGGCGGTGGCCAGCGGTTATTTTGAAGCGAAAGGTATGGATGTGCAGATCATTAAGATCGAGGGCTCGGTGGAGCTGGCGCCGCTATTGGGGCTGGCCGACGGGATCGTTGATATTGTGGAAACCGGGTCGACATTGCGGGAAAACGGGCTGCAGGTCGTAGAAGAGATTATGCCGATTTCCGCGCGGGTGATTGTCAACGTTGCCAGCCTGAAAACCCGCAAGGCCCAGATTGAAGACTTTCTGAAAAGGCTTGAAGCGGCGGCGGGAATGTAGTATACTTTTTGATGTCAGGCGGGCACAGCCCGCAGAAGGGAATCAATATTTATGGTGCAGATTGTAAATGCAGAAAACGGCGGCGCGCAGCGGCTGTTGGATACATTGCGAAAACGGGGCGGCGAGGTTAACCGGCAGGTGACAATCACCGTCGGGGAGATTATCGAGCAGGTCCGGCAGAATGGCGACGACGCGGTGCGGGAATATACCAGAAAATTTGACGGCCGGCTGCCGCAGTATTACGAGGTGCCGCCGGCGGTATTGCAACAGGCGGCGCAGCAGTGTGATCCGGCGCTGGCCGAATCGCTGCGCAAGGCGGCGGAGAATATCCGGGCGTTTCATATCAACCAGTTGCCGAAGGGCTTTGAGATCAACAAGCCGGACGGTTCGGTGTTAGGGCAAAAGGTGCGCGGGCTGGACTGTGTGGGCATCTATGTGCCCGGCGGCACGGCGGCCTATCCCAGTTCGGTTTTGATGAATGCTATTCCGGCGAAGATCGCCGGCGTTGGGCAGATTGTGATGGTCACCCCGCCCCGGCGGGACGGAACGCCCAATCCTGATATTCTTGCCGCAGCGCAGATTGCGGGGGTTGACCGGGTGTTTTTATGCGGCGGCGCCCAGGCGGTGGCGGCGCTGGCTTTTGGCACGGCGCTGATTCCAAAGGCGGATAAGATCGTAGGGCCGGGGAATATGTATGTGGCTACCGCCAAAAAACTGCTGTATGGCACGGTGGATATTGATATGATCGCCGGGCCCAGTGAAATTTTGATTTTAGCTGATCAAACGGCGAACCCCGTATATCTGGCGGCGGATATGATGTCGCAGGCCGAGCATGACCGGATGGCCTCGGCGATTCTGGTTACAACCGATGAACAGATTGCGCAGCAGACGGTGCAGCAGTTACGGCAGCAAAGCGCGGCGCTGTCCCGGCGGGAGATCATTGAGGCCTCGCTGCGGGATTTTGGCGCGATCATCGTCTGTGACACGATGGAGCAGGCGGTGGCGATCGCCAACGACGTAGCGCCGGAGCATCTGGAGATCTGCGCAGAAAACCCGATGCAATATCTTGCACAGGTGCGCAACGCCGGCTCGGTATTTTTGGGCGATCATTCCCCTGAACCGCTGGGCGATTATTTCGCGGGGCCGAATCATGTGTTGCCCACCAGCGGTACCGCGCGGTTTTTCTCGCCGTTGTCGGTTGACAGCTTTTTAAAACGGATGCAGTATATCTATTATACCGATCAGGCGCTGCAGCGCGACGCGCAGGATATTATCCGGCTGGCCAACGCCGAGGGATTGACCGCTCATGCCAATTCGATCATGGTGCGGTATGGGCAACAGCCGGAACTTTAACAGCCGCAGAAAGGGAGAACAGGATGTATACATTGCCTGAAAAACTGAAAAACATGACGCCGTATGAGCCGAACATGGAAAACTATCCGATCCGGCTGGACGCCAACGAATCATTTTTGGATTTGGTTCCGAAAGTACATAATGCCATATTGCAGGCGCTGGCAAAGGTGTCATTGCGCCGGTATCCGGATCCGACGGCCAAAGAGGTTTGTGAACTGTATGGCGCGTATTATGGTGTGGATCCCCGGTATATCACTGCCTGCAACGGGTCGGATGAGATGCTGGCGTTGCTGGTGAACGCTTTTTTGGAAAAAGATGAAAAACTGTGCGTGATCGAGCCGGATTTTTCGATGTACCGTTTTTACGCTGAGGTGACCGGCGTCGAAGTCGTGGCGGTGCAAAAGGGGGAGGATTTTCGGATTGATCCGGACGAGGTGGTGCAGACGCTGCGGCAAACCGGCGCGCGGATGCTGCTTTTTTCCAATCCCTGCAACCCCACCTCACTGGGCCTGAACCGGGAGGCGGTTCGCCATATTATTACCAGCACTGATGCGCTGGTGGTGCTGGACGAAGCCTATATGGACTTTTGGGATCAGTCGCTGCTAAATGAGGCCGCGCAATATGATAATCTGATTATTTTACGTACCTGCTCCAAGGTGATGGGGCTGGCCGGCCTGCGGCTGGGCTTTGCCGTGGCCAACGACCGGCTGACCGGTATTATTCGAACGGTGAAATCCCCTTATAACGTCAATGCGCTGACCCAGGCGGCTGCCGCCGCGGCGTTTAAAATTCCGAAATTTATCGATGTGGCGATTCAGCTGATCAACGAATCCCGCAACGATCTGTATTTAAACCTGAAACAGATTCAGCCTTCCCGCGGGTTTACGCTGTTTGAAACCTGCACCAATTTTGTTACGGTTCGTTCAAACTATTGTGCCCGGGCGTTTGAGGAGCTGAAGGAACAGGGCATTCTTGTGCGCAACTTTGGTTCGTTTTTGCGGATTACCGCCGGACTACCGGAGCAGAATTTAAAAATCGTTTCAGTGTTGCAAAAAACCATTTAGGAGGTTTCAATATGCGTACGGCGACCATAAACCGGACCACTTCGGAAACTGATATTTCCGCTACGCTGTCGTTGTCCGGCGGCCAGATTTTGATCGACACCGGCATCGGTTTTTTTGACCATATGCTGACTGCGCTGGCCAGGCACGCCGGCTTTGGGCTGGAGCTTACGGCAAAGGGCGATTTGCGGGTGGACTGTCACCATACGGTGGAGGATACCGGCATCGTGCTGGGCCGGGCGCTTTCCAAAGCGTTGGGAAACCGGGCGGGCATCGCCCGGTTTGGCACTGCGTTTGTCCCGATGGACGAGGCGCTGTGTATGACGGTGTTGGATCTGTCCAACCGGCCGTATCTGGTGTTTGACGCGCAGTTTTCCAATCAGTCGGTAGGTGGCTTTGACTGCTGTATGGCGGTGGAGTTTATGCGGGCGCTGGCGGTAAACGGCGGCATCACGCTGCATCAGAAATGCATTTATGGCTGCAATGACCATCATATTTTAGAGGCGCTGTTTAAATCGCTCGGGCAGGCGCTGAAAGCGGCGGTCGCTGAAAACGGCGGCGAAATTTTAAGCACAAAAGGCGTTTTATAACGGTTTAAAGGAGTTTATGATTTGATTATTTTACCTGCAATTGATCTGAAAGACGGTCGTTGCGTGCGGCTGCGCAAGGGTGATTTCAACACGGCGGAACAGGTGGCGGATGATGCATTTGAAACCGCTGCCAGGTTTAAAGCTGCCGGCTGCAGCTGGCTGCATACCGTGGATCTGGACGGCGCCAAATCAGGCGCGCCGGTGAATCACCGGTTGATTTTAGAGCTTGCGCAGCAAAGCGGACTGCATATTGAAACAGGCGGCGGTATTCGCGATCTGGATACGATATCGATGTATCTGGAAAACGGCGTGCAGCGGGTCATTTTAGGATCGGTTGCTATCAAAGACCCGAAGCTGGTAGAACAGGCCGCGTCCCGGTTCGGGGACCGGATCGCCGTGGGCATTGACGCGAAAAACAGCTATGCTGCTGCACAGGGCTGGCTGGATGATTCCGATATTCATTATATTGACCTTGCCCGTCGGATGGAGCAGGCAGGCGTTCATACCATTATCTATACCGATATTGGGCGCGACGGGATGCTGTCCGGCCCGAATCTGGAGCAGCTTGACCAGCTCAACCGGGCGGTAAGCTGCGATATTATCGCGTCGGGCGGCGTGACGGATCTGGACGATATCCGCGCGCTGGCCAAGATCGGTGTATACGGCGCGATCTGCGGCAAGTCGGTTTATAAAGGTACACTGGATCTGAAACAGGCGGTGTTGGAGGCGAACGGGTATGATTGATCAGACAGTAAATTTAGATGGCTTTTTTGAGAAAGGCGCGCTGATTCCCGCCATTATACAGGAGGCCGGCACCGGGCAGGTTTTGATGCTGGCGTATATGAACCGCGAATCGCTGCAAAAAACGCTTGAAACCGGCTATACCTGGTTTTTCAGCCGGTCCCGCGGGGAGCTGTGGAACAAAGGCGCGACCTCCGGCCATCTGCAAAAGGTGATGCGCATCGATTATGACTGCGACTGTGACACGCTGCTGGTTACAGCGGTGCAGACCGGCGCGGCCTGTCACACCGGGCAGCACAGCTGTTTTTACCGCACGCTGTATCAGGCAGAGGGACGGTAGCGCTATACAAGATGGACTTATAAATTTGAAATTATAAAAATCTGGCGGCTGCAACCCGGCCGCATTTTTGAAAGGATTGTTTGGAATATGGAAACAATGCAGGCGCTGTATCAGACGGTTTTATCCCGCAGAGCGCAGAAAACGGAAAATTCCTATACCTGTTACCTGTTTGAAAAGGGACTGGATAAAATTTTAAAAAAGTGCGGCGAAGAGTGTGCTGAAACGATTATTGCCGCGAAAAACGGGGATTGTCAGGAATTGGTCGCGGAACTGGCCGACCTGCAATATCATTTAATGGTGCTGATGGTGCAGCAGGGTGTGCCATTAGAGGATCTGCTTGCCGAACTGGACCGGCGCAGCGGCAAAACCGGCAATCTGAAAACCTTTCATCAGGTGGATAAAAACTCCTGAGGCGCCGACGGAATGTTGATGTTTTAATAAGGAGTCTGTTATGCCCGCACTGATTACCCACTATCTCCACGCGCGGGATGTGTTTTCGCAGTTGGAGAATCATGAATCTTTAAATGAAGATGCTTTTGTATTAGGTGCGCAGGGGCCGGATGTGTTGTATTATCACCGGTTGCTGCCGGTTTTGATGCCGGGTAAGAGTTTGCGTAAAACCGGTGTCGCGCTGCACGCCGTTCCGGCAAATACGCTGTTTTCGGCGTTTGCTGCTTACTGCGTTGTGCATCCGGAAAACCGGTTGGCGCTGTCTTATGCACTGGGCTTTTTGTGCCATTATTCGCTGGATCGGACCGCGCACCCGTATGTATACGCGATGCAGGCGGATATTATTGAAAAGGAGCATTACCGGCACCATCCGTATTTTATCCATGTGCGCATTGAGCACACGCTGGATATTATCATGCTGCGCAGCAAGCTGGGGCTGACCACCGACGCGTTTAACCCGAAGCAGTGTATCACGAATGATCAGACGGTGTTACAGGGGTGCGCGGCGATACTGGCGGCGGTACTGCAAACGGTGGGGCTGGCGGAAGGGATCTCACCCGCGCGGCTGGTCCGCGGGTATAAAGACGCCCGGTTTTGCCAGGGGCTGTCTCATGATCCGCATTTATATAAAGGAATTTTGATCAAAACTTTGGAGCGGCTGGTTTTTATGCGGGGAACGGTTTCGCATTTGATTCACCCGTTGCTGGAGGATGGCGGGTGGGATTATTCCAATTTTGAGCATTCACTGTGGAAAAACCCCTTCGACCCCGAAGCGCAGGCGGTTTCAGACAGCTTTTTTGAATTGTTTGACCGGTCGGAACAGGACAGTGCGGCGCTGTGTATGCAGTTTTTGCAAACGGTGGGCCGGGGCGGAACGGCGGTGGATTTTACCGGCAATTACAGTATGAAAACGGGTTTGCCGGAAAAAGACGGCTGAAGGCGAAAGATCAGCGGCAAACAGCCGGGAACTTTGTGCTGTTTGAGGCCGCCGGGCGAACCGGGGCGTTTGGCCTGTTTGAATGGATGAAGGAGGCTGTCAACATGCAAAAAATCGCCAGTTTTCAAGTGGATCATACCACATTGCAAAAAGGGGTGTATGTCTCGCGGATTGACGGAGATGTGATCACCTATGATATCCGGATGCGCCGGCCGAATCTTGAGCCGGTGATGCGCAACGGTGCGATTCACACCATCGAGCATCTGTTTGCGACCTATGTTCGCAACAGCGACCGGGCACACGGTGTCATCTACTTTGGACCGATGGGCTGCCGGACCGGCTTTTATTTTCTGACACGGAATCTGGGAGACGAAGCATCGTTGCAATTGATCAAGGAGGCTTTTGCGTTTATCGCCGAATACAATGGGGAGATCCCCGGTGCGTCTGCCGCCGAGTGCGGCAACTATCTCGATCATGATCTGCCGGGCGCAGTGCGGGAGGCGCGGGATTTTTGTAAGGTGTTGGAGCGGGTTACAGTAGAGATGTTGGATTATAATTATACAAAATAAATAAAAAATCAATCTATTTTACCGATAAAACAGCAGTTTGTTTGTGCAAGCTGCTGTTTTATCATGCAAAAGGTTGCAATTTTGTTATCATGGTGGTATAATTCGTTACAAAGTTGTAATAAATAAGTGGCGATGGTTACAAAACTGCCGCTTTTGAAAGGATTATTTACTCCGATGCAAAGGCAAGCTCGATTAGGACGTTTTCAGAAGATCTGGCGTGGCGTATTGAACGCGGCGGGTCTGGCGAAAGATAAAATTTCCGTCTTCGCGGGATGCACAGCCCACAGATTGTGGACAGGCCTTGTATGGGCCGGGCACAAGCTGCGGGCCGGCGTTATACAGACCGGGCGTGGTTTGCGCATGGGCGCTGTATGGACCGGCCGCCGGCTCTGTAAAGGTTTTGTGTGGACAGGTCGCAAATTACAGCAGGGCAAACTGTTTTTACAAAACCGGCCGGGCGCGGCCCGGCGGATGGCCGCGGCGGGCTGCGCAGGCGTTGTGATGCTGGCGACGGTTGTGACGGCGGGTGCGCTGTCGGATATGACGGTGGCGGTGGCGGTGCGCAATGCGGGCGAGACCATCGGCTATGTGCAGGAGCAGGCGGTCGCCGATACTGCCCGGCAGCAGGTTTTAAATACGGTGCAGGGAAATACCGACGGCCTCGCACAGTTGGAATATCAGTTCGAAGTGGTGCATAAAGACCGGCTCAGCGATGCGGCAGAGCTGGCGGAGACCATTATAGCTTCTGAAGAAGGGCTGGTTTCGGCATATGGCCTGTATATAGACGACGAACTGGCGTTTGCAGCGACGGATGCGCAGCAGATCCAACAGGCGCTTGCAGCCTGTAAAGCGGAGACGGCGGCGCAGTATGCAAACGCGCAGATTGCGTTTAACTGTGATGTTGAGACCAGAAACGGCGTTTATACTGCGGATGTGCTGCGGCAGGACGTGGAGCAGGCTGTTGGCGCGCTGAATCTGTCGACCAAGGCGCTGGTGACCGAGACGTTCCAGCAGGAAATGGCCTATGAGACAGTCGAGGTGCAGGACGATACAAAAAACGTGGGCTACAGCAAAACAATTGCGGGGCAGACAGGCCAGCTGCGCATCGTTTCACAACTGACCTATATAGACGGCCGTTTAACGGCTGATGAAATTTTAGAGGCAGAAATCGTAAAAGCGCCGGTAGCAGAACAGATCATTGTGGGCACAAAACCGGTGACGGCGTCGGTGGCCTATAAAGCGGGAGTAAGAAGCACCCAGACCGCGGCAGACAGCGGCTATATCTGGCCGGTAAACCGCAATGGATCCAATTGTTATGTGAGTTGCGGCTATTGGGGCTATCAGGGACATACCGGCGTGGATATCGCGGCCTATCAGGGGACAGATATTTATGCGGCAAAGGCCGGAACGGTGACGATGGTCAAGACCACCGGCGGCTATGGCAAACAGTTGATTATTACCCATGCAGACGGTACACAAGCGCGGTATGCGCACTGCAGCCAGCTGTATGTTTCAGCAGGCGACACCGTAGAACAGGGGGATGTAATCGCAGCGGTCGGGCAGACCGGGAACGCCACCGGGCCGCATTTGCACTTTGAGGTGTTGATCAATGGATCTGCGGTAAACCCTCGGCCATATCTGGGCTATTGATTGATGTGAAAAAAGCGTGTGCTAAAATAGCACACGCTTTTTGCTGTCTATGAAAAAGCGGCCGTTTTTGTAAAAAAACCTGTTTCTTTACCCGAAAATGTGTTATACTTTTTATAAATATGTACATGCACCATGACAGACGCCCGCCGTATGATAGAATAGTATCAACAAAGGGAGCGTTGCGGCATGGAAGCGGTATTGTATATTGTAGCAGCGATTTTATCTGTGGTGGGGCTGACGTCGATCATCCGCGCCATTTCTTATCGGGTTTTTTCCAGCCCGGAGAACGGCGGGCATCTTCGAATTGTGAAACTGCAGGGGGAACATGCAGATTTTGTGTTGTCGGCTATTCTGGCCCAGCAGAAGCGCTATGATTTTTTGCAGAAAGATCGGGTTGTGGCGGTAGACTGCGGGCTGTCCGACCAGGCGGCGCTGGCGTGTGAGATTCTCTGTCGGCGGGAGCATATTCCGTTGTATGACCGGCAAGAGCTGTCACAAAAGCTGCAGGAGTTTTTATAAATGGGGAAGTCGGTTTATGGAGCAATCGGAGCTGTTAAAGGGCACGGTAGAGACCATTACATATCAAAATGCAGACACCGGCTATTGCGTATTGGAGCTGAACAACGGCTATGAACAGGTGACGGTGGTGGGGACTTTGCCCTATGTGCATGTGGGCGAGCAATTGACGCTGCAGGGCAGCTATGTTGTGCACCCGACCTATGGGCCGCAGTTTAAAGCGCAGGTCTGCGAACGCAGCCTGCCGGCTTCGGCTGCTGAGATTTTAAGATATCTGTCTTCCGGGGCGGTAAAGGGCGTCGGGCCGGTGACGGCCGCCGCCATTGTCGAAAAATTCGGTGAGGACACACTAAAAATATTGGAAAACGAACCCGGACGGTTGGCGACCATCCGGGGTATTTCCATGCAGAAGGCTGAAAAAATCAGCGAGGAATATAAAAACCAGTTTGGTGTGCGGGAAGCGATGCTCAAGCTGGCCTCTTACGGGATCACCGCTGCCGAGGCGATGCGCATCTATAAAAAGCTGGGCGCCGGCAGCGTCGAGCAGGTGTTGGCCAATCCGTATATGCTGTGTGACGAGCATATCGGTATCGGCTTTTTGCGGGCAGACGAGATTGCCGCCGCGCTGCCCGACAGTGTGGAGCAGCGCTTTCGGGTGCAGGCAGGGGTGATCCATGTGCTGCGGCACAACCTGGGAAACGGGCATACCTGTCTGCCGGCGGACAAGCTGTGTAGCGTGGCGGCGGGGCTGCTGCGTATGCAGCAGGCGGAGGTCGCCGGGCAAATGCAGCAGATGCTGGACACCGGCACGCTGGCAGGGGTGGAATTAGACGGGCGGCAGATGATCTTTTTGCCGTATATGTATCAATCTGAACGGTATTGCGCCAACCGGATCGCACTGATGCGCAAGGCGCCACCGGCGGAGATCCCGGTGCATGTGTCCAGATTGGCGCAGATTGAGGAACAAAACGGCATCATCTATGACAGTTTCCAGAAACAGGCCATTGCGTCGGCACTGTCGGAGGGGATTCTGGTGTTGACCGGTGGGCCGGGAACCGGAAAGACCACGACGCTCAACGCCATGATTACGCTGTTGTCTGAGGCGGGAGCCAATATTGCGCTGGCCGCGCCCACCGGCCGGGCGGCGAAGCGGATGTCTGAGTTGTGTGGCAGAGAGGCCAAGACCATTCACCGGCTGCTGGAAGTAGAGTGGGGTGAAGAAGAACAGCAGGTTTTCAAGCGCAATGAGACCAATCCGCTGAGCCAGGACGTGATTGTGATCGACGAGCTTTCCATGTTGGATATTCGGCTGTTTGACGCGCTGTTGCGGGCAATGACGGTGCATTGCCGGTTGATCATGGTCGGGGATGTGGACCAGCTCCCATCGGTGGGTGCGGGCAACGTATTACACGATCTGATCGATTCCGGCGCGGTGCCGGTAGTGCGGCTGGAGCGGGTGTTCCGCCAGGCGATGCAAAGCAGAATCATCACCAACGCCCACCGGATTATCGCCGGACAGATGCCGGAGTTGCAGGATAAAAACAGCGATTTCTTTTTTATGAACCGCAAAACCGCAGCGGGGGCCGCTGCGCTTGCGGGCGATCTGTTTTGCCAGCGGCTGGGTAAGGCATATGGGTTTGATCCGGTGCGGGATATTCAGATTTTATGCCCGTCGCGCAAGCGGCAAAGCGGCACCATGAACCTGAACAATCTGATTCAACAGCGGATCAATCCGCCGGCGCCGGAAAAAGCCGAGATGCAGCACAAGGGTTTTGTGATGCGCGAAGGCGACAAGGTGATGCAGGTCAAAAACAACTACGATGTAGGCTGGGAGAAAGACGACGGCACCAAGGGCAACGGCGTATTTAACGGCGATATCGGCACACTGGTGCAGATCAGCCGGGCGGCCGGGACCATGACGGTGCGGTTTGACGATAAGACGGCGGTGTATGCCGGCGAGCAGATGGAAGATCTGGAGCTGGCTTATGCGGTTACGGTGCACAAAAGCCAGGGCAGCGAGTTTGACTGTGTGATTTTAGTGTTGACCGACGCGCCGCCGCCGTTGTGTTACCGCAATCTGCTGTATACCGCGGTGACCCGGGCTAAAAAGCTGCTGGTGGTGATCGGCACACCTTATGGGCTGCAGCGCATGGTGGAGAATAACAAAAAGACCGGGCGGTATACCGGGTTCCGTCACTTTCTGATGCAGGCGGTGCAGGAATAAAGCGGCCGGAGGCCGGAAAGGAGCGGGAAGATGCGCGTTTGGGAACGGGTGCGCCGGGCGTTGTTGCCCGATCGCTGTATATGCTGCGGAACTGTGTTACAACAGGGAACAGTGTGTGAGGCATGCCGGCGGGATTTGCCTCGGGCAACCGGTACCAACCCGGTGTTTTGCGGCAGGTTTTGTAAGCGTGCGGTAGCGCCGTTTTATTATAAAGACCATATCCGGGCTGCGGCGCGCAGGTTGAAGTATAAAAACAGTATGCCGGCTGTGGCTTTTTTCGCTGAAGAGATGGCGCATGAGGTGCGTACCGGGCTGCCGGGAATCCGGTTTGATCTGGTGACCAACGTGCCGATGGAGGCAGCGCAGCTACGCAGGCGAGGGTATAACCCGGCGGCGCGGTTGGCGCGTGAAAGCGCAAAATGCCTGGGGCTGCCCTGGATCGAAACACTCCGGCAGGTTCGCCGGACCGGTCGTCAGCATACGCTGCCCGAGGGTCTGCGGGCAGCCAATGTGACCGATGCTTATGCAGTTGCCGGGGCAGATGTGCGAGGTAAGACAGTGCTGCTGGCAGACGATATTCTGACGACGGGCAGTACGCTGGAGGAGTGCGCCAAAATGTTGCAGGCTGCCGGCGCTACGCAGGTGTATGGCGTATGCGCCGCCAGAACCCTGCTGCGCCGTCGTCGAAAACGCGGCAGGTAACGGGGCCGGATTTTAAAGACGAAAGTTTTGCCGTTGCAGTACAAGTTCGCGCTTGTATTGCGGCGGTTTTTATTGTATAATAAACTAGAATAGCTGTTTGATAGTTGTTTGGAAAGGATAAGCGTTCATGACAACGGATTTCGGGATCGATTTGGGAACCCAACGCACGGTAATCTGCGCAGGCAAAAGCGTGGTGTTGGATGAATATACGGCGATTTCATATGAAACGCATACCGGCGAGCTGATTGCGGCGGGAACCGACGCGTATAATATGCTGGGGCGCACGCCCCGTTCGATTACGGCGGTTTGCCCGCTGAAAAATGGCATCATCGCTGAATATGATCTGGCGGAAAGCATGTTGTGTGCATTTCTTAAAAGTGTGGCGAACAACAAAATGTTCAAGGCCCGGGTCATGGTGGCGGTGCCCAGTGATATCACCGAGATGCCCCGGCGTTCTATTTATAACGCCTGTTATGCGGCAGGCGCCCGGGATGTTTGTCTGATCGAAACGCCGGTGGCTGCTGCGATCGGTCTGGGTATCGATTTTACCACGCCCAGAGGGGTAGTCATTGTGGATATCGGTGCGGGAACCACCGATATCGCCACGTTGTCTATGGGTGGGCTGGTGCAGTGTGAGTCCATTCCGACGGCGGGTAATGCGTTTTCGGCGGCGATCGAGCGGTATATCAAGCGGGAATATAATGTTCTGATCGGGCCGCATACTGCTGAACGTATCAAAAAACAGATCGGCTGTGTGATTCCGCGGCCGCTGGAACTAACAGTGACCTCTAAGGGACGCAACCAGTTTTCCGGCATGCCGCAGACCTTTGAGATCAATACGAATGAAATGATCACTGCGTTGTATGATACGGCGATGACCATCTGTAAGGCGATTAGCGGCGTATTGGAAAAAACGCCGCCGGATATCGTGGGTGATATCGCGTCTGACGGCGTGCTTCTGACTGGTGGTGGAAGCGCACTGTTCGGGATGGCGTCATTTATTGAGAACTATACCGGTCTGAAAGTCAGAGTTGCGGACAATCCCAAACTTTGTGTGGCCAAAGGGACGGCGACGGCCATTAAAAATTTTGATTTGCTGAAAAACGGAGATTATCGCTTTAAGTCGCTGGACGAAATTATTATGAACTGACGATGTTGCGCCGGCAGTGCAGCAGATGACACCGGCGAAAGGAGGGTGTATATGCGTTATAAAATCGGATCGCTGATCGCTTTGATGTTGGCGTTGCTGCTGTGCAGCACCGGCTGTAACGCGGCGTTTGCCGATCCATCTGCCCTGATGCACCCACCCCAGGCTGCGGGAGAACTGCAGGGGATCAACGAAGCGTTGAATCAAGCGATAGGCGGAACATACAGCTTTGTATATCCGACGTCGGGCAGTTACCGGTCGTCTAATATCCTGAAAGATTTGGATGGGGACGGAAACAACGAGGCGATTGTGTTTTATATGCCGGAATCGGATCAGCAGATCCATTTGAATCTGTTATGCCGCAGTCAGAATGTGTGGAAATCGACGTTTGATCTGAATTTACAATGTGCGGCGGTGGATCGCGTAGAATTTGCAGATCTGTATGGCGATGAGGCGCTGGAGCTGGTGATTGGCACATCACTTTATACCACAAACAGCAGCAGAGAAAAACAATTGAGTGTTTACAGCTTTTCAGATCAAATTTTAAATTTAAGATTGCAGACGGGATATACAAGTTTTGCGGTGTGCAATTTGACCGGCGGGCAGAAAGAACAGTTGCTGACGATGTCCCTCAGTGAGGTAGCCGGCCTGGTGGCGCAGGATGAAACGGGCGTCGTGCAGGAAACCAGGAAACGGGCCTATGCCCGGCTGCTGGGTGTTGCAGAATCCGGCAGTCAGATTTATGGAGAGGTGTCGCTGGATTCCGGGATCACCGCTTTTTCCGCTGTTTACAGCGAGGTGTTGGAGGATCAAAGCAACGCGGTGTATATAGACGCGTATAAAGGCCCGGAGATTATGATTACGGAGGTCATTCGCTATATAAACGGCAGGTTGGAAAATCCGTTTTATAATCCACAAACCCAGACGAATTCCATGACCCAGCGCACCGCGCCTGTCGCGGCGCGGGATATTGATGACGATGGTAGAACAGAGATCCCTGCGCTGCATGAAATTCCCGGATATACAGCTGGCCCCGGGCAGCAGTATCTGGTATCCTGGATGAAATTTGATGGAAGCCGACTGCAGGTTAGCGATACCGGAATGATGAATCTGGATGCCGGCTATTATTTCAGTGTGCCGGAGGAATGGAACGGCGGTGTTACGGTGGAGGTCATTGACGAACAGACCGTTTGTTACAGAGTTTGGGACGCAGCCGCGGCCCAGGCGGGAGATAGATTGTTTACCGTTGCGCTGTTTTTGGAGGATGACTGGGAGACTGCCCAGCAATCCGGCTATCAGAAACTGGCGGCGGGAGAAGGAACAGTATATGGTGTGTTGCAGAATACGTCGGCGAATGGATCGCTGCAATTGCCCTATGAACAGCTGGTCAGTGATTTTGTGGTTTTGTAGGCGCTGTTATATGTTATGAGCACATGCTGAACGGCTTTTTGGGTGTTTTGAAAGGAATGGTTGTGACAATGAAACGGATTTTGGTAGTAGAGGATGAAGCGGCGATCCGTGAGTTTGTGGTGATCAATCTCAAACGTGCAGGTTATGAAACCACAGAAGCAGATTGCGGCGAGCGCGCGCTGGAAATTTTGGAACATGACGGGGACTATCAGGTGATTTTGCTGGATATTATGATGCCCGGCATAGACGGTTTGTCGGTCTGTAAGCAGGTTCGCGCACAGAACAGCAAGATTGGCATCATTATGCTCAGCGCCAAAACCCAGGAGATGGATAAAGTTTCGGCGCTGATGATGGGCGCCGACGATTACATGACAAAGCCCTTCAGCCCGTCGGAATTGGTTGCTCGGGTGGATTCGCTGAACCGTCGGGTGGAAATGCTCAGCAATAAAGCGCCCGGTGCATCAGATAAAATGATATTAGGTGAATTTACACTGGATCTTCGCCGGCGGATTTTGCAGAAAAACGGGAAAGCGATTGAGCTGACACCGGTGGAGTTTCAGATCACCGAATATCTGTTTTCCAATCCGGATGTACCGTTGGATCGTACCGATATTCTCAAACGGGTATGGGGCGACTCTTATATCGGTGAAGAAAAGATCGTGGATGTGAATATCCGTCGGCTGCGCATGAAAGTAGAGGATGATCCGTCTGTGCCACGACATCTGTTGACGGTATGGGGCCGCGGTTATAAATGGGTGGAATAACGGTGTTGACTGGTAAAGAATTATTGATATAAACAGGGGGTACGGCGGTGAATGCGTCGAATTTGAAGATCAAAGGCATGACCTGGCGTTGGCTGATCAATGTGATCGGCGTGATTGTCATTGTCATTCTGCTGATTCAGATCGTCGCCATCTTTTTTATCAGTGATTCCTATTACAGTGCGGTGCGTTCGGATATGCACAGCAAGATTCGTATGGCCGCCGGCTTTCTGGATAAATACACCGATATGACCGAAGCGGATTTTGAGCTTGGCGCTAAGGAGTTTATCAATAATTACACCGATAAAAACACGGTGGAAATTTTGATTTATGATCGAAAGGGCAATGTAATTGTCAGTTCCCGCGGGTTTGTACAGGTTCCGGAATACGCTACTGATTATGACGAAGCAGTCAAGACCGAACAGGAAGCGGAATGGATCGGAAAAACCAATTTGGACGAAAAGATTATGGCGGTTACGATGCCGCTGAAAAGCAGCGAAGGGCAGGCCAGCGGCGCGCTGCGGCTGTTGGTGTCGCTGGAACTGATTGACCGGCAGATTTTTTATAATTTTATGATCGTATTGATTGCCGGCGTGGTAGTGGCGTTGTTGGTTTCATTATCGGGTGTGTTTTTCCTGCGCTCCATCCGCAAGCCGATTCGGGCGATCACCCAGACGGCATACAGCATCGCCGCCGGAAATTTCAACGACCGGCTGCCGGTGCGGCAGAAAAATATGGATGAGCTCGATAAGCTGTGTGATACCATCAATTATATGGCGTCAGAACTGGCGTCTGCTGAAAACCTGAAAAATGAATTTATCTCTTCGGTTTCCCACGAGCTGCGTACGCCGCTGACGGTGATCAAGGGCTGGGCGGAAACCATCCGGGCGTCTGGAACCTCCGATCCGCTGATTCTGAACAAGGGCGTGGAGGTCATCAGCAACGAATGCGAGCGGCTGTCCGGTCTGGTAGAGGATCTGCTGGACTTTTCCAGAATGCAGTCTGGCCACCTGCGTTTGCATATGGAGAAAACTGATATTTTAGCCGAGCTGGAAGAAGCGTATGTCATGTATAAGGAAATTGCCGCGAAAGACGGGATCCGTTTGGAATATCGTGCGCCGGAACAGCTGCCGCCGGTAATGGCAGACGCGAACCGTCTTAAACAGGTGTTTATCAATATTATCGACAACGCGGTGAAATATTCGTCCCGGGGGGACCTGGTGCGGATTGAGGCATCCAGCCACGATATTTATGTGCAGGTAGCGGTTAAAGATACCGGCTGCGGTATTGCGGCGCAGGATCTGGGAAAGGTTAAAGAGCGTTTTTATAAAGCCAATAAAACGGTGCGTGGTTCCGGTATCGGATTGGCAGTGGCTGATGAAATTATCAAGCAGCATAACGGTATTCTGGAGATTGATTCAAAGGAAAATATCGGCACGGTGGTGACCATTGTTCTGCCGATTGTAAAGCCGGACACCGGGGAGCAAACGGAAGGAGAAACCCATATTGAGCAAGTGTGATAAACAGGTGTGCAAACGCACTTCTATCGGCGGACAGGCGGTCATAGAGGGCGTCATGATGAAAGGGCCGCATAAAACGGTTTTGTCGGTGCGGCATATACAGTCTGGTGAAATTATTACCGAAGAGGTTCCCGGTATATCGCTGCGGGAAAAATACCGGGTTTTACGGCTGCCGCTGCTGCGGGGTGTGGTCGCGTTTGTGGAATCGCTGGTCACCGGCTATAAAATATTGATGCGTTCGGCGGATCTGTCTGGTATGACAGAGCTGGAAGAACAGGAGCAGGCTGAAAAACAGAAGCGACAGACAGAGCTGGATGGAACCGATGGTCCGGAGCGGCAAAAAAAAGAAAACGGCGCGCTGCTGGGCGCATTGATGGCAGTGGCGTCGGTATTGGGCGTAGCGCTGGCGCTGGTATTGTTTATGTGGGTGCCGACACTGATTTTCAACGGAATCAACGCGGCGGCCGGCGGCACAATCAGCGGCTGGCGGGCGTTGATCGAAGGACTGATGAAAATTGCCATTTTTATCGGATATGTGGCGCTGGTTTCTTTGATGAAAGATATCAGACGGGTGTTTATGTATCACGGGTCGGAGCATAAATCTATTTTCTGTTACGAAAAGGGCTTGGAACTGACGGTGGAAAATGTACGCAAACAGAGCCGGTTTCATCCGCGATGCGGCACGTCGTTTATGTTTTTGATGATCGCGGTGGGCATTTTGTTTTCGACCATTGTGGTGTTGGTGTTTCCGGGCGTGGCGACGGTCAGTTATATCTGGGTGCCGGTAAAGATTTTGATGATCCCGCTGTTTTGCGGGTTGGGCTTTGAGCTGATTAGGCTGTGCGGCAGATATGACAATCTGGCAACCAGAATCATTGCGGCGCCGGGATTGTGGGTGCAGCGGCTGACCACCAAAGAGCCGGAAGATGCGATGATTGAAGTAGCGATCGCGTCTTTGAAAGCGGTGATTCCCGAAAATGAGGAGGATGACCGCTGGTGAGCGTTCGGGAGCTGTACCGGCAATGTGCCAGGCTGTTGACGGTGGACAATCGGGATTTTGAGGCCCGGCAGCTGGTGGAGTTTGTGCTGGGACTGGATCAGACGGCCTTTTTGCTGCAGGCAGACCGGGCGGTGGATCCGCAGTCTGAACAGCAGTGTTTCCAACTGGTGCGGCGGCGTAACGCCGGTGAACCGCTTTATTACATATTGGGGGAAACCGAGTTTTACGGTTTGCGGTTTTATGTGACGCCGCAAACGCTGATTCCCCGGCCGGAAACCGAGCTGCTGGTGCAGCTGGCGCTGGAACGGCTGCAGGGCCGATCACAGGCACCGGTTCTGGATTTGTGTGCCGGAACCGGTTGTGTCGGGATTACGCTGGCAAAAACAATGCCCGATGTGGCGGTGACCTGTGTAGAGCTGTATGAAGGCGCATTTTCGGTTTTACAGCGCAACATCGCGCTGCACCAGGTCGAAAATGTGACCGCTGTGCGGGCGGATGCACTGACATACCCATTACAAGGGGTGGATCTGCTGGTCTGTAACCCGCCGTATATTGCCCGCTGGGAAGCATCCGGGTTGCAGCCGGAGCTTCGCTATGAGCCGGAGCAGGCGTTGTTTGCGCCGGAAGATGGGTTGGCGTTTTATAAACGGATTGCCGCGAACGCCCGGCAGGTATCAGGGCTGCAGGTACTGTTTGAGATCGGCTGGCAGCAGGGTGGCGCGGTGACCCGAATCTTAAAGCAACACGGTTTTTCGCAGATTTGTGTGCACCGGGATCTGTCCGGCAACGACCGGGTGGTGTCCGGCATACGCCGGTGATAAAGCTGTAGATGTGTGAC
>CALWVA010000007.1 GCA_944384875.1 uncultured Clostridia bacterium
CCGCCAAGCCGGCAACCGCAAACATGTGCAATTATACCATATTGCTGTTGGCAATCTGGTATAATAACCGCAAAAGCAGTTACTATCCGCTGCGCGGGGCATTATAAGCACGTTTGCTCGCCGCCAAGCCGGCAACCGCAAACATGTGCAATTATTCCATCTATTCCGCTGTTGTTGACACGATACCAATATGCTGTAAACAAAAGAAAGGCGACGATCCATTGAACCAACTGACCAATATCGGCTTTATCAAACAGCTGTTGTCCTCCTTTGGATTTTCATTCTCCAAACAGATGGGGCAAAACTTTCTAATCAATCCGTCGGTCTGCCCGAAAATGGCGGAGCTATCCGGCTGCGACGGCATCGGCGTGTTGGAAATTGGTCCGGGCATCGGTGTTTTGACCGAGCAGCTGGCAAAACGGGCAAAAAAGGTGGTCGCCCTGGAGTTGGACCGGCGGCTGCAGCCGATTCTAAACGTAACTCTGAAAGAAACCGACAATGTATCGGTCATATTCGGCGATGTATTAAAAACCGATCTTGCGGCGCTGTTACAGGAACAATTTGGCGATCTGCCGGTCGTCGTCTGCGCCAACTTGCCCTATTATATCACTTCGCCGGTACTAATGGCGCTGTTGGAGCAGCAGCTTTCCATCGGGCGCATTACCGTTATGGTGCAAAAAGAGGCCGCCCGGCGCATCTGTGCGCAGCCGGGCACCAGGCAATGCGGCGCGATCACGGTCACTGTACACTGCTACAGCACCCCAAAACTGCAGTTTTATGTAGAACGCGGTTCGTTTCTGCCCGCGCCCAATGTGGACTCTGCCGTCATCACGCTGGACTGTAAGCATCCACCGGAAAATGCCGGCTGCGATCAGGCGCTGTTTGGCAGAATTGTCCGGGCAGCATTCGCGCAACGCCGCAAGCAGCTGGCCAACGCATTATCCGCCGGGCTGCACATCGACAAACAACAGGCTGTGGCGTTGATCAAACAATGCGGCCTGCCGCCGGCGGTTCGGGCAGAAGAGCTAACGCTGGCAGATTTCAAACAGCTATGTCATTGTATGGAGGAAACAGACTGATGGCGGAATATATGGATTATCAGGATCATGGTGATCAGCCAAAAACCAAAACCGGCCGGATCGCCGGCCGGATCGTCTGCATTTTGTCGGCTTTATGGCTGATTTTTCTGGTTGTGTGGGTATTTGTGCGGTCACCGGAGAATGTCCGCACCGACTTTGACCCGGTGCAAAGCGAACAACACAGCGTCTCCCAACCGCCGGCGCAGACAGACAACCCGTTTTTAAAGCTGAAAGAAGGGTTGGACGCCGGAAACGCTTATACCCTCAATGATGCGTTTCGTACAGCTTTCCCTGATATTGTCAATCTGATCACCAAAAGCAGCACTGAACTTTCCAAAAACCAGATCTACACCTATGATCATGGCGCAAGCCTGACGCTGGCGCTGCCTTATGTCGCTACCAAAACCGAACAAAACGAAGATACCGGCAGCGTACAGGGCGTGATCGGACTGGATGTGTTAATCCTGCCCTATGAAACCGGAGACGGCAGCCTGCAGATCGACACACCGATCCGATATTCGGCACAATATGACACATCTGATCCCGATCAGCCATATCTGCTGACACTGCGGGAATTCAGCGCCGAACGATTTCGGCTGAACTTTTATACGCTGTCAGTACAGTTTTCCGGTGCTGTCGCCCAAACGTTGGATTATACGGCAAGCTTGTCCATACCGCTGACCAAAGACGAAGCTGAACGCAATAAAATCGCTAACAATATCACGATCAGCGGCGAGCCCGCGCAGATCACCGGCGGCAATCAGACCTCTGATACCGTCATCAACGGCTGCTTTTCACTGAACAGCGGTGCACAAACAATCCAGATTGAATACAATGATCTGTTTTACCGCAAGTTTTCATCGATTCACCTGACGCCACAACGGCCGGATACTGATTTTGTCATCATTATTAACGGACGGGAATAATCCCTATTACCATAACGAAAGGAACGATCTGTTTGCCCCGTTTTTTTGAACCGGTCACCGGAGACACTGTACAGCTTTCCGGCGAAACCGCTGCGCACATTACCAAATCCCTGCGGATGCAGCCGGGAGAACAGCTCACCGTTTGTGATAATGGTTTTGATTATATTTGTGAAATATTGTCCACCGGCGATCCGGTTTGCTGCCGGGTGTTGTCTTCGGCGCCCAACGCCAGCGAACCGGATCTTTCCGTAACGCTGTATCAATGTATCCCCAAAGGAGACAAACTGGAGCTGGTGATCCAAAAAGCGGTAGAACTAGGCGTATCGGAAATCGTGCCGGTTTTATCCGAACGATGCGTCTCCCGGCCGGACAGTAAAGCCGCCGACAAGAAAAATATCCGGTATAATAAAATTGCGTTGGAGGCCTGCAAGCAATCAGGCCGGGGGCGGGTAGTTCGGGTACAGCCGATGCTGTCCTTTTCCGACGCGGTAAAACAGATTGCAGATTATGAATTAAAGCTGTTTTTCTATGAGGGCGGCGGTACACCGTTAAGCAAGGTCATACACCCTGCGCACAGTTGCTGTCTGTTCATCGGGCCGGAGGGCGGTTTTTCGCCCGGTGAAGTGCAGACTGCACAGAATGCAGGCGCTATACCGGTTACGCTGGGCCGGCGCATTCTGCGCACCGAAACGGCTCCGCTGGCCGCGCTGTGCGGCGTGATGCTGCTAACCGGAAATCTGGAATAACATAAATTCAAAAAATAGTTGTGATATTTCAAAAAATAGTTCATGCTGTTTTAGCAGAAAACCACTATAATTTGTTACAGTATTGCTTCAAACAGTGAAATACGGCGGGCCGCGCGCCGGAATCTGCGGCAACCGCATTCATCATACATATTAAGCGTGCGCCAGAACCTTAAATCATGGCGGCAAGCGTATGTTGAATCGTCGGTGGATTGGAGTGTTTAGGAATATGGATAAAACATTACGGATCGGCGTCATTGGTATCGGCGGCATGGGCAACCACCATATAAACTCTTATCAGGATATTCCCAATGTCGAAATTGTCGCGCTGTGCGACATCGTGCCGGAAAAAGCGCAAAAAGCAAAGCAGAACTATCATCTGGATTGCCCGGTAGAAACCGACTATAACCAGTTGTTGAAAATGGAGAATCTGGACGCGGTAGACATCAATACCCCCAACTACCTGCATGCACCCATCGCCATCGCCGCATTGCAGGCGGGCAAGCATGTCTTCTGTGAAAAGCCGGACTGTATCACCGTCGAGCAGGCGCTGCAGATGAAAGAAGCAGCGGAACAGTCTGGAAAAGTGCTGATGGTGATGCGCAACAACCGCTATTATGAGGGCTCCACCTATGTCAAAAAAATGATTGACGAGGGCAAGTTTGGAAACATCTATGCCGGGCGCTGCGGCTGGATCCGCCGCCGCGGTATTCCTGGCAAAGGCGGCTGGTTTACCACCAAAGAGCAATCGGGTGGCGGTCCGCTGATTGACCTGGGCGTACATATGATTGACCTGGCCATCTGGCTGATGGGTAATCCCACGCCGGTAGCAGTTTCAGGCTGCACCTTTACGAAGTTCGCGAACGACACCTCGAAATCCGATTCAATCCACGCTTCTTTTGGCGAGGCAAAAGAAGGCGGCACCTTCGACGTCGAAGATCTGGCGATGGGCTTTATCCGGTTTGACAACGGCGCCTGTCTGCAGATTGAGTTTTCCTGGGCTTCCAACATCCCGAAAGAACTGAAATTTGTAGAGCTGCGGGGCGAAAAAGCCGGCTGCCAGATTCACGACAGCAACGATGTTACCATCAGTATGGAAGATGAAACCGGCCGGCAGATTGATCTGATGCCGAAGATGTCTGATTTAAACGGCCACGGCGAAAATCTGAAACATTTTGTAGACGTTGTATTAAACGGCGCCAAGCCGGACTTTGTGCCGCAGCAGGGCGTGCATATGATTCAGATTCTGAACGCCATTTATGAATCGGCCAAAACCGGTAAAGAGGTGCAGCTGTAAACAGCCGCGCCACAACGCCGGGCAATATAGATCCAGACGGTCCTGCAATATTGTTTTGCAGGACCGTTATTTTTAAAAACGGATTCAGACAGCTTTTTACAGGGCTCGGCTGGCCTTTCCCCGGTTGATTTTTTAATCGGCTCTTGTGCTTTCGAGATCGATCCGTTATAATGATGAAAAACAGGTTTTTGGAGGAATGATTGTGTCTGATTTGGGAACGTTTCAAAACGGAAAGGAATATAAAATCACACAGCTTGCGCTGCCGCGTCCGATGCTCAACTATATCTGGAATGCCAGGATATTAAGCGGCGTCAACCATCAGGGCGGCGGAAATGGCGCATATGGTGCGCGGGCGCAGGCCTATATTGATCCAGACGGCAAAGGGCGCTGTTCGGTAATCCGCGACGGAAACCGTTATTTTTATATCAAAGACAAATCTACCGGCAAAGTGTTTAATCCCGGCTGGTATCCGGTCAAAACGCCGGTTTCAGATTACAGCTGCACCCATGGGCTGGGTTACAGTCTGCTCTCAAGCAGCTGCGATGGCCTGCGGGCGGCGCTTCGGGTGTTTGTCAACAACACCGACCCCTGTGAAATCTGGACCATTACACTTCAAAACCAGTCTGACAGCGCTAAATCAGTTTCAGTTTATTCTTTTGTCGAGTTCCAGCTGGAGGGATATCAGCGCTACAGCGATTATAACTCGTATGTACACGGTGAATACGACGCCGATACCCACTCGGTTGTCTGTTTTAACCTTGCGATGGAGCGTCCACATGACTGGTTTAACGGTTTTATGGCTTCTGATCTTGCGCCGGTGGCTTTCGACACCAGCAAGCGGGCCTTTTTAGGGGTATACGGCGGCATTTTTGCGCCTGACGGCGTACAGGCAGACAAGCTTTCCAACTCGCTGGCAGCCTGTGAACAGATGGTCGGGGCGCTACAGCATGATTTTGAGCTTGCCCCCGGCACGTCAGCCAGCTTCAACGTCATTATCGGCGCAGTAGACGGAATGGATACGGCAAAACAGCTTTCACGCAAGCTGTTTGCCCCGGGAAAAATCGAGTCGGATTATCAGGCGCTGTTAGACGGAAAAGCCGCAATGTCTGCGGATATCTTTATCAATACGCCGGACGAAAAGATCAACAACTTCGCCAATTACTGGCTCAAACAGCAGGTACAACTGTGCGCCGAGGTCGGCCGGGATACCGGAAAAGGGTTCCGCGACCAGCTGCAGGACGCCTGGGCGGTGGCCTCGTTTAATCCAGTGCTGGCCAAAGAAAAGATTCTGGAGACTCTGACCTATATGTACAGCGACGGCCGCTGCGTGCGGGGCTGGCTGCCGTTGGATCATCATATCTACTCTGACGGCCCCACCTGGGTTGCGCCCACGATCAACGCCTATATCAAAGAAACCGGCGATACCGCGTTTTTAAACGAGCGGGTTAAATATCTGGATGCAGGCGAAGATACCGTATGGGAACATATGCTGACGGCTGCGCGCTTTGCATCTGAAGATCTGGGAAAACATGGGCTTGTAAAATCCCGCGACGGCGACTGGAACGATTCGCTGAACATGACCGGCTTACAAGGCAGGGGCGAATCGGTGTGGACCTCCATTGCGCTGCATTATGCGCTGCAAAATATGGCGGAAATCGCACTGCATGTATTAAACGATGAATCGGTTTATACCGAGATGCTCAGCCGGGCCAGCGATATCAAAAAGGCGGTCAACGAACAGGGGTGGGACGGTCAGTGGTATCTGGCCGCCATCAATGACTATAACGAAAAAGTCGGCACGCATACCGAAAAAGAGGGCATGATCTATCTGAATTCTCAGACCTGGGCAATTTTGTCCGGTGTAGCGGACGAACAGCGCCGGCAGCAGTGTCTACACGCAGTAGACACCTATCTCGACAGCGACTATGGCCCGCTGACCCTGTATCCCACTTACACCAAATTCAACAATCATATCGGGCGGCTGACCAGCTTTATCCCCGGCATTTGGGAAAACGGCACGCCCTATTGTCACGGCGGCACCTTTAAAGTGGTGGCCGACTGTCTGGAGGGCCGGGGCGACAAAGCCTATGAAACGATCTGCAAGATCCTGCCCGACTCTGCAACCAACCCGTCTGCCCATTCCGGCTGCGAGCCTTATGTGGTCACCAATATGTATTTCGGTCCGGATAATCCCCGCAAGGGCGAAACACTGTTCGCCTGGGTAACCGGCACCGCCGGCTGGATGTTCCGCGCCATCACGCAGTATATGCTGGGCTTTCATCCCGGGTATAACGGTTTTACCATCGATCCATGTATCCCGGCAGACTGGAAGCAGGTCACAATGACCCGCAAGTTCCGCGGCGATACCTATCAGCTGACAATCAAAAATCAGTCCGGCGCGCAGCGCGGCGTCAAAGAGCTGTGGCTGGACGGCGAACAAACCGACACCAACGAAGTTTTGCTGTTTGGCGACGGCAAGATCCACACCATTGAGGCAGTGATGTAAAACGCTGAACAAAGATCCGTCGCATTGAACACAACGGAGCGGCGATGCAGTTTTTCAACTGCATCGCCGCTTTACTCAGCAAGCTATCAAGCCCGCTCGAATCCGGCCGCTTTTGCCTCTCTAAACAGCTTTTTTGCAATAAATTAAAAAATGTTCAAACCTTTTCTCAAAAATAACGACTATATAAATAGAACAGACAGATACAGTTATCGGAGAACAACTCAACCATCCATTGATTTACAATTCTTTCGCCAGCTGCTATATTGTAAATATAAGGGGGAGATTTTTATGAAAAAATTATTTGTCGGGTTTCTGTTTGCGTTTGTGAGCATTGGCTGGACCCTTGATTTTAATCCGCTATTCAGCCAGGGCGAATATATGCATATTGAACTGCTCCCGGATTTTATCGGCTATATCCTGCTGTTTTTCGGCGCGCTGACACTGAAACATAAAAACATCTGGTTTAAACGCGCAATGCGTCTCTTGCCGATTGCGATCCTATTTTCGATTTTATACACAGTCGCCTGTCTGGCGGGCATGCCGATCTATTTTATCGATGAGAATACCGGTGGCTTTTCATCACTGTATTTGCTGTATTTAGCCGGCACAGTGATCTGTATGACCGCCGCAGGCCTGATTATCAAAGGAATCACGGTGATGCAGATCGACGATGGCGTCGATTATAACGCTGTTTCGCTGCGGCATACCGCAATCGCGGCAATTGCACTGCATATATTGCGGGAGATGCCGCTGCAAATTCCCAACGATATTCTGTTTTTCCTGCTGCAAGGCGGCACTCTGGTCTCAGCAGGCGCGCTGTTATTTCAGATGTTTTTCGCAATGCGTATGTATAACGACGCACAGACCGCCCCTGCCGATACCGAAGCATAATCCGTAAACATACCGCCGGCAGCCTGGTTTTTCAAGCTGCCGGCGGTATGTTTACACGTTGTTGTGCCGTTCCCACGCGCATTACAGGTGCTCTGCCATCTGACCGATCATCTCCGGCTGGTCACAGGGCTCTTTCGGCACCCAGCGGTCGTCGAAATGAATCATCACACCGGCGTTTGACAGCCGCCGCTGCAACTCTGCAATCTGAATCTCCGATAGCGCCACGCCCTGTTCCAGCGCCAGCGCCGCCGCTTCACCGGCGGCCTGCCCGGTAATAATCGCCGGCGGAATAACCCGCAGCACATCCCAGGCGTATCCCTGCGCCGCGGCGCTCCTGCCCGCGGTAATCATGTTGACGCAGGACGGATGAATCAGTGTGCGGTACGGCACCTCATACAGGATATCCGAATGATCAAAATCGCAGATCGCACCGATAGAATCGTCAAAATGCCGATAGGCGTCCGCCGTCTGCAACGTATAGGCCCCGTCGATATGCCGGGTGCTCCGAAACTGTGGAACGGTCGGCAGCGTCACAATATCGCGGCTGTTCCGCTCTTCACCTTTCAGCTTTTCCAACATGACAAGCTGATTACGAACGGTAAAATCGGTGATCTCCTGCGGCGTCGTACCGGAATACAGCGGCACATCCGGCGGCTGCCGGTTACCGTACAGATCAGCATGCCCGCCGTGTTCGGAATATACCGCATCCCGAATATTTCCGCTCTTCACCGCCCGTTCGCAGGATTTCAAATCTATTTTTGACGCAACATAAATAAAATAATTCTTACCCAAAACGGTTGGAATGCCGGCGCGATATAACAGATCCGCGTCACCGGTGGTATCAACCACCACGCCGGCCGGGTAAAAGCTGCGCCCGGCTTTACTCTGCACAATCAGCCCGGTACACCGGCCGTCCTGCATCACCGGCGCCGATGCAATACAGTCCAGCAGCAGGTCCACGCCCTCGCTGTGCAGCAGCTCGGTGAGTGCCACCGCGAAAAGCTCCGGAGAAAACCGCGTCAGATACCGCTCGGTTCGTTCCCTGGTCGGATGCTCGCCGTTTTTCCAGCTGTCCGGTATCGTATCATAGCCATACTTAATGGAAAGCCGCAGCAGCTCCTGGCACATCCCCTTGATAATCTGCACGCCCCGCCCGTTACACATCGGCACGAACATGTTGATTAGCCCGGAAGTCGCCAAGCCGCCCAATATCAAACCTTTTTCTAACAGCAATACCGACCGGCCGGCGCGCCTGGCCGCCAGTGCGGCGGCCACCCCCGCAACGCCGCCGCCCGCAACCAGAATATCATATTTCCGCTCAACCGGCAATTCTTCCTGATAACACAGTTTATCCATAAAAACTATAACGCCCCTTCCTGTTGATCTCATTCACTGTTGTCGATCCAGAATCACTCTATATATTTACAGTTGCCGCGCCGGCGGCAGGTGACCGCACCCAACCTCCCCACACAGCGCTGATCCCGGGCTTTCAGGCGTCAGCCGCCGTATATATACCGTTCGCCCGGCTGAAACATATGAAACGGCTGATAAGTTCCGCTGCGTTCCACCGCATCGGCAACCGACGCTGCGGGCACGCCGTTCACATCATACAGATCAAAATGCATCGGAACCAGCAGCCGTGCCTGCAGCGCAACTGCCAGTTCTACCGCCTCCCGACTGTCCATATTACCGACAATATGATCGCGGTTGAGCCGGTAAAAATCCCGTCCGTTAACCGGCAGCATCGCAATATCCACCCGGCCGAGCTGTTCTGCCAGCCCGTCGTATACACAGCAATCTCCCGCATGAAACAATACGGTATTTCCCAACGTCAGCCGGTACCCCAGCGCATCGTAACGCCCCAGCGCATCGGTATGCAATTGTTCATGCGCCGCCGGCACCGGCAATATCCGGATACCGCCCAGTTCCAGCGTCTGACCTGCCTCGGCGGCAATGATCCGCGCAGGGTCGACGCCATAACCCGCCACCGTCTGCACAATCGGCGCCGGCACAATAAACCGTGCCTTGGCGTTTACACCGGCGATCGCCCGAAGCGTATCCGGATCAGTATGATCATAATGCGCATGAGAACAGAAAACATAATCGACAAAACCCAGCTGATCGCCGGTGATCGGCGCCGGATACCGACGACGCCAACAGACTTGTGGCGAACTGCAGTTACGGTCTACATAATCAGACAAATAAGCGTCTATCAGTAGATAATGGCCATCATATTTAATAAGAAAGCCCTCCTGCCCTAAATAATACAGGGCAAGCTGCTCCGGCAGAAGCCGCGTTTGCAATATGCTTTGTTTCATTGTTTTCCCTCGTTTCCGGTTTTATAACGCCTGTCATTCCGCCGCTTTCAGATGATAAATCCAGCGCCAGTCATTCTTACATGCGGGGATGTTAAAACTTTTTTGTTTCACCCCTTGACTATTATATCACGCGACGATATAATAGTCAAGGGGTGAAACAGTATTGAAAAAATATATTAACCAGCAGGATATGAAACAGGCCAACGCAGCGGATATATTGTTTTTAATTCGGGAGTGCGGGCAGATTACCCGCAAACAAATCGAAGCGCTGACCGGCCTGAGCTGGGCGGCGGTATCCGGCATCACGGCCCGGTTGATTGAGCATGGTTACATTACGGAGTGTAAGTCGGCGCAAAGCACCGGCGCCGGACGAACCCCCTTTCAGTTGGAAATCAACGGCGCCGACCATTTCGTCATCGGATTAGACGTCAACAGTTCCGGGCTGCGCGCGGTATTGATCAATCTGAAAAACACCGTGCTGCAAAGCTGGTCTCACCCCGCAGATTTCACCAGCCGGCAATCGCTATTAAACGGAATCACCGCGCTTACAAAGCAGGTTCTCGCTTCTGCCGGCAAACGCCACATTTTAGGCGTCGGAGTCGCTATGCAGGGCTTGGTAGACGCAAAAAACGGTATATCAATTCGTTTGCCGCAATGTAAAAACTGGTCGCAGGTCCCGCTGGCGCAGCTATTGCAGAACACACTGCGGCTTCCGGTGTTTTTGGAACACGACCCGAACTGCATTCTGTATGCCCGCACCGCTGATTCCGATGCAGACAATGCGATTCTGCTTCGGGTTGATAACGGTATCGGTATGGCGGTCATGCTGGACGGGCGCATTCTTGACCGGCCCGGTATGTTTGAACTCGGACATACGACAGCTGTACCGGATGGGCCGCGCTGCGACTGCGGCCGCAACGGCTGTCTGGAGCTTTATGCCTCGCAGAGCGGCATGGCGCAGCTGGCGCAAATGCCGTTTGCACAGCTGGCGCAGCAGGCACGGGCGCAGGATTCCGCTGCAAAACAGCGGTTTGCAGATATGGCGCGCCATTTGGCCACCGCTCTCTGCAACGCCGCGCATCTGCTGCATATTCCCGAAGTTGTCCTGTGCGGAGACATGTGGAATTACAACGATTTATTTTACGATGCTTTTATACAGCATACGGCCCGGCTGTGTCCTGACCGTCCGCTGTGTTTTTCTACCATCGATGTGGAAAATGCCGCGCTGGGCGCGGCGCTGATCGCACTGGAACGTTCGATCAGTCAGTTGCAAATCGGCAAGGAGGATACACAATGAAAGCAGTTATGATTCAACAGCCCGGCAGCGTCCTGCTCACAGAAACCCCGCTCCCGGAGCCGCCGCCGGGATTTGCCCGCGTCCGGGTCAAGGCCGCAGCTATCTGCGCTACAGATTTAGAGGTAGTAGACGGCAATATCGCGGCCAATTACCCGCTGATTCCCGGTCATGAGTGGAGCGGCGTGGTAGACAGCGTGGGCAGCAGCGAAGACCAACACTGGGTCGGCAAACGCGTCATCGGCAGCAACGATGTGGTTTGTCTGAGATGCGACGCCTGCCGCAGCGGCAATTGGCGGTATTGCGATCAATTTGAAGAAATCGGGTTCAAACGCAACGGCGCTTACGCTGAACATGTCATTGTTCCGGTATATGGGCTGTGCGAACTGGAGCAGCAGGTCTCTTTTGAAGAAGGCGCTTTGTGCGAGCCTCTGGGCGTAGCCCTGGGAACACTGCAAAAAGCCGGCGCAGCGTTTGGCGATACGCTGCTCATTATGGGCGCCGGCTCTATCGGGCTGTGTATTCTCGCCGCAGCCAGAGCTATGGGCATGCGCCGGATCGTCGTTTGCGCTTCCAGCTCCAGGCGGCTGCAAATCGCAAAGCGCATGGGCGCATACGCCGTCATCGCCACCAGCGAACAGGATCTGTCAACAGAGCTGCGCAAGCTGCATCCGGAAGGCACCGATGTGGTAATCGACGCCACCGGCATTGAGCCCTGTATTCAGACCTGCCTGAAAATCGCGAAAAAAGGCGGAACCGTAGTGCTGGCCGGATATGGCCGCGGCAAAATTATGCAGATTCGTATCGACGATATTCATATTAATAATCTGCGGGTCATCGGCGCGGGAAACAACTGGAATATGCACAAACAGGCAGCGACTCTGATGGCCGACGGAATCATCGACTTAAAGCCGCTGATTACCAACCGAATGCCATTGGAAGACTTTGCAATCGGCCTGCAAATGGCGCGTATGCGGCCCCAGGGCTTCGTAAAAGCGGTGTTTATGTTATGAAAAACGGTATTTTAGGTATTGATTTGGGAACCTCCGGCATTAAGCTGCTGTACAACGACGCAAAAGGAACCCATAAGATTCGCGAGTCCTACACGACCCGGGATCCGGACGGATGGTGGAAGGCCCTTTGCAAAGCGGCCCGGCAGTTGGATTTTTCACAGCTTCGTGCAATCGGGCTGTCCGCGCAGGTCGGTACATATATCATCAACGGACGGGACTATATTGGTTGGAGCGATCCTGTAGGGCAAGAGGAATTACAGCAAACACTGGAGCGCTTCTCACAGCAGGATTTCTTAGAAGAAATCTCTATGCCGCATCCGCAGCTTCCATCTTATCCGCTGCCCCGGCTGCGTTATATCCAAAACCATTTCAAACCGCTTTTGCGCGTCCGTATGCCGAAGGATTTTCTGATTGACAGGCTTACCGGGCATATGGTCAGCGACATGTATTCCTGGCGGGGACTTGCCAATTTGAAAACCGGAACCTACAGCCGCCGGCTGTTGCAATGGCTGGGGCTGGATGAAGCCTGTCTGCCAAAACTGCAGCCGCCCGACACTGTTGCGGGGCTGGTCTCCCCTGCTGCCGCACGCGAAACCGGAATACCGCTGGGTACGCCGGTATTTACCGGCTGTAACGATTTTTTCGCCGGACTGCTGGGCACGGGAATGCTGCAGGGCGGCGAGCTGTTTGACATCACCGGAACCAGCGAACACCTCGGCGTCGTCACCGACCGCCTCGCGGCGTTTGATTCTGCTCTGGTATCCGGTCCGTATTTCGGCAGATATGTGCAATACGGCGTTACCGCCTCCAGCGGCGCTGCGCTGCGCATGGGCATGCTGCTGCACAATTTGCATAATACCAATTTAAACAACAGTCTGCAAACGATGCCGCCGGTTTTTCTGCCCTACCTAAACGGCGAGCGGTCTCCGATATGGGATGCAAACGCAAAGGGCGTGTTTTTTGGCATAAACGCAGATACAACGGCGGAAACCCTTTCGTATTCGGTGTTGGAGGGCGTGGCATTCAGTTTATACCACATTTATGAGCAGATGGGATGCCCCGACGTTCAGGCCATCACCGTTGTGGGCGGCGCGGGGAAAAATCCCGTTTTAAACCGAATCAAGGCAACGCTGTTCGGACTGCCGGTCCGCACGCTGCAGCAAAACGATGTCTCGGCGTTAGGAGCGCAGATACTTGCCGCCATCGGAATGCGGCTTTATGACGATCTCGAACAGGCTGTTTTCGACAACTGCGAACCGGGCGCGATATTTCGGCCTGATCCCACCAAAACACGACTGCTGCGAAACCGTTTCGCCGTTTACAAACAGCTGTACCCATCTTTGAAACCGTTGTTTACACAACTGACATCCGGCGGGGCGTCTGACCGCCCCGATCTCTAACCAGGAAAGGACTCAAAAATCATGAGCTGTGTTATTTTTGGCGCCGGTAAAATTGCGCGCGGTTTTATCGGCCATCTGCTGTATCTAAGCGGTATTTCGTTTACCTTTGTGGAAAAGGAGCCGGCGCTTGCCGATCTGATCAACCGGCAGCGCAGTTACAGCGTCAACATTTTAGGCGCCCCTGAAAAAAACTGCAAAATCACCGGCGTCAAAGCCTATCGTTTTGATCAGGAACAGGAGATTGCCTCGGCGATTGCCGAAGCCGACGCAGTTTTCACCGCTGTGGGAGGCAAAAACCTGCAACAGATTGCGCCAATGCTGGCAAAGGGCATAGCCGCCAAGACGCAGACCGGCGGTACGCTGAACATTATAACCTGTGAAAACTGGAAGCTGCCCGCCACCATTCTCAGAGACGCCATTGCCGAACTGCTGATGCCGGAACAGCAAACGTTTTTCAGCAGTCAGGTAGGCGTAACCGAAGCGGTGATTATGCGCTCGGCCATCGAGCCCTCCGCCGACCAGCTGAAAGAAGATCCGCTGATCGTCAACGTACAAAATTTCTGGGAGCTGCCTATTGACGCCTCCCGGATTGTTGGCACACTGCCGCCGATTCAGGGTGTGAAGCTGATTGAGGCCTTTACCGGCTTTTTGGAACGGAAATTTTACACCTATAACGCCGCCAACGGCACAACCTCTTATCTGGGCGCACTGCTGGGTTACACATACATCGCCGACGCGGCTCATGATGAGCGTATCCTCAAAATACTGGACGGCGTATATTCTGAAACGGCGCGTGCGTTATCGCTGAAGCACCACTTTCCGCTGGAAGAACAGCTTGCTTTTACGCTGACCTCCAAAGCCAAACTACAGGATTATACCATTGTGGACTTCATTGAACGCAACGCCCGGGATCCGATTCGCAAGCTGGGCCGCGACGACCGGCTGGTGGGTTCAGCACGGCTGGTCGAGGCGTACGGCATCACCCCTGACAATCTGTGTATCGCCATCGCCGCCGCAATCTATTATCAAAACGACGATGACGAATTTGCCAGACGGCTGGTGCAGATCCGCACCGAACAGGGGGTAGACGCCGTGTTAGAGCAGGTCTGCGGCCTACAGCCCGACAGCGCGCTGGGCATGCTGATTAAATCTAAAATTAAATTGCTCAAACAATGGGGGTGGATTCATGCATAAAATCGCTGTAATCGGCGCGGGCAAAACCGGACGCGGCTTTATCGGCCGTCTGCTGTCTGAGGCTGGGCGATCGATTCTGTTTGTCGACCGCGACCGGGCGCTGACAGACCGGCTCGGCGCACAGCAGCGCTTTGAAGTGCGGTTTTTCGGCAACAAACGTCCGGCGCATACGATCGGCCAGTATACCGCCACCGACTGGGAGCACGCGGACTTTTCAGAGATCCAGCTGTTGTTTGTTGCCGTAGGCGGCGCAAATCTGACTGACGTAGGCGCGCGTCTTGCCCCTTTGCTCAACGACGGCAAGCGCCGGTATATCATCACCTGTGAAAATGCCTCGCACCCTGCGAAAACGCTGGCGGACGCTATCGGAAATCCCGATGTAGCGGTCAGCGAGGCCACGGTGTTCTGCACAACCATTGAAGACGGCGGACTGGATATTGCTTCTGAAAATTACCCCTATCTCCAATGCGACGCAAAGCCGCTGGACGGATTTGACCCGCAGCTTCCTGGTGTGCGCCCGATTGACGGGTTTGGAAATTTTCTGACCCGAAAGCTGTTTACCTATAACGCCGCGAGCTGTGTGATCGCCTACCTGGGCTGGCTCAAGGGTTATGAAGATTACGGCGAGGCCGCAAATGATCCCGAAATTCTACGTCTGTTGGATCGCAACTACAGCGCCACCAACGCGGTACTATGCGCCGAATTCGGATATGACCTTGCAGATCAGCGGGAATTTGCCGCGCTGTCCAAACAGAAATTCTGCGACCGAACCATCGCCGATACGGTGACGCGCAACGCCCGGGAGCCGCAGCGCAAACTACAGTATGGCGAACGGATCATCGGGCCGGCATTGCTGTTGGAAAAATATCACGCTGACAACAGTGTATTGTGCCTGACCGCCGCGGCCGCCCTTTTATATAACAACGACAGCGAACAGGCATGGCAAGCCATCAAATCCGAAAAAACGCCGGCACAGATCTTAACCGATCTCTGCGGCCTGCGGCCGGGAAGCCCGCTGTTTGAACAGATCCTGGCGAACTACCGGCGGCTGCAAAGCAACCTGCATAATAACAAGGGGGCGCTGCTATGAACAGAACTGTTCAGCTGCTCAACGGCTGGTGGGATTACCGGATCGGCGACGGCGCGTTTTATAAAAAACAGATCCCTTATTCTGATCTGGCTGTGGGCATATCGGAATGCCGTCTGCACTTCGACGCAGCACAGCCGATAGCCGGCAACAAACGCGCCTTTCTGATTTTTGAAGGAATCACCTATATGGCGAAGGTCATATTGAACGGCCGGATTTTAGGTGAAATGCGCCCATATTGCCGGTATACTTATGAAATTACCGATCTCCTGCGCCCGAAGGACAACGACCTGCGGGTAGAAATAGCAGATATCAGCGTAGTGTTCGGCCCATCAGAGGGGTGGGAAAATTACAGCGGCATTATCCGCGACGTTTCTATTGAATACACTGCCGGCAGCATCATCTGCGATGCGGCATGGTCGGCCAGGCTGACGCAGCAGTACCGGCACGCCGACTGCAGCGTCGAAATGAAGATCGAAAGCCGCGATCCGTCGTTGACCGTCGGCCTGTCACTGACCGATCCCTTCGGAAACATTGTCGCTGAAAAAAAAGCGCCGGCCGAAACCGATACGCAGCTTGCCTTTTCAATAGAGAATCCGCTGTTATGGTCACCGAAAAACCCACACCTGTATACGCTGCGGCTGACCCTGTATACAAACGGGAATCCCTGTGACCAAACCGTACAACGCGTGGGGTTTAAAGAATTTAAAACAGCCGGAAAACGGTTTTATCTCAACGGCGAACCGCTGTTTCTCATAGGCGTATGCCGTCATGACCTGTTCGGCGATCAGGGCCATATACAGACCGAGCAGCAGATGCGTATGGATATGCAGATGATCAAAGACGCCGGCGCCAACTATGTCCGGCTGGTGCATTATCCGCATCACAAACGGATCTTAGAGCTGGCCGACGAGCTGGGTCTTCTGGTATCTGAAGAACCGGGACTCTGGTGGTCGGATATGAAAAATCCGGAAATTGTAGACGGCAGTCTGGAAGTGCTGCGCCGGACAATCATGCGCGACCGCAATCATGTCTGCGTCGCTTTCTGGCTGAGCTTTAACGAATGTATGTTCACGCCGGCGTTTCTAAAGGCGTCCGCCGCCCTTTGCCGCAAAATAGATCCTGACCGGATGGTTTCAGGCGCCAACTGCATGGATATCCCGATGACCAAAAAGCATTTTAAAGCGTGTGATCTAGATTTTTACACCATGCATCCTTACAGCCCCACGCCGGAACGGATGCTGGAAAGTGCGGCCGAGCTGAATGATAAACCGCTGCTGCTGACTGAATGGGGCGGTTACCATGTATATGAAAACCCGCATCTGTTCGCAACCTTTATCGAAGAAATGCTGCGCACATGGCGCAATACCGAAGACCAGCCGGTGATCGCCGGCGCCGCGGTCTGGTGCTGGGCGGAAGTTTTTGAGTTCAACCGGGCCGCGCCCGCCTGCCACGACGGCGTATTGAACGAAGGGTTGGTAGACCGTTACCGAAACCCCAAAGCAAATCTGGCAGTATTCAAAAAAGCATACGCGCAGTTGGAGCAGCCTTCAATCAGGCAGCAAAGCTTACAAATTGTCGGATATATCGCCGGGCCTGGAACGTATAAACCTGTAGATCTGCGCGCTACCTCAAACGATCGACGGCAAAAGCAAGCTTGGGACAGGATGCTACGGCATGCGCTGGAGCCGATCCCCCGGTTTGTGTTTGTCGAACGGAAACAACGGGTATTGCATACCGGTCCGGTTCTGCCGCAGGAGGTCAAATCCATCGGCAGTTTGCCCGTGGAGCTGCTACGTCAGCCGATCGTGCTCAACCACGATACGCCGGCCGAACTAACGTTATCAGACGACTGCGCATCCATTTACCTGATCGGTAACGTCAGCATGCCCAAAGGCTTTCCCATCGGCGGCGCATTCGGCGAGCCGGTAGCGGTCTGTGCGTTGCATTATACCGACGGCTCTACCGAACAGACCGTTCTGCGCAACGGGCAGGAAATCACCACCGCCGCCGGATGGTATGGCCCATCGCGGGTCAATCCTGTCGCTTCCAACGCACCCAGGGCGCTTCGCTTTGTCAACGATATGGATCGGGAGCATTACGTCGTCAATCTGTTTCGACTGCCGGTTTCCGTCGGAAAAATACCGAAGAAACTGCAAATGCAGGTACTAAACGATACCTATGATCTGCTGTTATATGGCGTAACCCTGCATATCAGATAATTTGTATTCTTTAAAAAACGATAGAATAACAACCGCGCCGGATGCACAAACCCCTGTATCCGGCGCGGTTGTTGTTTTTTTCAGTTTCTATCTGCCTTTGTCTGCTGCCGCTTATCCGAACAAAATCAAAGAATCAGCCAAATAAGCCTTGAGGCGCGCAAAATCTTTATTATTGATCCATCCGCCGCCGTTGATATCGCCGCGAAGGACCGGCGCGCCGGATCAAGCTTTAAAATATATGCCTCTTTCAACAAAGCCGCGGCCTTTCTTTGAAAAATCCATTGAATTCCGCCGCAGGTATGGTATACTATAAAGGTAACGGATTTGCAAACCGGTCTGAAATGAAAGGATGATCTGATTTTGGCTTCAAAATATTACATCACTACCGCCATTGCCTACACCTCCCGCAAGCCGCATATCGGCAACAGCTATGAGATTGTGCTGACCGACGCCATCGCGCGATACAAACGAATGCAGGGCTACGACGTCTTTTTCCTCACCGGAACCGATGAACACGGTCAGAAAATTGAGGAATATGCCAAACAGGCGGGGGTTTCTCCCAAAGAATATGTCGACAGAGTGGCCGGCCAGATTCGGGAAATCTGCGATCTGCTGAACACCACCTATGATAAATTTATCCGCACCACCGACGATTATCACGAAAAAGCCGTACAGAAAATCTTCAAAAAGCTTTATGACCAGGGCGACATCTACAAAGGGCATTACGAGGGGTTGTATTGCACCCCCTGCGAATCTTTCTGGACTGAAAGCCAGCTGAAAGACGGCAAATGCCCCGACTGCGGACGAGAGGTACAGCCTGCACGGGAAGAAGCCTATTTTCTAAAACTCTCCAAATACCAGAAACAGCTGGAAGAGTTTATTGAAGCACATGAGAATTTCATCTTCCCGGAAGCCCGTAAAAAAGAGATGCTCAACAACTTTATCAAGCCCGGGCTTCAGGATCTGTGCGTTTCCCGCACCTCGTTTCAATGGGGCATTCCGGTGGAGTTTGATCCCGGCCATGTGATCTATGTCTGGATCGACGCGCTGTCAAACTATATTACCGCGCTGGGTTATGACCCAGACGGTTCTTCCGAGACCTATAAAAAATATTGGCCGGCAGACGTGCATATTATCGGCAAGGATATCGTCCGGTTCCATACCATTTACTGGCCGATCATGCTGATGGCGCTGGGCGAGCCGCTGCCAAAACAGGTGTTTGGACATCCGTGGCTTCTGTTTGGTGAAGACA
The DNA here is from genome assembly GCA_944384875.1 of uncultured Clostridia bacterium. Lineage (GTDB taxonomy): Bacteria > Bacillota > Clostridia > Oscillospirales > Acutalibacteraceae > RUG14109. The sequence continues at coordinate 19,223 of CALWVA010000007.1, forward strand.
AAATGTCTAAATCCCGGGGTAATGTGATCTATGCCGACGAACTGACCGCTCGGTTTGGCGTAGACGCAGTACGGTATTATCTGCTGTCTGAAATGCCTTACACCTCCGACGGCTCCATCACCTATGAAACCATCATCGAACGCTATAATGCTGATCTTGCCAATACGCTGGGGAACCTGGTCAACCGCACCATTACCATGCAAAACAAGTATTTTGACGGGGTGATCCAGCCCGGCGACTGTGCCGGTCCGTTTGATGATGCGCTGAAAGCGCTGGCTGAACAGACAGTCAAAACCGTAGATCGCTGTTTTGACCAATATCGGATCGCCGACGCGCTGGACGCGATTTTTGCCCTGGCCCATCGCAGCAATAAATATATAGATGAAACAATGCCCTGGGCGCTGGCAAAGGATGCAGCACAAAAAGCCCGACTGGGCACCGTATTATACAACCTGCTGGAAAGCATCCGGTTTCTGTCGGTGCTGCTGCAGCCGTTCATGCCTGAAACCGCAGAACGTATCGCGCAGCAGCTGCAAACTGATCTGACCGGCTATGACAGCATCCAATCCTTCGGCGCGCTGCGGCCGGGTGAAAAAGTGGGTGCACCGCAGGTGTTATTTGCCCGGATCGACGCCGAAAAGATGCTGCAGGAGATTGAACAGGCGCATCAGAGCCAGCAGACCGCCGCGTCCAAACCCGATTTTGTGGCGTTTCTCGATCAGATCAACATTGACGAATTTGCCAAATCAGATTTGCGGGTGGCAAAGGTTAAAGCCTGCGAACCAATTAAACGCGCAAAAAAACTGTTAAAGCTCACGCTGGATGACGGCAGCGGCACCGACCGGACGGTTGCCTCCGGCATCGCGCAATATTACACACCTGATCAGCTGACCGGGCGCAATGTGATCGTTGTTGCAAATTTAAAACCCGCCGTATTATGCGGCGTGGAAAGCGCCGGTATGATCTTGGCGGCCGACACGCCGGAAGGCGTTCGGGTATTGTTTGCCGACGATCTGCCGGTAGGCGCAAAAATCCGATAAATACACGAACCCGCACAAGAACGGCACCGTTTTTTGTGCGGGTTATTTCTGCGCATAAACGCTCCAAAAACACTGCCGCCGACCTATACAGGTCGGCGGCAGTGTTCAAATATTACATATAGAATTTCTCAATCAACCGCAATAAAACAAGTATAAAATATGTGCCATCAGTTTATAGCAACGATTTTAAAATCTCGGTGGCCTGCAACGCATTGGCTTTCCCGCGGGTCGCTTTCATCACACCGCCGATCAACGCTTTAAACGCCGCCTCCTTACCGCCGCGGTAATCCTGCACCGCAGCCGGATTCTCTGCAACAACCTGCCGACAAATCTCCCGCAATGTTGCCTCGTCGACGCCGCCCAGATCTTTTTCGTCAATCAGCGCAGCCACCGGCTTTCCGGTATCCAGCATCTGCTCCAGCGTGGATTTCAGCAGATTGTTATTGATCTTGCCACTTTCCCGCAGCGCAATCAATTCGGCCAGCGTCTGCGGTGTGACCACAATCTCAAAGGCCTCTTTCTGTTCTTCGGTGGACAACCGCCGGAAAATCTGGGTAATAATCAAATTTGATACAGTTTTCGGCGTCTGCACCAGTTTGGCCGCCGCATCAAAAAACTCAGCAACCCGACGGTATTTGATCAAAATATTGGCATCGGTCTCTGACAGCCCATATGCCTCTGTATAACGGGCAAATTTAGCGTCTGGCAGCTCTGGCAGCGCCGCTTTGATCTGCTCTACCTCTTGTGGCGCAGTCTCAATCGTCACCAGATCCGGCTCGCGGAAATAGCGATAATCGTGGGCGTCCTCCTTGCCGCGCATCGGCTCGGTCTCTCCGGTGTCGGTGTTATACCGCCGGGTTTCCTGTACCACCTGTTCGCCCGATTCCAGCAAATCGGTCTGCCGTTCAAACTCATATTGCATCGCCTTTTGCATAAACGCAAAAGAGTTCATATTTTTAATCTCAGCACGAATACCCAATTGTTCCGCGCCCTTCGGCCGCACGGAAATATTCACATCGCAGCGCAGCGACCCCTCCTGCATTTTGACGTCTGACACCCCAATATAGCGCATAATCAGCTGCAGCTTTTCCACATACTCAATTGCCTCGTCGATGCTGCGGATATCAGGCTCAGTGACAATTTCGATCAGCGGTACGCCGCCGCGGTTATAATCGACATAAGTGTCGCCCCGCTCATGCACCAGCTTGCCTGCGTCCTCTTCAATATGGATGCGCAAAATCCGGATTTTGCGGCCGTTTTGCAGTTGGATATATCCGTTTGAACACAGCGGTCTGTCATATTGGGAAATCTGATATGCCTTGGGCAAATCGGGATAAACATAATTTTTACGATCCATCTTGGCGATGGGATTAATCTCACAATTGGTAGCCAGTCCTGCCATGATCGCATAACGCACCGCCTGCCGGTTCAGCTTCGGCATCGTACCCGGCAGCCCGATACAAATCGGGCAGCAATGGGTGTTCGGCTCTGAACCGAAAGCGGTTGTACAGCCGCAGAAAATCTTGGTTTTGGTAGACAGCTCCACATGGGTTTCCAGCCCCGCGACCAGTTCATATTCTCTCATTTCAGCGCACCCCCCGATCACAGGCAATAAAAGCGTCCGCCGTTTGTTCATAGGAATAGGCGGCGTTCAAAATCACAGCCTCGCAAAAACTGTTGCCAATCAGCTGCATCCCAATGGGCAGCCCGTTTTCATCAGCGCCGCAGGGGATGGATACCGCCGGCAGCCCGGCGATATTCACCGGAACGGTGCAGATATCGGTCAGATAGGTTTCCACCGCATCCTGCGCGGTAAACCCTTTTTCAAAGGCGGTCATCGGAACCGTCGGCGCCAGAATCACGTCACAGCCGGTAAACGCATTGTGAAATGCGCCGACAATAGTCCCTCTTAAATTCTGCGCTTTTTTATAATAGGCGTCATAATACCCGGAAGACAACACATAGGTGCCCAATAAAATCCGACGCTGTACCTCTGCGCCGAACCCCTCCGACCGGGTTTTGCAGATCATATCATGAGTGCCGTTATAATGCGCCGTGCGATAACCATAGCGAATGCCGTCATACCGGCCCAGATTGGAGGAAGCCTCAGCACAGGCCAGAATATAATAAACCGGCAGCGCATATTTCAAAATGGGCAGATCAAACGGCACAATCTGCGCGCCCAGAGACTGAAAATGTTGCAGCGCCTTTTGCAGCGCGTCTTTTACCGTCGGCTGGCGGATACCGTCGAAATATTCTTTGGCAACGCCGATTTTCAGACCCCGTATCTCACCGGTCAACTGATCCGCCGTGGTCTCCCGCGCGCCGGTACAGGTAGAGTCCATCTCGTCTTTGCCCGAGATCGCGTCAAACACCAGCGCCGCATCCTCCACCGAAGCGGTGATCGGACCGATCTGATCCAGACTGGAAGCATACGCGATCAGGCCATAGCGCGATACCGCGCCATAAGTGGGTTTCAGACCAACCACACCGCAGAAAGAAGCCGGCTGGCGAATGGAACCGCCGGTATCGGAACCCAGGCCGTATACCGCAATATTGGCAGCCACCGCCGCCGCTACACCGCCGGAAGACCCGCCGGGCACATGGTCCGGATGATGCGGGTTGCCCGCCGCGCCATAGAAAGAGGTTTCACAGGAAGAGCCCATTGCAAATTCATCCATATTGGTCTTGCCCAGCAGCACCGCGTTTTCATGTTTCAGCGTCTGCCAGACAGTGGCGTCATAAATCGGCGTATAACCCTGCAAAATTTTAGAACAGCAGGTGGTGGCAATCCCGTCGGTAGAAATGTTGTCTTTCAGCGTCATCGGAATGCCCTCCAGCATGGAGATGGGCTGACCGGCCCGCAGTTTGGCGTCTACTGCGTCCGCCGTATCCAGCGCGGTCTGCGCCGTCTGCAACACATAAGCGTTGAGCTCGCCGTTTTCCCTGCCGATAGCGTCGATATACCGCTGGGTCAATTCCCGGCAGGATAGTTCGCCCGCAGTCATCTGCGCATGCAGCCGTTTGATTTTACTGACTGGTTTCATATCGTCCTCCACCTACATTTTCTTTTTGACGGGGAAGAACCCGTTTTCGCCGCCGTCTACATTTTTCAAAATCTGCTCCCGGGGATAAGAAGCAACCACCGTATCCTCCCGGAACACATTTGACAGCCCGTTGATATTATCAAATTCGCCGGTCTGCCCCTCATAAGCGTTGATCGTATCGGCAAAGGCAATGATATCCATCATCTGTTTGGTCAGCTCGTCCAGCTTCTCTTCGTCTACCGAAAGTTTGGCCAGCAGCGCAATATCTAAAATTTCTTCTCTGGTTACCATATGGCATCCTCCTTGGATTCAGTTTCAGCGCAGCTTGATGTGCACTTCCCGCAGCTGCTGCTCGGTGACCTCGCCCGGCGCCCCCATTAACAGATCCTGCGCGCTCTGGTTCATCGGGAACGCAATGACTTCACGGATATTTTCTTCATCCCGCAGTAACATCAACATCCGGTCAATACCGATAGCCATACCGGCGTGCGGTGGCGCGCCGTAATGGAACGCATGATACAGCGAACGGAATTTGGTTTTCAGATCTTCTTCCGAATAGCCGGCCAACGCAAAGGCTTTGACCATAATCTCCGGATCATGGTTTCGCACCGCGCCGGATACCAGCTCTACCCCGTTGCAAACAACGTCATACTGATAAGCCAATACCGACAGCGGGTCGCCGTTCAGCGCCTGCAACCCGCCCTGCGGCATTGAAAACGGATTATGGGTAAAAATCAGATTGCCGGTTTCTTCATCCTCTTCATACATGGGAAAATCCACAATAAAGCACAGCTCATAGCTGTCTTTTAATAAATTCAAACGTTTGCCCAGTTCGCTGCGGATCTGCCCCGCCAGTTTAGGCGCCTGCGTGGCAGAGTCGGCGATAAAAAACAATACGTCTCCGGTTTTCAGCCCGGCGCGGCTTCTCAGCTCCTGCCGCTGTTCATCGGTTAAAAATTTATCGATCGGGCCTTTATAACTGCCGTCTTCCTGCACAGTGATATAACCCAGCCCTTTCATGCCGATTTCGGTGGCAAACTTGAGCATCTTTTCAAAAAAGCCCTTGGACTGATGGCCGCAGGAAGCGTTGATCCCCCGTACACATTTACCGCGAAACGGCGCGAAATCGGTTTCGACAAACAGATCACTCAACTCAATAATCTCCAGCGGATTGCGCAGATCCGGCTTATCGGTTCCATATTTCAGCATTGCCTCCCGATAAGGAATACGGGCGAAGGTTTCAGATACCGGACGGCCGCCGCCAAAGTCTATAAACGTCTGATACAGCACCTGTTGCGCAACGTCGAATACATCCTCCTGGGTGGCAAAAGCCATTTCCATATCCAATTGATAAAACTCGCCGGGCGTCCGGTCGGCGCGGGCGTCTTCATCACGAAAACAAGGCGCCACCTGAAAATATTTATCAAAACCTGATACCATTAAAAGCTGTTTGAAAATCTGTGGCGCCTGCGGCAGCGCGTAAAATTTGCCCTTGTGTTTACGGCTGGGGATCAGATAATCCCGGGCGCCTTCCGGTGAAGAAGCCGATAAAATCGGCGTCTGAATTTCCAAAAAGCCCAGTTCGTTCATTTTGTTGCGCAAAAACGAAATGACGTTGGAGCGAAATACAATATTATCATGTACCTTTTTATTGCGCAGGTCCAAAAACCGGTATTGCAGCCGCACGTCTTCCCGAACCTCTTTGGACAGCGCCACCTCAAAGGGCAGGTTGGCCTGCGCCCGGCCCAAAACAGCCAGCGTTTCAGCTTTGACCTCGATCGTCCCGGTGGCGATCTTCGGGTTATAGGTTTCTTCATCCCGCTGCACCACCGCGCCGGAAATGGAAACGACGCTTTCCCGCGCGACGCCCTTCATCATCGTTTCATCTTTCAGAACAATCTGCAGCGTGCCGGTCTGATCCCGCAAATCCAAAAACAGAATGCCGCCATGATCCCGGATATTCTCCACCCAGCCGGCGACGCGCACCTCGCTGCCAATATCCTGTTCGCCCAATTCGCCACAGGCATGCGTCCGATATTCGTTGACTGCTACCATATTCTCCAACAATCCTCTCACAACAAATGCAATTATTAAAATATTTTACCACAAAAGCCTTTGAAATACAACAACTATCCGCCTGCTATAAACACTTTTTTAACAGGCAAGCGTCCCAAAGTTTCAAAAATACACAAAACCGATGCAAAGCAGCGTCCTTTCAAATAAAAGGCACTGAATATATAATGTTCGTGACGAAAACAAAGTATAGTCCAAGCATTGCTTAAACTATACTTTGTTTGTCAAAAGGTAATAAAAAGATGCCACCATAAAATTTGGATATGGACTCAAACCCGCAAAAGGTTGGTAGCGACAACGAACCGTTATGCGGGCGCTTGCAACCGAACAGGTGAGCCGAGCGTGCCTTTTGCGGAAAGGAGGAACAGTGGAGCAGGTGACTAATTTTTATAAAATAAAAATCGGAACGAGCGCAACTCGTTCCGACGTGTGAAAGCCGCATAAAAAAGATATTTTTACGGTTTCGGATGGAAGATTTGACCCTCTAGTGGATCAGCACAGAATGTTTACAATTTCTTTGAATTCATTCGTATTGCGAAGTTGATCAAACTCTGGAGATGGCAGCCATTTATCGTGCATAATCTCGCAAAGAGTTCTTGTGTCCGATGTTTCAAAATCAATTTTCTTGTCAGTTATATCGCCGAGTAATATGCTGGAAAAAAATTGTTCTTCAGGGCGTTTGTCAAACGCTTTGGCAGCTATTGCTCCGATTTTTAGATGCTCGACAGCCTTTGAATTGTTATCAAGTCTTGCATATAGCTTTGCAAGATCCAATTGCAGCTTGGCCGCACCCCAGCTATCCGGCGTGACGGTGTTGTCATACGCAATTTTTTCAAGCTCAAATACCTTTTTTATTGCAATAATGGATTGCTCATCCGAAATACAACCGGAATTTGCCAACAACCAGATAGAGTTTTTTAATCCTTCATAGCCTTGTTTTATTCTATTTCTCAAATAAGGAAGCTTTTCACTATCAGCCAAACTCCACCACATTTGATTTTCTTTGCAGAATTCAGCCGATGGCAAGGATTCATAAATAGTTCTGCCAATTTCCTTTCTTCCCATTTCGCAGTGATTGAAAGCAAGTCTGGCGGTTGCCTCAAGGCGAATATCCTGGTCCGGACAATATTTCATTATTCTTTCACCCAAGGCAGTAATTTCCGCATCGTACTTTTCCATGTTTTCTTTCCATTCGGGAATGTTGCTATCATCATCTCCCGCAATAAATAATGCGTGCATCAATTTATTCAATAACGCAAAGTTGTTCGGGTATTCTGCAACGCCCTCTCGCGCAATCGCAATGCAGTCATAAACTTTTCCTTGGCTGATCGCTTCCTGAAAACGGAGCAGATATTGTGCGACCTTTTCCTGCTCGACATTTTCATCGACTCCGAGAAGCTTATCTACGGTCACACCGAAAAAATCCGACATTACAGGGAGCAATTCCAGATCCGGGTAACACACGCCAGTTTCCCAACGCGATACGGATTGGTAAGAAATGCCAAGGAAATCCGCGAGTTCCTCCTGTGTAATATTCTTTTCTTTTCTCAAATATTTGATTGTTTCACCAATCTTGAGCCTCATATGATCCCTCCTTCATAATTATGAAAGCAGCGCCTCTTTCTATTAACAGTATATCTTATTAAAAATACGAATCCAACAACTTATTGATAGAGAAAATTTCAATCATATAGTGAGATGATGAAGCAAATAAAAATATTCAGTTGTTTCCTATCAATAACAAGAGAAAAGAGTTAAAAAGAAACGATAATTTTCTAACGAAAACT
>CALWVA010000008.1 GCA_944384875.1 uncultured Clostridia bacterium
TTTTTTACAACAAAAAACACAGAACTCAATCATGAGATCTTTGTTTTCGACTATGATATCACAATAAAACTACTGCTTTCACGCTTTTAAGCAAGATGCAATGATTAAATGATCATAATGTACCAAACCTGATCGACTCTGCAACGCGCCGAATCAATCAAAAATCGAGACCGTCCAGCCCATCGGATCCGGTTTTGTGCCAAACTGGATGCCGGTCAGTTCATCATATAACCGCTGCGAAATCGGCCCGATTTTGCCGTCGTTGATATGCATCATTTTGTCGCCCCACTTTAGCGAGCCAATGGGTGAAATGACCGCGGCCGTACCGGTGCCGAACGCTTCGTCCAGTTTGCCGTTTTGTGCCGCTTCATAAACCTCTTCAATCGACAGCTTACGCTCGGTGACCTGCATACCCCAGGAACGCATCAGTTCAATAGACGACATCCGGGTGATGCCCGGCAAAGTCGAACCATCCAACGACGGTGTAACCACTTCGCCGTCGATTACGAAAAACACATTCATCGTGCCGACTTCTTCAATATATTTACGTTCCACGCCGTCCAGCCACAACACCTGCGTATAATTCTGTTTTTCCGCTTCTTCCTGTGCTTTTAAAGACGCCGCATAGTTCCCAGCGGTCTTGACAAAACCCATACCGCCTCTTACAGCACGCACATATTGATTCTCAACATAAATATCTACCGGATCAAGCCCCTGCGGATAATACGCCCCTACCGGAGACAGAATGATCATAAACAGCAGATGCTTGGCCGGATGCACGCCCACATGCGGATCAATCGCAATAATAAACGGGCGAATATATAACGATGTTCCCTCTTGATGCGGTACCCAGTCTTTATCAATTCCGACCAGTTCCTTTACCGCATGAACGGCAAATGCCTCGTCAATCGGTGGAATACACAGCCGATCGTTGGAAGAATTCAGCCGCGCCATATTTTTTTCAGGTCTGAACAGACGGATATCCCCCGATGCGGTACGATAGGCTTTCATCCCCTCAAAAACCTCCTGCCCGTAATGCAGGCACATGGCCGACGGCTCCAGCGCAATCGGGCCATAAGGGATAATTTTCGGATCATGCCAACCCTGCCCCCCGTCATAGGGCATCACAAACATATGATCGGTAAAAATAGAGCCGAAACCCAGTTTGCTCTCATCTGTGGGTTTCTGTTTTAAAGTCTTTGCCAGTTCAACCTTGATTTCCATATCTATCATCCTTTTTAACGCCTGAACAGCAGCAAAATTATCATTGATTATACAAACAATAGCAGACGCATAATCAATAATGTAATTATTATAGCACAAAAAAAGTGCTTTGCAACTAGCATTTTCAACAAAAAAACTGCAATCCACCCACATCTGTCAGTGGGCCGGGCAGACAATACAGCGTGATCCGCCGCTGCTGTAAAACCATATGTATCTGCTCATAATCCGGATGCTGCCGCAAATCGCCGCTGACAATCAGCGTATGTGGATCCGGCATACCGCCGCAACCCCCGATAAACCCGGTATCATATCCTGGCAGGCTGATCCCGCCCGAACGAATCAACAACAGCTCTATTCCAATCTGCCGCAACGCGGCGGCAATGCCGGGATCCGCTGTAACTACCATATCTGTCCCAACGGGCAGCACCGCACAACGGGCATATCCCTGCCTGACCGGAACGATCAGATAGCCCTGTTGCTGCACATATTCCTGTACTTCCGGCGCAACGGCACCGGGATGCAGCAATGCACAATGTCCGATCACGGCGCACTCCAATAAACAGTCGCCCGGATATATCCCGCATAATTGCTGACGAAGCATCCGCACCCGATAGCCCCGTCGCCGGATCGCATCGGCCAGCGCCGGCTGTTCCGCCGCAACGAATACGGTATTGCCGATCCTGCACAACTGGATATCTGCATGATCCGACACCGGCGTATCTACAGACCGGTTGGGCGGCACCCGCAAAACTTCAAAGCCCAACCGCTCCAAGGCGGGAATCTGTGGGTAGCTGCCGCTTATCACACAAAACACACGCGTTCCTCCTGTATGACTGTATGTCTCTATTCGCAATTCAGCGCATCCACCGGTTTGAGCCGAGCCGCCTTACAAGCAGGATACAGCCCAAATACCACACCGGATATAACGGCCGCCAATATTGCAATGACAACCGCACGCGGCTCTACCGTCATCTGAAGATCCATAGAAGAAGCGGCTAGAAACCCGATGCCCAGACCGGCAGCCGCTCCTATTATACTGCCAATCGTACAAATGGTCAACGCCTCTGCCAAAAACTCACCAAAAATCGAGAAAAATCCGGCGCCGATCGCCTTTTTCACACCGATCTCCTGCGTTCGTTCTCCCACCGACACCAACATCACCGTCATGATCGAAAGTCCGGATACCAATAGTGAAATGGCGCCGATTGCCGACAGCACCACCGTCACAATCTGTAACAGATTGCTGAGTTTATCCCGTTGTTTTGCAAGATTTTCGGTTTTGATCTCATCGCTGCCCCTGCTTTGCTGCAGCACTGCGGAAATATTGGCTGATACCTGTGCTACATCTGCTCCCTGCTCGGTTTTTACGGCGATCTGCCCGATAGCACTGCTGCCGACCGCCTGCTGCATCGTCGTATATGGCAGATAGGCAAACAACGGCACCATATCCCCAGCCAGGCTTTGCAAAATGCCGCTTCCTGCGCGGGTAATGCCCACAATCGTATATTGCTCACGAAGGTTCCCCAACGGCAGTGTTACAGTCTTTCCCACTACGTTTTCCCTGCCGAAAAGCTGCTGGGCCAATTTTTCATCTAACAGGCACACCGAGGCTTTTGCGCGAATATCCGAATCCGTGAATATTCTTCCGTATAAAATTTCCACCGACAGCACCTGTTTTGCGCCGGCGTCAATCCCCCACAGCATGACCTGCTGTTGCGCCGCAAAAGTCTGTATTACACCATTCTGGGTCAATATCGGCATCGCCTGTTCTACCTGCTGCACATTGCGCACCATCTGTAAATCTATATCATCCAGCGCCGGTGCATCCGCCTGTGCGCTGACAGAAATTCCATTGAGCCCCAGGCTGTCCAACTCGTTGTTGACGGCTTTTGTCCCCAGCGTACCCACTGACGAGATCAATACCACCGACGCCACGCCGATGGCAATCCCCAACATTGTCAACAGCGTACGCAACCCTTTGCGCCGCAAATTTTTCCATGCAAGAACAATCAATGTCATTGCGCCCCTTTTACAATTACCGCAACCTGTTGCGCTTGTCCGAGCGTTCTGGATGCATCCAAAACCAGCTCGTCTCCTGCTTGCAGCCCTTCTTTGATAATCAGTCCATCCGCGGTCAGAAAATCTGTCGTCACCTGGCGACGAACGGCCTGTCCGTTTTCCAATACATATACAAATTCAATATTATCCGCATCCTGCTGCACACAATCTGCCGGTACAATGATTGCCTCCGGTATAGTGGCAGTTGTGATGCGTGCTTTTACTGTAAAACCGGGCTTTAGCCGTGCATCAGGATCATCGATTTGCACAACCGCCTCCACTGTTGTCTGCGCAGTGCTGCTTGCTACCTGTGCTACTGCGCTGATGCTTTGAATCTTACCGGTATAAACAAGATCTTTAAAACCGCTTCCGGTCAACTCCACCGTCTGGCCGATCTGGACATCTGCGATGACATCCTCACCAATTTTAATCCGAGCCGCTAAAGATGCGGTGTCTACCATTGACAGGATCGTCTCCCCTGCCGCCACCGATCCGCCGGAGCGTGCAATGGTCTCTACCGTTCCGGCCTGCTCTGCGGTAAGAACGCTGCCGTCTTCCATCTCTACCAGACGGTCTCCAGGCTGTACACTGCTTCCAATCTTCACAAATATGGAGCGGATATTCCCAGCCTGTGTAGCCGTCACCACCACCGTATTTGTCTGTTCGATTAAACCGGACGCAGACACCTGCACATCAAAGTTCTGTGGTTTCACCGTATATGTTTCCACCACCGGCACCGAAGCCGTGACCGCGCTGGGGATCAGAATTGAAGCTGTAAGTATACAAAACGCCACCAGAAAACACCATTTTTTCAATGCAACCCGCCCTTTCTGTATTCATTTGTTATTTTGGCAGATTCATATCGGAATATTCGATTTATTTTCTGTATAAACGCAGATATCACGGTTACAATGAAAGTATCTATTTTGTTAAAAATGGAGGCGCACAATGATTCCCTGTTCCCTGGATTGCACCCATCAGAAAGAGGGCTTATGCGGATTAAAGGTGGCGGCAAGCGCCTGCTGCGCCGACGGCCGGTGCCCACACTATTTAAAAAAGCGGAATCCCCCCGCCGTTTCACATAAAGAATCGCGGCATCCGCCGGCCTGATTGCCCGGCAAATGCCGCGATTTTCTGATATTTACTGCATTGCAGCCTCAAACGCCTTACGCAGCGTACGTACACCGATGATTTCCATTGCGCCGGCCGCCTTTTGAGACAGCCCCTTCACATTGTGAATCGGTAAAATGCATTTTGTAAAACCCAACCGCGCCGCTTCCAATATTCGGCCTTCCGCATTTGAAACGGCCCGGATCTCCCCGGCCAACCCGATCTCGCCAAAAGCCACAACCTGTTCGCTCAACACCGCATCTTTCAAGCTGGAAATCAGCGACAGCGCCACCGGCAGATCAGCCGCGGGTTCATCCAGCCGCAACCCGCCGGCGACATTCACATAGGCGTCCGCGCCTGAAAAATAATAACCTCCGCGTTTTTCCAAAACTGCCAGCAGCAGATTCATCCGGTTGAAATCGAAGCCGGTCGCCGTCCGTCTTGGATTTCCAAACGCAGTTTTCGCAACCAGCCCCTGCACCTCTGCCAACACTGGCCGGGAACCCTCCATCACACACGCCACACAGGTTCCGGGAACATTTTTGGGCCGGCCGGAAATCAGCATTGCAGAGGGATTTAACACCTGACGCAAGCCGTTGTCCGCCATTTCAAACATTCCGATTTCATTGGTGGATCCAAATCGATTTTTTGCTGCACGCAAAATCCGACAGCTCATGTTTTTTTCGCCTTCAAAATACAAGACGGCATCTACGATATGCTCTAATACCTTCGGGCCGGCAATCGCGCCGTCTTTGTTCACATGCCCCACCAGAATCATCGGGATTTCCATGCTCTTGGCCGTATGCAAAAACGCATTTGTACATTCCCGCACCTGTGCGATGCTGCCGGGAACAGAATTCAGACTTGGCAGACACATGGTTTGGATCGAATCCACCAGCACCAGATCAGGTCGGTTCGATATAATGTAATCATTGACGGTCTCCACATCGGTCTCAGTCATGATCAGCAAATGCTCCGGATTGACGCCCAGTCGCTGCGCCCGCAGTTTCAGCTGCCGCTGAGATTCTTCACCAGAGACATACAAAATCTGCAGATGCTGCCCCATCTGGCCGCACATCTGCAATAAAATTGTCGATTTTCCAATACCGGGATCACCGCTGAGCAATACCAGCGAACCTTTGACCAGTCCGCCGCCCAACACACGGTCTAATTCCGATAACCCGGTGGTATACCGGCTCTCATCACCAGCCGCAATCTCCTGAAGCTTTACAGCTTGTACACGCCGGCCCGGCGCCGTTTTTATCATCGGCTGCGCTGCCGGCGACTGTACCTGTTCCACATAGGTATCCCATCCGCCGCAGTCCGGGCAACGTCCCTGCCATTTTACACTGACGTTGCCGCACGCGCTGCAAACATACACTGTTTTTGGCTTCGCCAAATCACATCATCCCTTTATATTTTGATAATCCAAAATGCCGCAGACAATACAAAAACTCAATTGCCGCTGGTAATCTTCCTGCTTGAGCAGCCCCAGCTCATCGGCATTTGATAAAAAACCGCACTCTACCAATATCGCCGGCTTGGTCGCATGATATAATAAATAAATACTTTTGGTAGTTTGCTTAACCTGCCGAGTGTTCTCCGGCTGCAATAGCTTCTGAACACTCTGCTGCACACTTTGGGCCGCCGGTTTCGACCAGGTATTGCCGCCGCCGTAAAATACCTGTGTGCCCCGATAACGTGATTGTCCATACATATTCTGATGAACGCTTAATAGCAGATCAGCCTGTGATTCTTCCAACAGTTTTAACCTGTTTTTAATATCGCTGACTTTTTTCTGCCGGATCGTCTGCGCGCTCTCATCATGAATAGAACAATCGGTTTCCCTGGTCATGGTAACCCGAAACCCCAACAACCGCAGCCATGCGGCAACCTTCAGGGCAATCTGCAAATTCAGGTCTTTTTCCAATGTGCCGTCTGACGCTACAGCGCCGCCGTCTACCCCGCCGTGTCCGGCGTCTACCAGAATTTCCAACGGCGCCTGCTGCGCCGACACCATCTGCATCGGGCATATCGCCCACAGCCCCGTCAAAAAAACACATAACATTCGCCGGGCCATCCGCATCGCTGTACGCTCCCATCTGATAATAAGTTGCTACATTTTATGCGCAGTTGCGAGCGAATAGTATTAAAGGCCGTGGAATGACAATCAATATGATGGCAGATCACTGGTTGCCATATGCTTGCGGTTGCCGCCCCGGCAGCGAGCAAACATGCTCATAATGCCCCGCGCAGCGTATAATAACCGCCTTTGCGGTTATTATACCACAGTTCGCCTGGTTTTTGCAATCAGATCTGATACAGTTGCGACTGATCCCGATATTTGGCATGTTATATCATATTTTTTACGAAAAAATGCGCCTTACACGTTGTCCATGCGCAAAAACCTTTACATCCTTTTTCGTATAATTTGTCAGTGGTTATGCCAAACTAAAAAAAGAATATTCAAAGGAGAATTTTTATGCATATAACAGTTTCCAAGCGCGTTATGATTCGCATCATCAGCTTTGCCGCCGCAGTAATCGTCGCGTTATGCGCATGGGCCGGACAAAGCCGGTATTATACTGCTCTGTACCGTCAAAATCTGCAAAATCACTATGCCGAAGCATTATCTGATCTATCCAACTATTTGATCAACATTCATACCACACTGGAAAAAGAACTTTATGTTTCAACCCCCACGCAGTTATCTGCGCTGTCGGCACAGTTGTTTAAAGAGGCTGGGTCTGCCAAAAACTGTTTATCAGTTCTTCCTGTATCCAATGACCATTCCGCCGGTATGTTCCGCTTTCTATCTCAGGTAGGCAACTATTCCCTGTCCCTATCCCGCAAAGCCTCTGCCGGGCAGGAAATTTCCGACTCTGACCGGGACAACCTGCGGCAGTTACAAACATATGCGTTACAGCTTTCAGATAAAATCAACGATATGAATGCACTGCTCAGTGATTCGGCATTATGGAAAAATGAAATCGCCTATGTCGTAAGCGGTATGTCTGATCCTTCGCTCTCGGCAATTTATCAAGCTACAGAAAACATCGCCCAGACTGTGACCGCTTACCCAACACTGATTTACGACGGTCCCTTTTCCGATCATATTGACCGGGCAGTTCCGCAGTTTACCAAGGACAAGCTGACCATCAGCCGAACCGAAGCCCGTCAGATCGCTGCAAAATATCTCAACTGCGACACCTCTGCACTGTCTGACGCCGGTGACGAAGACAGTGTGACCCCCGCCTTTCTGTTTACCTGTGAAGACCGTACCATTGCCATTACCAAAGAAGGTGGCGGCTGTTTATATATTTCTTCGGGCAGAACGGTATCTGAAGCCTCTATCTCTGCCGAGCAGGCTGTCAAAACCGCACTGGAATATCTGCAACAGCAAACCGGCCTGGCCTTTGCCAGCAGCTATTATATGATCAGCGATAATATTTGTGTCGCCAATTTTGCTTACCAGCAGGATGGCGTAATCTGTTACAGCGACCTGATTAAGGTCGGCGTCGCACTGGATAACGGACGGATCGAAAACCTAGAAGCCCGGGGCTTTATCATGAACCATACCGCACGGGAGCTGCCTGCCCCGAAAAATAGTATACAGGACGCCCAGGCAATATTAAGCCCCGAACTGACTGTGCAATCCGGGGCGCTGGCGCTGATCAACTTAAACTCCACGCAGGAAATCCTATGTTATGAGTTCACCTGTAAAGGACAAAATGACGAAGATATTCTGGTCTATGTCAATACCGACACACTACAGGAAGAAAATATTCTGTTGTTGCTGAAAACCGATGGTGGAACGCTGACAAAATAGGCGGACTTGTTTAAAAACACTATTTTTTCCGAAAACGCCGCAGATAGGCCATCCCTTCTCCCCATAAAAATCGACAGGTCTCATTTTTCATCAGCATTAATAGCGTAAAGTAAACCGCCACACTCACCGCAATTGTGACGATAATAAACAAAATCCCGTTGGAAATGTATTGCTGCAACAGCCATCCGATTGGCAAAATCGGCAGAGCCGCCACAATATACTGCCAACATCGAGTAAAAAAATCTCTAATTGCAAACTTTTTGCGGGCTAGCAACAAACAGACAACTAAACCGCTGGTTTCGGCCATGATCGTCCCGATTGCCGCACCATTTCGCTGCAGCAGTGGGATCAAAAGCGAATTAAACAACAAATTCACCCCGGCGCTGGTACAGGTAGAGGCCAGCGCCCATTTTTCTTTACCAATCGGCAGCAACAACTGGCTGTTAATCAGCGTATTCAATGGAATCACAACCACCACCGGCGCCATGATCATCATTGTCGGCACAGCGGCATCGTAACCGGCACCGCTGAACAGCCGGATCGTTGGCGCGCTGAGCACAATCAGTCCCAGTGCGGACGGAACCGCCAACAACAACAGGCAGTTAAATGCCCGCTTGGCTACCGCGTTAAATTCATTCATCATCTTTTTTTCAAAATAATAAGACAACCGTGGCAGCAGCACCACGCCCACCGAGCACATCACGCTCACCAAAACGTGATTAATTTTCACGGCAGCAGAATACTGTCCAACCTCCCAATCGTTCGTCATAAATCCAAGCATTGTGGAGTCCAGATTGCTGTAAAGCGAAATGGACAATTCCATCGCAAATAAAATCAAAATCGGCTTGATATGACGCTTAAAGTGCAGCTTATATTTTTTTATCACCAAAAATTTTCTGGCATGAATTAAATTCAACAGGTTCGACCCTACTGAAGACAAGCACAAAATCCATGCGTAAATATACAGATCCTGCTTGCTCTTGACCAGTGTCAGCAACAGCACAATTGAAATCAGCTGAAACGCCAGTGAACGCAGTGTAATATAGCGATATTCCTCCAGCGCACCATACAGCCATTCCATACCCATGCTGGTAAACGCAATCATCACACTGAAAATCAACAGCAGACTCTGATAATCATGAAACTTTGGAACCACCAGCAACGACACAAAAAACAGCAGGTAAGAAACCGCAGTAGACAGCATATTCAGAACAAAAATCTCACAGGTAAACTGACTGAGCTGTTCCTTATTTTCGCGACGCTTCGCCCCCTCTCTTGTACCATAATTCTTAATGCCAAGCATCGCGATCAGTGTAAAATAAGTAATAATCGACTGAGAAAACTGAATTTTTCCCAGGCCGTCTGCCTCTAAAATCCGAGAGGTATAGGCAAACGAAATCAGCGGGAAAACCAGCGACAACGTTGTCTTCAGTAAATTATAAAACGTATTGACCCGAATGGATTTCATCAGTCGCCGGCACCTCCTTTTTTCATCATGCATTCACATCTATCCATGCTAAAACGGCATGCCGCACAGCCGTCGGATCAGCCGCGGAATGCGGCGGTAAATCCGCCCGAACCAACGCTGTCTGACGCCAAGTACCTCTTTATAGGATGTTAGTCTTCCAGCCTGCCGAAGCTGTGCAAACAGCAGATCGTGCAGTTCCTGGTCATCGGACCGTTCCCGCAACATGGTATATAACCGGGCAATACAGTTGTGAATATGCCAACCATATAGCGCCGCCTTCACCTGCTCATCGGCGCAGATTTCATCCTGCAGCAACTGAAATACCCGCAACTCATCTCTGGCGCCTCTTAAATAACCGCCGGCCTTGGTTAAGCTTACCGGGTTGGTTCGATACCGATACAACGGCGCAGTCGTATAGAAAATCCGCTGGCAATGCAGCAAACAGCGGCAGATAAACAGCTTGTCCTCTGAAAAAACCACATCTGTATCAAAGCGAATCTGATGCTCCTGAATAACAGCCGCTTTAAACAGCCGATTCCATAAATAGCCTTGCCTGGTTCGATAATATGGATCGGAAAATACGCCGGCCAACGCCTGGGCGCCAGTCAGTATCTGTTGCTTTTGCTCTATATGTGCGCCCGACGACAGCGGTTTCAAATCCGGTCCGCACACAGTATAACCACACAGTGCACTGTCTGCGTCGGCCTGTACTGCACCGTTATACAGCCGTTCAAGCAAAAACGAATCTGCCGCGTCATCGCTGTCAACAAACCCAATCCATTCTCCCTGAGCTTGTTCCAGCCCGACATTTCGGGCGTGTGACGCACCGTAATTTTTTGTATGAAACACCCGAACCCGCCCATCTTTCTGGGCATATGTGTCACAAATCTGCCCGGAACGGTCAGAGGAACCATCATCTATCAAAAGAAGTTCCAAATCGGAATACCGCTGGTTTAATACACTTTCGATACACACTGCCAGATATGCCTCGCAATTGTATACCGGCACAATCACACTGATCAAACCATATCCCGCCTTCCCGCCTGCCGGCGCAAATGTAAAAGTATTATAACAGAATCCGCCATACAAGTCAACGCCAGGTCCCGGCCACGTCATACACTGTACAATTAACACCTATTTTGTTTGCACGGTTTTCGAAAAATCAGAAATCAGTGCGTCCAGTAATCTTGCAAAATCTGCAGCGCTGCGATCCGCCGTCTGCTGCACCTCGGAATGAGACAACGGCATACTGCCAAGACCCGCCGCCAGATTGGAAATACAGCTGATACCGCATACCCGCATGCCCATATGCCGGGCGGCAATCGCTTCCGCCGCCGTGCTCATTCCAACCGCATCTGCGCCCCATGTTCGATACATCAAAATTTCCTGCGGACTTTCATATTGTGGTCCGGCAGTTTGAATGTAAACACCCTGATGCAGCGTTATATGCAGCCGGTGCGCGGCATCCAGCGCAATTTTTTGCAGCATATCATCATAAATATTTGTCATATCCGGGAATCGCGGTCCCAGTTCTTCCATATTTACGCCTCGCAGCGGAGACGGCACCAGGCTCGCAATCTGTCCAGACAGCAACATAAATTCTCCCGGATGATACTGCATATTGATCCCGCCTGCCGCGTTGGTCAGCAGCAAAATCTCAACACCCAACATTCCCAGCGCCCGAATCAGCCGAACGACCTGCTGCATACTATAGCCCTCATAATAATGGGTCCGGCCCTGCATCAATACAATTTCTGTATCGCCCACAGAGCCAAACAACAACCGTCCCGCATGACCGGGCACAGTAGATGTCGGAACATGCGGCAGCTGTGCAAATGCAAGCTCTGTATGCACCCGTAACTGTTGTACAAAGCCACCCAGTCCTGATCCCAACACCACCGCGATCTTCGGGTGCGCCGTTGTATACTGCCGAATTGTCTGACAAATCTCTGTTAATCGCCTGTATTCCTGCTGCATACAGCAAAACTCCTTTTTAATCTGCCCCGCGTTTCAAATCAACCATTCATTGTCCATGGCACGCAAATTAACATTACAAGGCTATACCTGCTGCCGCGCGAGATCCGCCACATGTTACAGCAAGCGCAACCAAATGCAAAACGCTATATGCAATATCATACCATATAAGCAGTTCAATAATCCAGTTTTATTTTATAGAATGTTCTAATATCGCTACAAACAACTTTTCCGCTGCGCTGCAATTGTGAAAATAACATTGACAGGGCGGTTTCATCCGACGTATAATAAACATATTCTTTTTTCGTTATATAACGACAATTTTGTTCTGCTGTCATATCACAAATTCAACCGCAGACAACGGCTGCCGGTTTCTACGAAAGGAACAGATCTTATGAAACTGACTGAATTATTTAACAAAGGAACACCCACGCTGTCTTTTGAAGTGTTTCCGCCGAAAACCAGTTCCAACTTCTCCAGCGTTCATCATGCAGTCGATGAAATTGCAGCGCTGCATCCCGCTTATATGAGCGTTACATATGGTGCCGGCGGCTCCACCAGCAAATATACCGTATCCATTGCATCTAATATCCTGCACCAGTTCGGCGTTACGCCGCTGGCGCATCTAACCTGCGTTTGTGCAACCAGAGATTCTGTAAGTCGGCAGTTGGCAGAGATGCAGCAACAGGGCATTGAAAATGTGCTGGCGCTTCGCGGCGATATTCCTGAAAACGCCGGGGACCCCGCGGGATGGGACTATACACACGCCAGTGATCTGATTGCCGATATCAAACGCCAAAGCGATTTCTGCGTCGGCGGCGCCTGCTATCCGGAAGGACATGTTGAATCTGATAATTTTTCTGATGATCTGCGTTATCTCAAACAAAAAATTGATGCGGGATGCGATTTTCTGACGACTCAGATGTTTTTTGACAATAATATTTTATATAACTTTTTATATAAAATCCGCGAAGCCGGCATTGTGGTTCCGGTTGTCGCCGGCATCATGCCGGTAACCAACGCCAAACAGATTAAACGTATCTGCCAGCTTTCCGGCACCTATCTGCCCCAGCGTTTCAAACAGATTGTAGACCGTTATGGTTCTAACCCCGCCGCCATGCAGCAGGCAGGCATCGCCTATGCCACCGAACAGGTCATCGATCTGTTTGCCAATGGCGTCAATGCCGTTCATATTTATTCCATGAACAAGCCGGAAGTCGCTGCAAAAATTCAGCAAAACCTCTCTGAAATTTTGTAATAGCCGGCGGATCAAGAATCTTCCGCGAAAGGACTGGGCGGTTTGGCTTTATCCATCATCACCAGAACAGCAGCCCCGGACGATGTCTGCATCGACATTGCCGAGGCGTTGCGTTATATGGGATATAAACACGCGCAACCAGATCAACAGACGTCCGCACTGATACAAGACTGTGTCAATGAACTGAAAAATGCGGTTAACTATACCGCCTGTCTGAGCGAAATTTCCATCTCCGTTCGGGATGACGAAATTGATTTTGGATTTTTACAGATCAAAAGCCGGGATCTGTCTAAAAACCTTTCCGGCTGCGACCGAGCGGTATTATTTGCCGCCACGATTGGCACCGGCACCGATCGTCTGATTGCGAAATACGGCAAATTGCAGCCGTCCCGCGCGCTGATACTGGATGCACTGGGCTCCGCCGCTATTGAAGGCTGGTGCAACCTGCTTAATGAACAGGTTCGCGCGATCGCCGAAAAAAACAACCGGTTTTTACGCCCCCGCTTCAGCGCGGGTTATGGCGACTTTCCGATTGCTATACAGCCGCAGCTTTTAAATGCGCTGGACGCCCACAGAAAAGCGGGCATTTATCTGACCGATTCCTGTATGATGCTGCCCACCAAATCGGTATCGGCAGTCATCGGCGTCTCAGACCGGCCCAGAGCTTCTAAAGCCGGCTGTGCCGCCTGTGAACAAACTGACTGTATGTATAAAATATAACACCTAACCGAAAGTGAGGTTTTTTTATGCCGCAATTACTGGATCGCCTGCAACAGGGGTTGCTCTATTTTGACGGCGGAACCGGCACAATGTTTCAGGCAGCCGGACTGGCTCCCGGAGAACTCCCGGAGACCTGGAATATTCTACACCCTGATCGGGTCCGGCAGGTACATCTGGATTATCTGCAGGCCGGCAGCGATATTCTCACCACCAACACTTTTGGCGTAAACGGCCTGAAATTTCCAGACAATGGTTCGTATTCGGTAGAACAGCTCACCGAAGCCGCCGTTTTGATTGCGAAATCAGCCATAACCGCTGCTGGCAAACAGGCCTATATTGCACTGGATCTGGGGCCAACCGGCAAACTGCTGCGTCCACTGGGCGAACTGCATTTTGAGGATGCTGTTGATCTGTATGCCCGGGTGGTAAAATGCGGTGTGCGCAGCGGCGCAGATCTGATTTTGATCGAAACGATGAACGACGCCTATGAAACCAAGGCAGCGGTATTGGCCGCCAAAGAGCATTCCAACCTGCCGATATTTGTCACCAACGTATACGATCAGAATATGCAACTGATGACCGGCGCAGATCCCGCTGCGATGGTCGCGCTGCTGGAGGGACTGGGCGTAGACGCACTGGGGCTGAATTGCGGCCTGGGCCCGGAACAGATGGAACAGATTGTTCCGGTTTTGGCCGCTTATGCTTCTGTTCCGCTGATCGTCAATCCCAACGCCGGCCTGCCGCAGATGGTAAACGGTCAAACAGTGTATGAATGCTCTCCTGAAGTATTCGCCGCCTCCATGAAGCGCATGGTGCAAAGCGGCGCGCGGATTGTCGGCGGCTGCTGCGGCACAACACCGGCCCATATCGCCGCACTGGTACAGGCCACCTCGCAGATGCGCCCCGCGCCCATCACCCCTAAAGACCATACGCTGGTCAGTTCCTATTCACATGCGGTAAAAATCGGCGAACAACCGATTTTAATTGGTGAACGGATCAACCCCACCGGTAAACCCAGGCTGAAGGCGGCATTGCGGGAACATCGATTAGACTATATTCTGGAGGAAGCAGTCAGGCAGCAACAGGCCGGCGCCCAGATCTTAGATGTAAATATCGGCCTGCCGGAAATCGACGAACCCACTTTGCTGCGTGAAGTGGTACAGGAAGTGCAGGGCGTAACCGATGCGCCGCTGCAGTTGGATACCTCCGATCCCAAGGCGATGGAACGCGCGATGCGCATCTATAACGGAAAACCGCTGATCAATTCGGTCAACGGCAAACAAGAAAGTATGGATGCAATTTTTCCACTGGTCAAAAAATATGGCGGCGCAGTCATCGCGCTGACACTGGATGAACAAGGTATTCCAGAAACAGCCGACGGCCGGGTTCAAATCGCCAAAACCATCCTGAATCGGGCCGCAGAATACGGCATCGCCCCGCGGGACATCATCGTTGATCCGCTGGCGATGACCATCAGCTCTGATACTACTTCCGCGGTTACCACCCTGCAGACTGTTTACCGCATCAAACATGAGCTGGGGCTGCGGGTCAGTCTGGGTGTTTCAAATATCTCTTTTGGGCTGCCCAATCGAGAGATCATCAACGCCGCATTTTTTGCACTTGCGCTGCAAAACGGGCTGGATTGCGCCATTATGAATCCTTACTCTACAGAGATGATGAAAGCTTATTACGCTTTTCTGGCGCTGTCAGGTCAAGATCCCAACTGTGCGGATTATATCCGCTTCGCCACCACGCTTACCCCAACACCCACCGCAACCGCGTCTGCAGCCGTACCTACATCCAAATCCAGCGCCGGGCTGCGCGAGGACGGGCTGTCTGAGCTGTCTAAGGCAATCATACACGGCCTGCAGAAAAATGCCGGGCAGTTGGCAAAAGCAATGTTACAATCCCTGCCGCCATTAGAGCTGATCAACGGACACATTATCCCTGCACTGGACACAGTAGGCAAAGGATTTGAACAAGGCATCGTATTTCTGCCACAGCTTCTGATGAGTGCCGAAGCAGCAAAACAGGCCTTTGAAGCGGCAAAACAGGTTATGCAGTCCGACGAACCGAAGCAGCAAAAAGGCACCATTATTTTAGCGACAGTAAAAGGCGATATCCACGATATCGGTAAAAATATTGTAAAAGTGCTGCTGGAAAACTACGGCTTCCATGTGATCGATCTGGGCAAAGACGTAGAACCACAGTTAATCGTTGACACCGCCGTACAGCACCATATCAAGCTGGTAGGGCTCAGCGCGTTGATGACCACAACCGTTCCATCTATGGAACAAACCATTCAGCTGCTGCATGAACAGGCGCCCTGGTGTAAAACAGTGGTAGGCGGTGCGGTGCTGACGCAAACCTACGCCGACATGATCCATGCTGATAAATACGCGAAAGATGCCATGGACACCGTGCGTTATGCTGAGTCCATTTTTAAAGACTGAACATCGGAAATCGTTTTGCCATAATATGATCCGACAACATAACAGATGTTTTCAGAAAACGGTATCACCCTGATGATGCCGTTTTTGTGTATAGAATAAAAGGTCAACAACGGGTGCCGACTTCGGCACCCGTTGTTCAAACTATATAAATTAGGATTTTTTCGATTCTGTATGCAGTGATCAGCCGGCTGTTCCAAACGCCGGATTAGCGGGTTGAGCTGCATCCCTCTTGCTCCAGCTGCTTTATCTCCCGCTTGCATATCAATTTTTTTATTTCTACAGTTCACAGTCAATTGCGACGCTGGACTGCTGTACATGATGCATATGCTTTTTTACGACAGATACATGATAAGGATCTGCCTGATAAGCGTCTAACGCCGCCCGATCCTGTAACACTACCTCTAAAATCACATCATAGGAACGCTCCGACTCTAAAAAATCGATGCCTACAAACAGCTCCTGAATTTGTGGAACCTTCCCCTGCATCGAACACAACATCTCTTTGGTGCGCTGTTTTTCCGCCGCACTGTTCTCTTTCAATTTAAAACAAACGACATGTTTAATCATCACAACACCCTCCCATTAAAAAACAGGGCCGTGCGGCCAATACAGCCTCACAGCCCGTTGCCGGCAACCCGCCGGCAGGTTGTTACTTTGACAGAAAATCGTTGAGCTTCTTCACCAGTTCATCAGCATCTACGCCATGAACCTGACAAGCCTCACCGATGGATTCGCCTCTGGACGCAGGACACCCTAAACAATGCATGCCCATATCCAGAAAGAACGGCGCCGCATCTGCGTTAAAGTCTAACACATCGCCGATAATGGTATCTTTGGTAACTGTCATTTTTCTCATCCTTTCGATCTTATAAAATCTATATTTTCACTACACTCTGCCGCATTTCCAGCCCACACGGACAGGGATGCGCGGTACAAAGGGTGTAAAAATCAGTACAAGCGGCAGTTTGCTCATAGTATGCGCGGGCAGCCGGTCCTCTATGCACAGCGCCGCGATAAGAAGTCACCACCGGTAGCCGGGCGTTATGCTTAACGCTTTTTAACAGCCGTTCGCCACGGGCGGAAAACCCCAACACACGGATATATGGCGACGCCAAGTCGGGTAGCGGTAAAACCGCCTGAAGCGTCAACCGTTTCAGACGCGCCATCGTATAGCGCTTTGTCTTACATAACATATAAAACGTTTCCAATGTTCCAGCCTGTCTCGCCGCCGCATATAAACGATTTTGCAGCCCTTCAGATAAACCGGTCAGTCGGGCAAAATCATCCTTTCGCATTTGCCGCATCTTCCACAATATAGCGCTGCCGGCATGTTCCAACCGGGCCGGTTGCGCCGCTTCATACAATGGCGCCGCCGATTCCGGCACCAATACTGCATAAGACGTATGCGCATAAATCAAGGATCGGATAAAAGCTGCAGCGGCAAAACCGTCTTGCAACGCCAGATCATGATGTCCAACATGATGCCTATGCAACGCGTAAGGCTGCATGTTGCTGTGCATCTTATATAAAGCGTTTAAATATTCCACACCCAGCGTATCATTGGGGTCGGAAAGCACACCCGCCAACTCGTTGTCTACCGACTGAACCGCCTGCTGCAATAACGCCGCATAAGTCGCGCCGGTTTTTAAACGGCTTTGCAATGCATATTGCATCTGCGGCTGCCGCAACAGCGACGCGGCACGCTGCAACAATGACAGATCGCCCGACTCGGAACCAAAACACAACGTATCCACCACGCCCAGCTGTTCCAACACAGCCACTGCTCCAGTCGCAAACCCCTGCGCAGAGGATAGTACTGCCCGTATCGGAATCTCAACCACCAGATCCGCACCGTTGAGCAACGCCGCTCTGGTTCGCGTCCATTTGTCATAAATCGCCGGTTCGCCCCGCTGCACGAAATTGCCGCTCAGTGCGATTACAATCTGTTCAAATCCCTGGCGGCGCAACATCTCAATCTGATACCGGTGTCCATTATGGAACGGATTATATTCCGCTATAATGCCCGCCGTCCGCACACGCAACACTCCGTTTCCGCTTGACAGGTTTTATTATACGCGCTGCCCTGTTATTTTTCAAGTCTTTTGCATTGTAATTGTGTGAATTTTATGCTATACTTTTATAAATCAGAAGCGCAACGATCCAAAGAAAGGATAGAATCGAAATATATGGATGTTTTTTTCGAACAAATCATCAAACGCAAGCGTCGGGGCGCCGAGGCCGCCGTGCGCATCATGTTTATCATTATTACCATTCTGGTAATTGTATTGATGCTGTATGTCGCTATCTTTCATCTGATGGGCGGTTTTTCCAGTCTATTTCTGTTGGGAGCCTTCGGTGTCGCCATCGGCGCATATTTTTATCTGTTATCATTAAATATTGAATATGAATATTCACTCACCAATGGATTTCTGGATATTGACAAAATTTCGGGCAAACGCAAGCGCCGCAGAATGCTGTCTACCTCCTGTAAGGAGTTTGAAGAATTTGGCAGCTATGACGCTGATAAACAACGGTTAGCGCAGCGGGAATTTGACTTTAAAGTTTTACCCGCCAATCTCAAAGATACAGGGTTATATTACGCCGTTATCCGCAAAGACGGTTACGGAACCGGGCTGCTAGTTTTTCAGCCCAATGAAAAAATTTTGAGCGGCCTGAAAAAATTTATTCCACGTTCGGTGCAAAAAGATGTTCTCAGTGGGTATTGATTTAGCGGAAATCCCGCGGATCGCCAAATCTATCGAACAACCCCGGTTTATCCAGCGGGTCTTCGGCACACAGGAGCTGCAAGAGCTGCAAAACCGGCACCCTCAGCATTATGCTGCCGCCTTTGCCGCCAAAGAGGCATTTTCAAAAGCGATCCGAACCGGGATCCGGGGCTTTGCCCTTACAGAGGTACAACTGCTGCACAATGAATCGGGAGCGCCATATTTACAGCTGTCCGGCAAGGCGCTGCACCTTGCAACGGCGCGCGGTTTTACCAGATTTTGCGTCAGTATCAGTCACACCGATACGCTGGCCACCGCCATTGTATTAGCTGAAAACGAAACAAATTCTATAGAGCGCTTTTCTTAATGTCATTATGAATGAACCGCTTCTTGTTTTACAGCGATTCCGGTTGTTACGATCTGCTAATTACTTTCACAAAACCACAACTCCGGCTTATAAATAAGCCGGAGTTGTTTTCTGCGCCATTAAATTCGCTCTTCGATCACCCGATTTTGTTCTGCAGAGGCAAATACCAGTTCCATCAGCCGCATCACCCGGCGCATTTGTTCCGGTGTGATCAGCGACTGCTGTTCACCCCAAATAACCGCAACAACGTTCCGGTAGAAATCCAATACATCCGAATGAATTTCAGGCAACGGATATTCTCGAATGGAATCTTTGTCTCTGGGCGCCATCGTTTTCGTCAAACCCGCGCCTGCTACTACCGGTACGGCATCTTTATTTTTCCAGTCAGATACCATCACAATTTTGCCTTTTAAACCCCAATCCACTTCAGCGCTGCCATTCTGCCCGAAGACATACCAACGGGGGAACGGGATAAAGTGGCTGGTTCCAACCTCGATCTGGAAAAGCAATCCGCTCTCGGTCCGAAGCGTGACGATAAATCCATCGTCGACTTCGTCGTTGGTAACATGCGTCTCTACCGCATACACCGACACCATTTTTTCATCGGTCATCAGCAATGCCTGATCCAGCAAATGTACACCCCAGTCCAGAATCATACCGCCGCCATGCTCTTTCTGATTGCGCCAGTCACCCGGCACGCCTCTTGATCCGTATACTCTGGACTGTATACAAAAAACATCTCCCAGTGTACGCTGTTCATACAATTGTTTGACACACAGAAAATCTTCATCAAAACGGCGATTGTGATGGGTGGTAAACAGGCGATGATTCTGCTCTGCAGTATGGATCATCTGCTCCAACTCCGCTGAAGACAACGCTGCCGGTTTTTCACACACCACATGTTTTCCCGCCTGCAGCGCCTGTATGCAAAGATCTTTATGTGTATCATTGGGGGTTGCCACCGTTACCAGATCTACCTGTGGGTCAGCCAACAATTCTTCAAGACTTTCATAAGCCCGCAGGCCTTTCTCTCGCGCCACAGCACATCGATCGGGTTTAATATCAAAAATGCCGCGTTGTTCCAGCAGTTCCGGAAGCATCCCGGCCACCGTTGCATGCCAGGATCCCATGCCGCCGTATCCAATAACCGCATGTCCTAATTTTCTATTACCCATATCTATCCTTCCTCAACCTAAAAATAAATCCGACACACAGCATACCATCTGTATTGCCGGATTACTATAACTATTTTTTGAATAATTTAAAAAATTATTGGAATTACTGCGCCTGCAATCCATCCTCCGCCAGCTTGATCAACCGGTCGCCAGCGCCGCTCCATCCAGCCTGCCCATCAGCTGCCTCCTGCGCCTGTTCAGACAACCGCGCCAGCGCTGCCGCATACCGCGCATGACTGCTTAATAAAGCACACTGACGGGAAATCGAAAAATTTTTTTCAATTTCATCAGAACTAGTTTCCAAAACGCGAAAAATATGATATAAATAATAAAGCAGCGCCTCATCCAACTGTTTACATAGTTTTTCTCCGCCTCGGGCAAACGTAAAGCGGTTCAAATCGGTAATGTTTTCACATAATAAATCCACTGTGGAACGGAGCTGTGCATTACCGGGTAACGTTTCCTGCTCCTGTTCAACCCCCAACAGATAACCGCAAGATACATGATAAAAATCTGCCGCTTTGATTACAAAATCCAGACCGCATTCCCGAATACCCTTTTCATAGTGAGACAATAGCCCTTGTGAAATCCCAAGCTGTGCGGCGGCGGCTTTCTGAGACAGCCCATTTTGTTTTCGTAACTTTGTAATTCGCTTTGCAAACTTATTGGTCATCCGTTTTTTACGCATCCTTAACAGTTATACTTTTGGTATAATATATTACCATGGAACCCTCTGTTTGTAAAGCCGCAAAATTGCACAGACTTTCGACTGTTTTTTCTGCTTTATCGACAAAATTCATGAAATTGAAAGGATCTGAACCTGAAAATATGAAAAGCTATCTATTGCATCTATTTCGTCATGGCATTCCGGAAGGACAAGAACGCCAACAATATATTGGGGTTACCGACCTCCCGCTTTCTACAGATGGTATTAAATTGTTGCAGGATTTAAAAGCAGAATATAATTACGACAAACCAATCGCTGTTTTTTCCAGCCCACTGCAACGGTGTGTGCAAACCGCTGAAATTCTGTTTCCGGGACAGGAGATTCACAGGATCGCTGACTTAAGAGAGTATGATTTCGGTGATTTCGAAAGGAAAACCGCAGAGGAACTAAAGGGGCGTTCTGCATATGAGGACTTTCTCCAACAAGGCACGGCCCCGCCCGGCGGCGAAAGCAACGAACAATTTTCCAAACGGATCTGCACAGCTTTCACGAAGTTGGTGCGGGACCTTTTGAAAAGCGGTATCACAGAAGCTGCACTCTGCACCCATGGCGGCATAATCATGACATTATTAGCGGTATATGGTCTGCCCCGACGCAATATGCTGGAATGGTCAGCGCCGTTTGGCGAAGGCTATACCATTCGCATCACGCCCAGCATCTGGATGCGTTCCGGCATGGTTGAAGTTGTCGGCGTTTATCCGCAATCGCCTTATGAGCGAGCAGAGCAAGAAGACGGTGATTCTGATATTTTATGGGCGGAAAAAGAAGAATAATTTTAAATGGCGCTATCGTTTCAGAACACAATCGCCGATAACTGTTTATATCCACGACACCAGTTACTTACTCTATAAGCCCGTATTACCGGTAGATGGCAATGCCACAATACTACATTTCTAGCACGGCCGTCTTTATCAAAAACGCAGACAGCGGCGATTTTATCGCCGCTGTCTTTTTTATAGTTTTAGTCGTTCCATTCGGAATCATATTCCAGGATCGCTCCAGTGATAGCATTGATTGCGTATTCGTATTCCCTGCCATTCTGATAAAATTCAATTTCATAAAGCACATAGCCATCGTCTTTTTCCAGCTTTGCTTTAGAAAATGTGACATCCTGGACGGAAAAACCTGCATGTTCTGCGGCGATCGATTTGGCTCTATCGATTCCGATGTAAGTGCCGGCGCTCCCATTGCCACCGGATTGGCCGGAACCCGTGCGGAAAGCTTCTACATCTTTGTGATGAACCGCGCCCGTGACGGCGTTAATTTCATATTCATACTTATGGGTGGAGGTGTAAAACGCAATATCATACAGCTTGACACCGTCGTCATATTCCAATTTTGCCTTTGTATAGGTCGCCGCGGATGCGGTAACCCCCGCGTCTGCAAGCGCTTTGCTTTTTGCTGCTTCCAGGCCGATATCCTTCGTTGTACTCTGGCCGCTGGACTGGTTGCCGCTTGTGTTGTTGCCGGCGTTATTAGACCCGGCTTGACCAGTCGGTGTCTGGCCCACCTGATTTGCCCCCTGAGACTGGGAAGATGCATTCGATGCGCCGGCATTGTTTTCTGTATTTGCGTTTACGGGCAAAGTCTCTTTGGCCTTACTGTAAATCGCTCCGGTATTGGCATCGATTTCATAATCATATTCCACATTTTCTGCATAAAATTCCAAGTCATAGACGGAAACTCCGTCATCCAAATCCAATTTCGTTTTGGTGAAGGTAACTTGCGCAATCTCCAGTCCGGCATCCTTAAGAGCCGTTTCTTTCGCTTCGTCCATTGTAATCTGAGCGGTTGCAGTAGCATTCATCCCTTCTGTAGTAACGATCTCCACATTCTTTTTTACTACGGCGCCGTCAGACGCTTTGATCCAATACTCGTGTCTCGAACCGTTGGCGATAAATTCCACTTCATACACAAACTGTCCCTGTTCGAAATCAAACTCTGTACGGACAACTTCAGCAGAAACCGGATCAACGCCCGCATCTGCGAATGCAAAGTTTTGTGCATTTTCCGCGCCGATGGAAGAGCTCTCTGCAATGGCGCCGGCTGCAAATACGGTCACCGTCCCTAACATCGCCAGTGCGGCAATCAGACAGGCAATGGTAATTGCGGTTCTTTTGGGTGTGCTAAAAAAACTTCTGATCTTTTTCATATCAGATCACTCCTTTCATCTTGTCTGTATTATAAGTCTCGATTATTAAAGAAACATTAGAAAAAACAAATATTTAAAAATTTTTTTCGCAGGGCAGGATCAACGTAAATACGCTGCCTTTTTCCGGCGCGCTTTCCACCTGAATTTCCCCGCCGTGAAATTTAGCGATTTCGTTAGCCATAGACAACCCCAGCCCCATACCTGCGTTTGAACGAGAAGGATCCACCTGATAAAAACGTCCGAATATTTTTGATTGCTCTTCTTCTGCAATACCGATGCCGTCGTCAGCCACCGATAATAAAATTTTATCCGGCAATTTTTTTAAACAGACCCATATATGGCCGTCTTCCTTGCCATAACGATAGGCATTGCTGATCAGATTCGTTAACAGTCGGGACAGCAGCTCTCCGTTTGCCTCTATGGTGATCCCCGGCTCTGCCTCGTATTGAAGGGTTATGTTTTTTGCCCGCTGAAGCGCCATATCGGAACACATCGACGATACCAGCTCCGTCAGATCAACAGATTCCACAGGGTACTTCACCGCACCGGTTTCCAGCCTTGTAAAATCCAGCATATCGTTGATCAGCTGGGACATTTTTCTGCTCTGCCGCCGGATAACCCACAGAGCCTCTTCATATTCTTCCTGCGTCCTTGGATGCTCCAGAGAAAATTCACATTGAGAATGAATAACAGTCACCGGCGTCCGCAACTCGTGGGAAGCATCCGAAATAAATCGCCGTTCTGCTTCAAAAGTAGTGTCAAGCTTTGCAAACATATGGTTAAAGGCGTCTGCAAGCTGATGCAGTTCATCGGTTCCTTTGCCCAGTTCAATCCGCTTTTTCAGGTCATTTGCCTGCCCGATCTGATTGGCGGTTTCCGAAATTTTGTGGATTGGGCTGAGCATCCTTCTGGCAATCAAATAACCGCCTACCGACGCTAACACCACCAACAGAGGAAGCAAAACCAGCGACAGCCGGGTGATACTCGACAACTGTACCGACCCCTGCTCTTCTGAAACAATTCCCCGCATCCACAAGCCATCCAGGCCATTCGCCGTCAGCTTTCGGTCAAAAATATAGTAGACCGTGCCATCGACCGTTATGTTTTGCACCTGAGAATCGATAAATTTCTGCCCGGAAACCTCTTTTGAAATAGGATTTTCTCCATATAGCAAAGAGCTGTCTGCACGGTACAGAGCAGTATAAACCTGGTTGACTTCGTCCAGGAAATCATCATCTACCTCTAAATAGCCGCCGTCATATTCTACAAAATGATCCACATCACTGCTTAAAGACAGATCGTCAAGGCTGGCATAAAACTCGATTTCATCCACATTATGTTCCACTGTTTCAATTAAATTATCCCGTATCGTTTTTTGAATGATCTGATCGCTGACCGAAAGTACAATAAAAATAGTAAATAGACTGACAACAATCAGTGCAGCGGTAAACCAAAACGTAATTTTAAAGCGAATCGACAGATGTTTCATTTGTCTGTCCCTTCCCGCAGAAGATAGCCCCCTCCGCGAACAGTATGAATAAGTTTTACTGCATGGTTTGCGTCGATTTTTTTCCGCAGATAGCTGATGTAGACATCCACCACATTGGTGCCGCCCTCATAATCAAAATTCCAAATGTGATCCTCAATTTTTTCCCGCGAAAGCACGATGCCCTGATTGTGCATCAAATATTCCAACAGCTGATACTCTTTAGCGGAAAGGTTAATCTCTTTTCCGCCACGCTTTACTATATGAGCAGCACAGTCCATGGTAAGATCCCCCACGCAAAGGATATTACTGGCCTTTCCAAAATGTGTGCGGGTCATGACGCGCAGCCGGGCAGATAATTCTTCAAAGGAAAAAGGTTTGACCAGATAGTCGTTTGCACCATGATCCAATCCCTTGACACGGTCTGATACTGCATCCCGTGCGGTCAAAAACAACACCGGCGTTGTCTTTCCCGCATCACGCAAGCTGTGTAAAACAGCAAAGCCATCTGCCTTCGGCATTATAATATCAAGGATAACGGCATCATACTCCGTATATGATAGAATATCGATAGCCTCTTGCCCATCAAAGCAGCTGTCAACGCTATACCCGTCTGAAATTAACTTTTGCGTGATAATGCGATTTAAATCCCGTTCGTCTTCCGCTACTAAAACACGCATATTGTCCACCTTCTTAAAAAATACTTCTTCTATCACAATGAGAAAAAGCCCTCTCTGTTTCTCCCATTGACACCCGACAGCAACAGCATATCAAAAATACTGTTATTATTATAACGTATTTTCATTAAAATTTCATTAGAAATTCATGAAAGCCCAGCCAATCCGCCTGATCGCACTTATATATATAAATGAAATAGGTCGTGGGCCTGTTATCTAGGCGAGCCATTGGGAGTGTTGAGCGGTCAGCGCCTTCCCTTGTTGTAATGTATGAAAGCAATCTAAAGAAAGTCTATAAAGCCAATGGTGTTCTTTTATATCTTGGTCTTGCCGGAACAAATACAAATATTTGAATATTTATTCACCTGTTCGTTATGAGTATGAATCTCTATGCTGTCGTCCTGACGCATATCATGCTGAAAGGCCGAAAAAAAACCGGGATAAAATCTTGCTTGCCCGGCCATTTTCACAGCGGTGTCACGAAGCATCGCAAGTATTCTCAGATTGGCGGCAATGGAGCAGGCAAAAAGGCCCATATTCGCCACTCTACTGTTTTTACTATCTAGATACTGTCGGGGGTCATATTGCCGATTACACGGTTGCCAAAAAATCTCGAAGCCGTCGGCACCTACTTTCAGCATTCTGGGCATATAAATGCTAGTGAATAGTGTGTTTCATTTTGATGATCTGTGGCATGTTTATCGCTGCAAGTTGAGCATATGGCTTTCGACTATATAAAATGAATGGCCACATATTTAATTTAAAAGTTCTGATGGCTAAACCGGTCGTTTCCACAACAGCAAAAAACGGTGTACTGTAATAGTACACCGTTTTTGAATTGCTGCAAAAACAAATGAATTACTTGAGTTCTACCGTA
>CALWVA010000009.1 GCA_944384875.1 uncultured Clostridia bacterium
CACGTCTTTGAGGCTGAGGTGACATTTGTTCCGCATTTCTTTTAAATAAGCGCCTAAACTGCTCATACTAATCCACCTCTATTTTATTATACCATATCTGCTGCGTAAATGCAACATATTTCTAAAAAACGCTGCACTTTCGCAGCGTAAAATTTTTATGTGTAATCTAAAAACAACCTTTTAATTTTGCCCCACCTTTTAATTATTCCAAAATCACTACACCGCAAGGCTGACACCCCAGCGCGCTACCGAGCGGCAGCAGGACAATCGAACACATAAAACAAGGGCTTCCAAAGTCAGCGAATGACCTCGGAAGCCCTTATTTCACGCCTTTTTCGGCGGCTTTTGCCCTGGAGAGGGCTTTTTCTATTGTATCAAAATCAGTAGGAACATAGATCCTGCGATTATTCCGGTACCACATCAATCGAATCTTCAACTTCCATATTTTCAATAGAATGCCTACAGCCTTTTTTGACAATCATGATATTCTCCCGCTTTTACAATCTCAGTTTCGCCATCAAGCATTCACTTGGCTTATCCGGATAAAACATAAAAAATTCACAGCGGGAAACGTGTTGATAAGCGCCGACCGAACAGCCTTTCTGTAACATTGATTTTATAATCTTAATATCTGTTTAAACATACATACTGGCGGCTGCAACTCCATTTTCACCATTTATCTTTGGAATGCCGATCTTCTGACTCTCTTCAAAATGAACGATTCTATCAGTCTCATCAGCAATGGATTGTTATATAAAATACGGCATTTATAACATAAAAAACAATAATCCATATATGGCCCAAATTATTAGAACCAATCCTCAAAACTTGCAATGTATCTGTCTTTCAAATAAAGCCAGGGAAGCTTTAA
This sequence comes from uncultured Clostridia bacterium, assembly GCA_944384875.1. GTDB lineage: Bacteria > Bacillota > Clostridia > Oscillospirales > Acutalibacteraceae > RUG14109. The sequence goes on from CALWVA010000009.1 coordinate 872, forward strand.
CTCTAAAATGCAACCGGACCGCATGTTTATAAACATACGGTCCGACATAAGTTTTTACCACATTATTTCGCGTTCAGATATGCAAGAACGAAAATCATTTCGCCCTGCCAATAAATAGAGATTTCATTGGTTTCATAGCTGCTGGAAATATCGGCATAAATAGCTGGCAACGGTGCTCCAACCATATCCAGTTTTTCTCGGGCTTCAATTGCCGGTCCGCCGACAATCATACCTGGTTTCGGCGCCGCAACACCATCTACCATACACGGACGGTCATGCGGATTCATAACACCATTTCCGCCAAAGCCCGTAATATAGCATTTCGAAATGTAATTACGTCCCAACACATAGGAGATATTATCCTGAATATACTGATCATATGAATCGGTCTCACCAAAGAGATCTGTCATCATCATGATCGAAGCTCCAACAGTTGCTTCTCCGTTGCTGCCCCAATAATAATTGACAACAGAGTTCATATAACCATTGCGTCTGAAGGTGCGCATATCGGTGGACATTTTATCCTGCAGTTCCGTAATCAGTTCTTCCCGGATCGTTGCATCCGCATTGTCATTCAGCAGATAGCTGACCGTTCCAAACCCAGCGCAAGTCACGCTGTTCATAGAAGAATGTTCTGATAACTCATCATAATATGTTTTGAAATAATCATGATATTTGCTGTCACCGGTTGCAGCATAGAGCTCCGCCGCAGCCCAGAACATTTCATCCAGAGACGAACCGTCGCCGTAAGCACCTGTAGAAATTGAGAAAGTCTTTGCATTTGTGGGGTTGCCTTGTGCATCCAGCTGAATATCGTCTTCACTGTCAAAATATTGTACGCTGAAATTGGTGAATTTTGGATCATTGAGCATATCATGATCAATTACATAGTCAAACGCCTTGATCGCCGCTTCCAGATAGGTCTGCGCGCAATCAGCATATAACGGAATATCTTTATAAACATTATATGCCGCCGCCATACTTCCAGCAAACGCTGTCGTAGCCTCTCTCGATACCGGCGACAGATACAATGTGCCCTGATCAAATTCCGGCATCACATATGCCGCATGCGCCTGTGTGCTGACTTTTTCATAAACCGCACCGTCTGCACGCTGCATTTTCAACATCCAATCCAACTCATATTTAGCTTCATCCAACGTATCGTCTACGCCATTTCCGGATTCAGGAATTCCACGATCGTCGGAATAAACGCCCTCACCATACAGCTTGCTGGCATATAACAGCTTAAAGATTACATCTTTCGCCGGTTCAATATATCTTCCATAGTCGCCCGCATCATGCCAACCGCCGGTAACCTCTACCATTGTAGGATTATCGTTTCTGATGTAATAAGTCTCACCATTGATCTCAACAGTTTCATTGAACATGGACTGCACATCAATTGCCTCGGTCGTATGACAAATCGCATGATCATATTCACCGGCATACTGTTCTTCCAACGCAGTACCACAACGCTGATAATACAACCCTTTTACCATTGCGTTGGTCAACTCGTCATAAACACTAGAACCGATTCTGAAGAAATAAGAAAAACCGGAAACGTCCTGAATATAGTAAACGCCTTCCGTATCCACAGAGGAGAAGTCAAAATAATACAAGTTTGCCTGCGTGGTAAAATCCAGCTTTGAAAATGTCAACTCAGCAGAGTACACAACTTTATTTGTGATCGCGTTTACCAGATAACAGGTCCCTTCATAAGTTTTGTTATTGTCCGCATAACGGATAATACCGATTTTCTCGCTGCCAGTCAGATAACCGATCTGGTTGACTTCAATCAGCGGATTTCTCTCCAACGCATAATTGCTGGGAACGCCCTCAGCCAACTCTGTAACAGTATCCGGAATTTTCACCGGCCCCATATGCACCGCATCGTCAGCCAGATAGGATTTTAAACGTGACAGATCTTTATTGTTCAAACGTCCATCATAAGAAGTATCGCCAGCCGCAGTATTCATAACTGTAGCATCATCAGCCAAATAGGCTTTTAACCGCGAAAAATCCTTGTTGTTAATATACCCATCGTCAGTTACATCGCCATAAAGGATTTCTCCTGTTGTCTCCCCCATCGTTGTTGCAATCGTTGTTGTTGTAACCACCAACAACATTACCAACGTCAGGAGCAAACTCAGCGATCTTTTTGCCCAAATCATGTTGTTTCACCCTTCCGAAAAAGATAGTTATATTATAGCAGATTCACGATATACAGTCAAGTAGCATTAATAAATCTTAAATAATTATTTTAGTGATTTTGCGATTTTTTTATAATAAACATACAAGGACAGCTATACGGCATTTTGCCGTATAGCTGTCCCATTGTTTAACCCTTGTGCAAGGATCTCATTTTATTTATTTCTTTCTAGCTGTGAACAAAACCACACCTGCCGCAGCTGCCAGGAGCAACGCGCCAACAGGCATTGCTACTGCACCCATAGGAGGAGTAGTGCCGCCGATGCCGCCACCGATGCTGCCGCCACCAATACCAGAAGTCGTGGTGGTTGTAGTAGTATCACCCGCAACTGTGGTATCACCTGTAGCAGTGGTATCATCTGCAGTAGTCTCAGCCGGTGTTGTAGACTCAGTTGTAGTCGACTCAGTTGTCGTAGTAGGCTCAGTTGTCGTAGTAGGCTCTTCACCAACAACCACCGCACCATTCAGCAGGGTAAAGGGCAGATCGGTTTCATCCTCGGTGATGATATCACCAACAGACTCGGTGATCGCGATCTCATAGACATCTCCGTCTACGGCGTCTGCATTAACTTCGAACACCAGCGTGCACAGCAAGCCGGTGACGTCTTCTTTGTCAGAACCGTTATACTGCGCGCTGAACTTATAGCTACCTCTCTCGTTGGAACGGCTGATCAGATCCTCAGAAGGCTTCACCCATTCGTTGGATTCTTCATTGAACACATTGCCGCCGGTGACATCTACCAATGTCAGCTTGGTGTTGTCAAATTCAGCAAACCAACCCATTGCCCACAGCTTCGGCGCCTGGGTCAATCTTACCGGAACCTCTACTCTTTCGCCGGGCATTCCGTATACGGTATCCGCCTGAACGACCACATTCTCTGCCGGAATCGGCTCGGTAGTTGTCTCTGTGGTAGTCGGTTCAGTGGTAGTTGTCTCTGTCGTAGTCGGCTCAGTACTGGGTTCTGTGCTAGGCTCTGTGCTGGCTTCGGTGCTGGAACTTGTACTGGGCTCACCTGCTTCAACCTCTACAACTGTTATCGGGCTCAGCGTGACTTTCATTGTCACCGGCGTGCCCCATTGGCAAGAGCCAAACGACGGCTGCCAGTTTACACCAGCAGTGGTGCCGGTACCATCTGTCTTCAGCGTTAAGCCATCCGGCATAATCAATTCAACGATGACGGTCTGCGCCTGTCCGGCCGGATAGGTCAGTTTCTGAATAACTGTATATTCATTCTCATCGGCATCCTTGATCACGATATCGTTGTAAGAAACAACATCTTGGGTTGGCGCATCCTTAGTAATATAAATGCGTTTATCCAAATCCATATCAGTTTCGCTCTCAGGATCAAAGTCTCTACCATAATTGATGCCCGGTACACCCGGAATAGAAATCGCACCCTTCAGGTAAATCATATTTTCCTGCGTAAACTCATCATCCGCATAATTGCCGGTAACAGTAAACCGGATTGCTTTACCGTCTAATGTGAGGTCGTCGGCATTATCAGCGAGATACTGAGAATAAACGTTCTGCTGCGCAGTGCTTTCATTCGCCCAGAAATTCTGGCTGAGCTGATTGCCCGCAACATCCCCGGTGTTAATCACAAGATTGCCTGCGTCATCACTGTCAACAAACCCAGCATCAATCAAACAACCGTTGGTGTTCAATGGTGCGCCGTTATAGATAATTGGATCATTATAGCTGGTTTCGTTAAACTGACCCCACGCTGACGGATACTGTCTGCCGCCAATGTCTGCATACCAAATCGTACCCAATGTTTCGCCGGTGGTATACTCCAAACCGGTAGACGCCTCAGGCGCGGCAAATACCGCTGTTGTTGCAAACATTGCCACCATTAAGCAAGCCGCAACACATAAGGCAATTACTTTCTTCATATTGGCTTCCTCCAAACTAAATATTTCGAGCTTTCGCCCGTTTAAATACATCTACAGAATAGCACATTCTTGCAGGATTGTCAATAAAATAATATACATAATTCACCCTCCATTTTTTTGTTTAATTTTACAACAAAAACTGCAAAAACTACTTAATCTTCCATGAAAGCTGCTTCACAAATCTGTTCGACTAACCCAATAGTCTGCTCGCCAAAACAGCGCGCAAACTGCAAATCTACAGCCACAATTCTCAACCCTGCAAGCTGTGCGTCTGCCTGTACAGCTTCTGCTTCCTGTACGTCACAAAACACCAGATCCGGCTGCACCGCTGCTAGTTCTTCCGATTTGAACGCATTGGAGGAACAGCTGTTTTCAATGCCACACCAGGTCAAAAGCTGATCTGCGATCGTGCCGCTCCCCGCGACTGCGACGCTGTAAGCGGAAATCACTGCGGCGGTTGGTGTTTCATTCTCCGTATAGCGCGCGCGGATCTGCTGCATCTGCGCCGTCAATCGGGAAATCGTCGCTTCTGCGTTGTTTTGCCCGGTCGTCAAGCCACTGACGGCCTGCGCGACCTGCGTATAAAATGCAGATACCTGCTCCCATTCTGCCGGAAGATGGAGTTTTGCAACTGCAATCCCGGCGCTTTCCAATTCTGCAGCTACCGTATCAGAAAGCGTATCCGGCGCCAGAACCAACTGCGGCGCCAGCTCCAGCAGCCTTTCCATATCCGGCGTCGCTGCTGTTCCCAAGCGCGGAAGATCTGTCGAAAGATCTGGATGTTCCCACCCCTCTGATACGCCGGAAAGCTGTGTAACCGATCCCAGCGTACAGATTGCCTCGGTAATGGCCGGAGCCAGCGATACTACAGAAGTTGGACACGCAGAAATTTCCCTGCCGCCCACCGTAACAGGATAATCCGTCTGCGCCTGCACGACGTAAGAAGCCGAAGAATCTGTCCCCGCCTGGCCGGAACAGGCACAAGTCCCAAACAACAGCACGGCACATAACAGCAACAACACCGCTTTTCGCACCTTCTACCTGTCCTTTCCATCTAAATTATACAAAATAGCAAACGACCGATTGTGGCTCACCCTGCGCGTCGGTAGTCATAATCCGCACGCCGTCACGACTGAGCAGTTCTCCGATCTCCATTTGATCCACTTCACAGCGGAATACGTCTTTCCCCTCGCAGCTAATAATCAACTCCCGGTCCTTGACATTAATCCTGCCTGATCGCCCCAAAACGACCTCACAGCCCGAAGCGTCTCTAGCCGTCACATATTTAAGCAGGCGGTGCTTCGCATGATCAAGCACCGCCTGGTTTTTAATTTTCGGCGTTTTACGAAAAAGACCCATATTCCGCCATCCTTTCCCCGATCGCCCGTTTATTTCGCCTTAAAGTGCCTGGGAACATACCTTTGCCCTCTGGGCGGCGTAACATTTTGCCGCACAGCCGTAGGTTTACGCTGCATAAACGGCAGAACCATCATAAATACAATAATATAAACCCCTACTGCAATATCAAAATAGGAAATGCTTTCAGACACATGCAGCGCTGTATCCGGCAAAAAGAAAGCAATATAATATTTGGGCACTGCGCAAACAAAGCTGATCAACGCGGCCGGAAAGCCGAATCCATACAGCCATTTGACGGTTTTGGGAGAGCCTGTCCCAGACACCGTCTTTCCGCACATATGCCAAAACAGCATGGTAAAGCCCAGCATTACGATATCCAAAAGAATATCTGAAACTTTAATAACGCCGGTATACTTTATAAAGATATATGCCAACCGGTAAGCGCTGTAAACGCTGGGAATAATGCACAATAGCGGCGGCATATCAATCAGGCCAAACAGCGACAGCGCAAAAACCAGCAAAAACACAAACAGCAACATGACCAGGGCAATATAAGCATATGTGCCCATATTAAATGTCGTTTGACCTAAAATATAATCAAAAACATGCACCGCCGACACAACTGCCAATAATGCGGTAAAAACGCCTAAAACCGGAGATTTCAATATAAGCTGTTCCGGCGGGACATCTTCACCGGTCAGACGTGCCACCACCAGCAACATCACCAAAACAACCGCCAGCGCTCCCAGCAATACCGGCTCTGCCAAAGCATACTGCGGATAATAAAAGCCTGTTTGCGGATCGATCATCACAATCAATTGCAGAATCCGAACAGCCGTTGCCGCAATTGTACATAAAAACAGGATCACAAACAAGATCTTATGTTTCATAGCTCAAACTCCATTCTCAGCCTCTTTGATCCAGCGGCACATATTCCAACGTATGAGAAAACATGCTTTTATATGCGGGCCGGATAATCCGATTACCGGTCAGTGCTTCTTCAATCCGATGTGCACACCAGCCGCTGGTGCGCGCTACGGCAAACAACGGTGTAAACAGTTCACTGGGAATTCCCAGTGTCCTATAGACAAAACCAGAATACAAATCTACATTGGCGCAAATGATTTTGCTGTCACCTTTTTTAGCGGCAAACACCTGCGGCGCCAAACGTTCGATGCTTTCCAGCAACGCCAGTTCTTCGCCAAAACCTTTTTTCTCCGCCAAACCTCTGGCATATTTTTTCAAAATTACCGCCCGGGGATCCGACAACGTATATACGGCATGTCCCATCCCATAGATCAGACCAGACCGGTCTCCTGCTTTTTTGTCAATCAACTTGCCTAGAAAATCTGCAACTTCATCGTCATGATCCCAGTGTTTCACGCCCTGCTTGATATATTCCAGCATCTCAGCGACTTTGGCGTTTGCGCCGCCATGTCGCGGGCCTTTCAAAGAACCGATCGCACCGGCGATAATTGAATATGTATCTGTACCCGAAGACGCCAGCACACGGGTGGTAAAAGTTGAATTATTGCCGCCGCCGTGTTCAGCGTGCAGCGTCAGGCACAAATCCAGCAGCTGCGCTTCTTCCGGCGTATATTGCCGATCAGCACGAATCGACGCCAGAATCATTTCCGCTGTGGAGTGCTTGGTATTGATCGGATGAAAAAACATGCTTTGTTTGTCGTAGTGCCGCCGTTTCACCTGATAGGAATAGCCCATAATTGCCGGCATTCTGGCAATCAGAAGCAGCGCCTGCCGCAGAAGGTTCTGCAACGACGGATCTTCGGGATTTTGATCATAAGAATACAACGCCAAAACAGAACGGGCCATTTTATTCATAATGTTCGGCGACGGCGCCTTGATAATCATATCCTCTGCAAAATACTGCGGCAGTTCCCGAAGCTCTCCCAGCAGATTACATAATCCATCCAACTGTGACTTGGTCGGCAACGTTCCGAACAGCAGCAGCCAACAAACCTCTTCAAAACAAAAACGATGCTCTTTTTCACAGCTTTCTACAATATCCTTTAAATCATAACCTCGGTAAAACAGCTGCCCATCCACCGGAACTTTTTCTGCATCGTTGATCACATAGCCGTGCACCGAACAAATTCGTGTCAAGCCGGCCAGCACACCAGATCCATCTGCATTTCGCAGGCCTCTTTTGACCCCATACTTCTCAAAGTAAACCGGATCAATCTGGTTATTTTTTTGCAACGTCTCGCATAAACTGGACAAGGCGTCCATCAATCGCTTTTCATCCATGAAAATCAACATCCCTTTCCCGCGCAGGAGCCTCCCGCTCCCCACGGCCAAACCCCATATTGCAAAACACCCGCCGGGCAGTCCTGTCTGATCTGCTGTGACGGATGCAAACCAACGTTTTCTTTCTCGAAAACATCAAAAATATATGATAATTTATGATACACCAAAATGCAACCGATGTCAAGAACCGGCAGTATCACTCCAGGAGGAATTGTATGAGCAGATTATATGCTTTCGGCGCGGCCTGCATGCTGCTGTGTATGCTGACCATCCCGCTGATCAGCACAATCAAGCCTGCCGCACAAGCAGCGCCAGCAGGCGCAAACGCTGTCACCCAGCCTGTTTCAGAAGAAGAAACGGTCATTATGTATGATACGACTTCTAAAAAACTCATCAGCCTGCCGGTCGAAGAATATCTGATTGGCGTGGTCGCCTGTGAAATGTCTGCCTCCAGCGAACCGGAAGCTTTAAAAGCGCAGGCTGTGGCAGCCTATACCCTGCTGTGTAAAAAGAAACAGGATGGCGGCAGCAGCACCTATAGCGGCGCGGACATCTCCAACAATCCGGAGCAGGACCAGGGGTATATCGACCAGGACGCCCGCAAAGAAAAATGGAAAGACAGCGCCGATAAAAACGAGCAAAAAATCAAACAGGCGGTGCAGGCGGTATCCGGCCTGCAGATCCTATACGATGGGCAGCCGATTCTGGCAGCATATCACGCTATTTCCGGCGGCAGAACCGAAGATGCTGAGAACGTCTGGGGATCATCCTATCCTTATTTAAAGCCGGTGGAAAGCGCCGGTGATCTGCTGGCGCCGGATTATGCCAGCACTGTAACTTACACCAAAGAAGAATTTATCCAACTTGCCGCTGAACTGCCCGTTACGCTGGACGCTGACGTCTCTTTTATCAGCACCCCCGAATGCACCGACTCCGGAACCGTGCAAAGCTATCAACTGGGCGGACAAAGCTTCACCGGCCAACAGATGCGAAAAGCCTTCGGACTGCGTTCCGCAAATTTTGATTTGAGCGAAAAAGACGGCAACCTGGTTTTCACCGTCCGCGGTTATGGACACGGCGTGGGCATGAGTCAATACGGCGCAAATTATATGGCCCAACAGGGCAGCGATTTTAAAGAAATATTACAATGGTATTACACCGGTTGCACTGTGGAATAAAGCAACCGGCTTTTCATATCTATTCCAGCGTACCTGCAGGAAAAGGCCACTGTTGTCTTCCCGGGTGCGCTGGGCAAAATTAATCCAATCGTACACCGGATCGCGCGCAACCGTCCAAATCATATACCAATTATAAACATATCGTCTGCGATCTCCTTTGCTTTTCCCGCATCCGCAACACAGCAATATAAAAACACAATAAAATATAAAAAAATTTCGACATCTTTATGCAATTTGCCTATTGTAAAATCTCTATCATTGTTATATTATAATAATCGTCCAAAGGATTGTTTGATATTTAACAAACAATTGTAAACAATTCGTTAAATCTTTTTAAATTAAATATGTTGGAGGCATGTATTATGGCGCGTTTTACTTTACCGAGAGATCTATACCATGGAAAAGGTGCTCTTGCCGAGTTGAAAAACTTGGGCGGCAAAAAAGCGATTGTCGTTGTCGGCGGCGGCTCCATGAAACGGTTTGGCTTTTTGGACAAAGCGGTAGGCTACCTGAAAGAAGGCGGCATGGAAGTACAGCTCTTTGAAAATGTCGAGCCGGATCCCAGCGTAGAGACAGTTATGCGCGGTGCAAAGGCGATGCAGGAGTTTCAGCCTGATTGGATCGTGGCAATGGGCGGCGGTTCTCCAATCGATGCAGCAAAGGCCATGTGGGTATTTTACGAATATCCTGAAACTGATTTTGAACAGCTGATTACGCCGTTCTCCTTCCCCACTCTGCGCACCAAAGCGAAGTTCTGCGCAATTCCTTCCACCTCCGGTACTGCTACTGAAGTAACCGCGTTCAGCGTTATCACAGACTATAACAAGGGTATCAAATATCCGCTGGCCGATTTCAACATTACACCGGATGTTGCCATCGTCGATCCCGAGCTGGCCGAAACCATGCCCAAAAAGCTGACCGCACACACCGGAATGGACGCAATGACCCACGCCATTGAAGCGTATGTTTCCACGCTACACTGCAACTATACCGATCCGCTGGCGCTGCACGCCATTAAAATGATTCATAATCTGCTGAAAAAATCTTATGACGGCGATATGGACGCGCGCGACAATATGCACGACGCGCAGTGTCTGGCTGGCATGGCGTTCTCCAATGCACTGTTAGGCATCGTTCATTCGATGGCGCATAAAACCGGCGCGGCATATACCGGCGGTCATATCGTACACGGCTGTGCCAACGCCATGTATCTGCCCCGCGTCATCCAGTATAACGCCAAGGTCCCGGAAGCTGCACAGCGGTATGCCCAAATCGCGAAGTTTATTGACCTGAAAGGCGAAACAACCGAAGAACTGGTTGCGGCTCTGGTTGCCGAACTGAAAGCCATGAACAAGGCTTTGGATATTCCGGACGGCATCAAGTGGTACGAGGGCGGCATCATTGATGAAAAAGAATTTATGGAGAAGCTTCCGAAAGTCGCTGAATTGGCTATCGGCGACGCCTGCACCGGCTCTAATCCCCGTCAGCCCAGCCAGGAGGATATGGAGAAGCTGCTGAAAGCCTGTTACTATGGCGAAGATGTTGATTTTTAAAATCGCATCATTTGTAATTTAAAAAATAAAGACAGATCTGAAAACACACAGATGAACGATGCATCTGTGTGTTTTTTTGTATATTCTTCGTCCTGCAGGCAAAAATAATACCGGCGTTTTTTGACGCCCAGCAATTTTTAAAGGAGAGAATAAAGATGAACGAATGCAAAGCAAACCATTGCATCGAGTGCGAAGTCGTTTCCTGCAAAAACCACTGTGGATCAGAAAACTACTGCGCGCTGGACAAGATCAAGGTCGGCACACACGAATGTAATCCGACAATGGATCAATGTACCGACTGTCTGTCCTTTGAACTCAAATAAGTTTCTCCGACCCCACAAACGGGCTGAAAGACTGTAGTCTTTCAGCCCGTTTGTCCATTCTCCTACTTTTTCGCATGGCGTTTTCTCCTATTGCATACATATAAACAGGGTGATGACATGCTGCAATGGTTCAACGAACAACTCTGGGGAGTGCCGCTGCTGACACTACTGCTGACCACCGGCATTTATCTGACATTTAAAACCTATTTTTTTCAATTTACACATTTTTTCAATATGCTGCGTGAAACGCTGGGCTCTCTATTGCGGCGCGATAAAGCCGAAACCGGCGTCTCGCCCTTCGCCGCTATGTCCACCGCCTTATCCGGAACCATGGGCACCGGCAACATTGCCGGTGTCGGCACTGCCATTGCATTGGGCGGCGCCGGCGCGCTGTTCTGGATGTGGATATCCGCTTTTTTATGTATGCTGATCAAATTTGCAGAAGTGGCGCTGGCTGTCCAATATCGGGAACAAGACGAAAACGGTGAATACCGGGGCGGGCCGATGTACGTCATCCGGCATGCGCTTCCACGTTTGCGTCCTTTTGCCATACTGTTCTGCATCTGTACCATTTGCGCCTCTTTCGGCATCGGCAACGCCGCCCAGGCACAGGCTATGGCCCAGGGGCTGCAGACCGCTGTGCATATCCCGCCGCTGCTCACCGGATTGGTCGCTGCCGGTTTATGCGCCGCCGTGATCTTCGGATCCGCCAGACGGATCACCGCCTGCACAGCAAAGCTGGTGCCGTTTATGACGCTGTTTTACTTTGCAGGCGCCGTCATACTGCTGTTCATCAACCGGCAACAGCTCTGGCCGGCCATCTGCGAAATATTTTCACAGGCTTTCAGTTTTCCGGCGATATCCGGCGGCGCGGCGGGCTTTACGATCAGTCGTTGCATCCGATATGGCGTCTCCAGAGGTGTTTTCACCAACGAAGCGGGTATGGGCAGCGCGCCGATCGTACATGCCAGCGCCGAAAACACCCCAAAAAAGCAGGGATACTGGGGCATGCTGGAGGTTTTTCTGGATACCATCGTCATGTGTACGCTCACCGGCCTTACAATCTTGTCCTCCGGTGTACATAACGGTTGCAACACCGACCCGCTCAACTATACGCTTGCCGCCTTTTCCGCGGGTTTCGGTCCGGTGGGCGCTGTGTTCATTGCGGTCAGCATCGCGCTGTTCGCTTTTGGCGCGATGATCGGCTGGAGTTTTTACGGCGCAAGCTGCTGTCGTTTTTTATTTCGACGAAAAACCGCGGTTTTACTATATCGGCTGCTGTTCTGCGGCTGTATTCTGCTGGGTGCTGCGGGCCCCGCAGCCGCGATCTTTGAGCTGTCTGATATTCTCAACGGCCTGATGGCCATCCCCAACCTGCTGACTCTGCTGTTGCTGGGAAAACAGGTGCAGGCGATCTGTCGGGATCATACGCCGCCATCACCGCATTTTTCGGGCTCAAAATAATCTTTGTAGCAGTATGTTCCAATTTCTTGCATACAACGTTTTGATCTATGCTCTGTTCCTTGCTAACGAGTGAAATCGCAGAATCTAACATACGCAAAACAGATTATTGCAATATAGCAGTTTTATTCCTCCAACTCGAACCCAAACACCCGATATGTATCGCAGCCATACGTTGCTTTAGGCACCAGCCGGACACACCGCACCGTTTCATCTACCGGAATCCTTACAAAGCGCTGCCGGTTATTTCGAAATTCCAACACCTGCGTTTCGTCCAAAATCAGGTCAAAATCCCGGATCAGCGTTTCAGGCAGCCGATATTTAGTCTGTTTAAGCGGATAATTGCAGGGCATATTGTTATAATCCCGGTTTAAATCGCTGTCGAATACCAGACGGATACCCGAAACATGTGCCGGCGCTTCCAGAGTATAAACCAGGCTGTCTCCTGCTTTTCCTATCCAGCAGTTTTCCGCACCCCGTTCTCTGCCGTTGCGAACGATCTCTGCGTTTATATGCGCGCGCATCGTCAACGGCGATACCTGCCGCTGAACAAACGGAATATAACAGTCATCCCGCAGCAACATTTGCTGCAACCGCTGCACTGGCACCCCACCCGGCATACATCCCAGTTCCAAGGCGATAGATACTGCGGTGCCCACAGCCTGGCCCAGCACCGCGCAGGTTGCCATCACTCTAGACGAACTCATCGCCGTGTGCGTGACACTGATATTCCGGCCCGCAAACAATAAATTTTTCACCGTCGTAGAATATAGCGCACGATATGGAATCCCCCAGGGCGACGGCGCCGGATGATAAATGGTCGGATGACTTTCTTTATGATAAAACCCGGCCGGAAAATGATCGTCCATACTCCAGCCGCCATAGCCTACGATATCCTCAAAATGGCCGCCGGCCTCCACGTCATTCTGATTAACCACATACGCGCCGATATACCGGCGGCTCTCCCGCTTGCCCGGCAAAAAACCGATCCAATCCAGTTCCCAGTTTTCCATACCGTGGTCACCCTGGTTTTTCAGATGGTCCCATACACCAAACGCGATCTTCAACAGTTCATCCCGCAGTTCCTCAGTATCCCGAATACAATCCTGCTCGCCGCCGACTTCAATATACCAATAATTCGTCTGTGTGTTCTGCGGCCGGTGTGGGATATCCTCGTCTGTCGGATAGGTATATGCCCATTCCGGTTTGATAAAGGGTTTCGGCGAATCAGTTTCCCGAATCTGAAACAGACAGCTCATCCCCATGGTCTTGCGGTCAGCCTCCACCGGCGCGATGGATTCATGATACAGCGCCCGTGGCTCCCGCCCATAGGTAAACGCCGCGCCGGTCAGCGGTGCAAGGATGCTGTCGCCGCTGCAATCGGCAAACAACGCCGCATAAACGGTATGATAGGTCTGCGTGGTGGTCTGCCAGCCGGTTACGCTGACAATCCGTCCGTTTTCAGTCTGCGCATCCAAACACGAACAGTTCAGCAGCAGCGTGATATTTGGTTCCGCCTTGACCTTTTCGTAGACTACGCTGTCCCACACGGTATATTTCAGCCCGGTGTTTCGATAATAATTTTCCAGCATGATCTCTTCCACGATCCCGGTCTCCCGGTTATTTTCGCCATGCGCGCCACAAATCCACATTCTGATTTCACTCGACGCATTTCCGCCCAGCATCGGCCGATCCTGCATCAGCACTGTTTTCACGCCGTGCCGTGCCGCCGCAATCGCCGCGCAGACACCCGCCATGCCGCCGCCCACAACACAAAACTGCGCATCATGCCGTCGCTGATATATTCCATCCATTGCCAAGACTCCTTCGCCTTTTATTATCGCCATGATAGCACATCCCACGCCTGATTGCAATTGTGTCTTGCTATGCCCCCACTAAGTTTATCACCACTACTACCGCAACAACCAAATATAAACCCTTCTGATTTTTGACGGCAATAGCAAAACGGTATATCTGCAAAACATCGCAGATATACCGTAATCATAAGCGATTAAATACAACGTTCATGTTATAAAACCGCCATTTTCCATCTTCTATATCATAGATAACCAACCCTGATCATCCATTTTTACTTTTGAACGGCGATCCCCAATTCCTGCAACTGCACATCATCGCAAGGCGACGGACAACCGCTCATCAATTCCCGCGCGTTCTGCATTTTCGGAAACGCGATCACATCCCGCAGGCTTTCACACTGCAACATCACCATACACAGCCGGTCCAGCCCGAAGCCCATACCGCCATGCGGCGGCGCCCCATATTGAAACGCCTCGGTCAAAAAGCCAAACTTCTGCTGTGCCTCTTCATCAGAAAGTCCCAGCGCGGCAAACATCTTTTTCTGTAACGCGGGATTGGTGATTCGGATCGATCCGCTGGACAGCTCCACCCCATTGAACACCAGATCATACGCCTTCGCCCGCACCTTGCCAGGATCGCTGTCAAGATATTGGATACACTCGTCCATCGGCGCGGTGAACGGGTGATGCATCGCATCCCACCGTCCGGTTTCTTCGTTATATTCAAAAAACGGGAACTCGGTAATCCACAAAAGATGATATTGATCTTTCGGAATAATCTCCAGCGTTTTAGCCATTTCCAGCCGCAGCGCGCCCAGCGTCGGCAGCGTCACCCGGTCTTTGTCAGCGATGATGACCACCACGTCGCCGGTCTCGGCACCAACCCTGTTCAATATTGTCTGCATCTGTTCTTCAGTCATAAACTTGGCAAACGACGAAGCGATCCCGTCGGGCGTTAAACGAATCCATGCCATCCCTTTCGCGCCAACGCCTTTGGCAACGTCGGTCAAATGATCCAATTTTTTGCGCGTATACACCTGCGCCGCATTTTTGGCGCAAACCGCCCGCACCGAGCCGCCGTTGCGCACAGCGTCAGCAAACACCGAAAAACCGCAATCCCGGACAAGATCGCTTAAATCCACAATCTCCATGGCAAACCGGGTGTCCGGTTTATCTGAACCATAGCGTTCCATTGCCTCGCGATAGGTCAATCGAGGCAGATGCTCCGGCAATGATACATGCAAAATCTCACGAAACAGCCGTTTGATAAACCCTTCGTTGATTTGCAGCACATCTTCCATATCCACAAAAGACATTTCCAGATCAATCTGGGTAAATTCCGGCTGCCGGTCCGCCCGCAGATCCTCGTCTCTGAAACACCGGGCAATCTGCATATAACGGTCAAATCCCGAAACCATCAGCAGCTGTTTATAGATCTGCGGCGATTGGGGCAGCGCATAAAACTCTCCGTGATACAGCCGGCTTGGCACCAGATAATCCCGCGCGCCCTCCGGCGTGGATTTAATCAGCATCGGCGTTTCAATCTCCAGAAAACCGTTTTCATCGAAATAATCCCGCACCACCTTGGTAATCCGGTGACGCATCATCAGATTACGTTGCAGATCCGGGCGGCGCAGATCC
Source organism: uncultured Clostridia bacterium (assembly GCA_944384875.1). Lineage (GTDB taxonomy): Bacteria > Bacillota > Clostridia > Oscillospirales > Acutalibacteraceae > RUG14109. The sequence goes on from CALWVA010000009.1 coordinate 16,573, forward strand.
AGATACCGATATTGCAACCGCAGTTCTTCTTTCACATTGGAATGCTCGACAATTTCAAACGGCGGCGTCTGCGCTTTAGATAAAACGCGCAATTCCACCACCTCAACTTCTATCTCGCCGGTGGGAAGATCGGCGTTGACCGACGAACGGCGACGAACATTTCCCCGCGCCATGATCACAAATTCACTGCGCACACCGCCTGCCTTTTCAAACACCGCCGGATCGGTAGCATCGTCAAATGCCAGCTGCACAATGCCGGTTCGATCGCGAAGATCAATAAAAATAAGCTGGCCCAAATCCCGCTGCCGCTGCACAAAACCGCAGACGACGGCCTCCTGCCCTATATGTTCAGCACGCAGTGTTCCGCAATAATGGGTGCGCCGCAGGTTCCCCATTGTATCCAACATCATGATTTTTCCCCTTCCGCAAAATTACGACTGTTTATCAAATTTCTCCAATGTATCGTTGAGATCGTCAAACGCCGTTTGAATATTGGCGTCATATACCGCCGATACCAGTCCGTGTGGCAGCTCAATCTCGACCTGTGCGCCGGTAGCCATATTTTTCAGATTTGCCTTGCCCTGTGTAAGCTCGTTATCGCCCAATACCAGCGCATATTTCGCCCTGATCTTCGCCGCATATTTCATCTGCGCTTTCAGCCCTCTGCCCGACAAATCGGTCAGCGCCGAAAACCCTTCGGCCCGCAGGCTGGCACACAGCTTCATCGCCTGTTCCGCTGCAGCTTCACCCATCGGCGCAATATACACATCCGGCACAGCAGGTTCTTCAAACGGCAGATTCTGCTTTTCCATCAACATTAGAACACGCTCTAACCCCATGGCAAACCCCAGCGACGGCAGGTGCGGCCCGCCCAGTTCTTCTGCCAGGCCGTCATACCGCCCGCCGGCGCAGACCGCCGTTTGGGCACCGAGCTGATCACAGGTAAATTCAAACACCGTCTTTGTATAATAATCCAGTCCACGGACAATGTGTGGATTCACAATATAATCCACCCCGGCAACCTGCAAATACCCTTTTACCGCCTCAAAATGTTCTTTGCATTCGTCGCACAGATAGTCCAAAATCACCGGCGCACCCGCGGCAATTTCTTTGCAAACCGGCGACTTACAATCGAGAATACGCATCGGATTTCGATCCAGCCGCGACAAACAGGTATCGCAGAGCTGCTCCTTATAAGCGCTGAAATAGCTTTTCAGCGCAGCCGTATAGTTGGCGCGGCATTTCGGACAGCCGATAGAATTGATCTGCAACGTCACGTTGCCGATGCCCAGCCGGTCAAGCACCATCCGGCCCAGCAAAATGATCTCCGCATCTGCGGCAGGCAGAGGAGCGCCCACACACTCTACACCAAACTGATGGAATTCCCGCAAACGGCCGGCCTGCGGTTTTTCATAACGATAGCAGGAAGTTATATAATAAGCCCTGACCGGCAGCGCATCATTGAACAGTCCATGCTCCAGAACTGCACGGACCGCGCCCGCAGTCCCCTCCGGACGCAGCGTAATCGACCGGCCGCCTTTATCGTTAAACGTATACATTTCTTTTTGCACTACATCCGTGGTATCTCCCACTGATCGTTCAAACAGCTCGGTTTTTTCAAATACCGGCGTGCGAATTTCCTGAAATCCAAACAGCGCCGCGGTCTGCGCCACGGTTTTTTCGATATAATGCCATTTATAGGCCTCGCTTGGCAATACATCATTTGTCCCCTTGATCGCGGTCGCAATCAAATCCATCTGCAATTCCTTCCTTTCTGCTTGTATATTGATTCTTCAATGCGTTTGTACAAATTCCCATGCCGGCCTTCATGTGCCAGCATCTCTGAAAATCACACCGTAACATTTCCCACGCGCACCGTTATACAGCATATATCCAAACGCAGTCGCTTTTTTACATTCTGGCGCGCCTGTTTTAACGCTTTGTTCTGCTAAACAGCAAATCATCCATATACCCATTCACATTTTATATCTTAATCTAAAAAAATAAAACACCTGTCCCAATTCTTCAGGGACGGGCGTTTACCCGCGGTGCCACCCTGCGTTGGACGAATATCGCCCCGCTCAACGCCTCTGTAACGGGAGACACCCGACAGACTCAGGGATGTCTTCACCATCTGACGCTCCGCAGACGCTCACAGCACAAAGGCGCCTTTCTCTGCGCGGTATCAAACGGCTACTCCTTCCGGTCATAGCCTGTTGATTATATAAACCCTGTCACACCCCAACCGCCGTATCTTGCATCCATCTACCAAGATTGCAGCGTTTATCTGGAATAAATCCGCCAGTCGAGGTCGCCGCGATCCAGCCCATGGATCAACACCTCGCCAGTCGCAATATTTGTCGCTATCGGAATGTTATGCATATCGCATAATCTTAAAATATTCATATCGTTCGGTTCATTGGGTTTCGCCGTCAGCGGATCTCTGAAAAACAATACCATATCAATTTCATTACAACCAATCCGGGATGCGATCTGCTGATCGCCGCCCTGTTCGCCGCTTAAAAACCGGGTGATTTTCAAACCCGTCGCCTCCGCTACCAGATTACCGGTTGTCCCGGTGGCGCAAAGCGTATGCCGGCTGAGAATGCCACAATATGCAATACAAAACTGAACCATTAGTTCTTTTTTCGCATCATGCGCAATCAAAGCAATATTCATAATAACACGTCCTTTCCAACGGTAACTATCAACAGATTTTCTTTAAATTCAACAGCGGCACAATCTGGTTTTCCATCCGCTTCGCCAGATTTAAAAACGCCTTCGCCGCGTTACAGTCCGGTAATGGTTCCCCTTGTGCGCCGGCGCAGATCACCGCGTCGTCATTGGGAATTGCAGCGATTAACTGCAGCCCTACCGCGTCAATAATCTCGTCCAGATTCAATAAAACGCCGTTTAAAATCAACGCAGACTGAATTTTATTGATCACCAGCCGCGCGCGCTTAATCTGCTGCTGCCGCAGCAGCGCCGCAACCTTAGCGCCATCCCGCACGCTGACCGGATCCGGCGTAACAACTACCAGTGCATTATCCGCTGCAACCACTGCATTTTCAAACCCCTGCCCAATACCGGCCGGGGAATCCAACAATACATAATCAAAAATTTCGGCCAGTTTTCCACACAGCCGCCGAAACAGTTCAACATCCTGCACTGCATCTGCCGCAACCGGCGCCGGCAATAAAAACAACCCCGTCTTATCGTCCAGCGGCAACACCGCCTGCGACACGCTGCATCGACCTTCCAGAATATCACTCAGGTCAAACAGCGTTTTTCCCGACATATTCAAAAGCAGATCCAGCGACCGCAGCCCTGCGTCCATATCAATCAGCACAACTGTTTTTCCAAGGGTGCACAACGCCCGGCCCAGACAGGTGGTAACCGTAGATTTTCCAACGCCACCCTTGCCAGAGGTTATAACAATCACAGAGCCCAATGCACTACACCCCTTTAAAATATTGTATCACAGCCCTGAACTGCTGTCAAATAGATTCTTAACTTTTCAGTGTTCCCACACTTTCCACCGGCTCCGCCTCATTCTCATAGAAGAAATACGCGTCATACAACGCTTTTACCGCCGGTGCAGTGGTATATCCGTGCAATCCGTGCTCTACCACGATCGCCACTGCAATCTCCGGATTTTCATAAGGCGCAAAAGATATAAACACACCGTGATCATCACCGGGATTCTGCGCTGTACCGGTCTTACCGCCCACCTCAATTCTGTAGTTGCCGAACACCGACGACGCGGTACCGTCCAGCGCGGCGGCCAGCATACCATCTTTAACTGTATCCAATGCAGATGTGCTCAACCCGGTCTCTGCCGCAACGGTCGCGGTCTGATCCTGCACCGTTTTGGTCAAATCATAGCTTTTGACCTGATGTAACAAATGTGTTTGATATCGGGTACCACCGTTGGCAATGGTCGCCGTATAGGTCGCCAGCTGCAATGGAGTAAACAGATTATATGACTGTCCAATCGCCGCCTGGATCGTATCGCCCGGATACCAGGTCGCGTTGATGCTCTGCGCATAATCCGGGCCGGCCAGGATTCCTTCGGATTCCGGCAGCTCCACGCCGGTCTTGACCCCGAATCCAAGCAATCGGCAATAGCTGTTGAGCGTGTTGATACCCAGCCGGTTGCCGGTCTCATAGAAAAAGGTATTACAGGAATGCATCAGCGCATCCACCACCGTCTCGTTGCCATGATATCCCATACAGCGAAACGGAATATTTGAAAACTGATAAATGCCGGAGCAATATATAGTCTCAGTAGGCGTAATCTTACCGGTGGTCAGCCCAATCGCCGCAACGCCGGGTTTGAAGGTAGAACCCGGCTGATATGTGCCGTTAAACGCCCGGTTGAATAACGGCAACGACGAGTCTTGCACCAGCGTCTCATACTCTTCGTTATATTGCTTGATGGTATAGGTCGGATAAGTTGCCGACGCCAGCAGCTCCCCGTTTCGTACATTAACCGCGACAATAGCCCCGGCCGTTGCATTCGTTCCCTGCTCACGCATATTCAGAATCACATCTTCCAGCGCTTTCTGCGCGACACGCTGCAGATTCAGATCGATGGACAGCATCACCGTATTACCGGGTACCGCCTCCTGCTCTACCACGGTTTCCAACGTATTACCGTTGGCATCCTGAATCACCCGTTTGACGCCGTCAGTGCCCCGCAGATAATCTTCAAAAGCCAGTTCTACACCGGATTTTCCAACCCGATCATTATAAGAATAGCCCTTATCCCGCAGTTCTTCCCAATCTTCAGCATAAATCGGCCCGACCGTTCCGATCAGATGCGGTGCAATATCCTCCACCGCATATTCCCGTACCGGCACATTTTCAATCGCAATTCCCGGCAACGAATCAGACGATTCTTTAATAACCGACCGGGAAGGTTCGCTGATATCCTCTGCAAAAGTAAAGGGATAAGAAACCGAATAGTCTTCCAGATCCATTGTATACCGCACGCCCATCAGCAACCGACGGTCGGTTTCATTATAGGCCTGTAAATCATATCGTTCCACCATCGCATCGTAGCAGTTCTGCTCCGTGGCATAATGGTTCAGCCCCAGTTCACTTTTGAGCCGCGCCACATCTTCTTGATCCGTCGTATCCGCATCGCTGAACGTATATGGCGCCGTTTGCGCCATCGGCAACAGATCGCGCCACGTATCCCCATTATTCTGCAACAGTTCCGCAAGCATCAAGATGGTGTCATTGATTTTCTCTGACGGCAGATAAGCCGCCTCAAATACTATATTGTAGCCATCGCGATTGATCGCGATCGGTCGCCCATAACGATCCAATATTTCCCCACGAGCGGCCTTGATCGTCACCCGCTGTGCTGACTGCAAATTTGCCTGTCCGTGATAATAATCATAATCGACGATTTGCAGCCCACCCAACCGCAGTACATAAACAAAAACAAACGCCGCCGCCAACACACATAAAACAATCGGCCTGGTATATTTCCCCCCGCTTTTCTGTTTTTCTTTTTCAAAAAACATCGTTTAAGCTTCCTTCCTGTTCACCGTCTGCATCATTTTCTGCCGCAGCAGTTTTTTCGGATAAACGCCACGGGGTTTTTTATACCGTATATCAAAGCCGAAAATGAGCTTAAACAAAATATACAATACAAGCAACGCCAGCAGATTGTACACTGCACAGCGCAGATAAAACGTAAAATATAAAAGCCAGCTGCCCGCTGAAAAACCGGCGCCTACCAGGCAGTTGATCACCGAGTGTATCAACAGTACACTGCCGCCGACACACAGCAGCGATATGACGTTATTCTGCACCAGCAGTTCCACTAACAGGCTGCAAATCAACCCAATACACAAATACAATACCGCATAAAATCCAGGCGGCGTCAACGAATTCAGATCAGTCAACATCCCGCACAGCATCCCATAAATCATGCCGCACCAATCGTTCTCGTGCATAGCTACAATAATCACCAGCAACAGCAGCGGCGTCGGATATGCTCCGAAAACACATGGCATCAGCGGTGTAAATTGCACCACATAGGCCAATATTGTCATGATCCCGTATCCTAAAAACAGCAGATACCGGTTTCGCTTTTTGCTTTCCATCGGCTGTGCTCCTTATTCCGCCAGATGACTCTGTCCTTCAAAATCCGTCAGAACCATCACATCATCCACTTCATCCAGCTCCTCTACCGGCCGGATCACCGCATAATAACCGGTATCATTTTCTGAAGCCTTGATCTCGCTTACTGTTCCGACCATCAGCCCTTCAGGAAATACGCCGCCATCGCCGGAAGAAATAATCAGATCGCCAGCTGCCACCGCGTTATCCCGGGGCAGATAGATCATTTTACAGGTTCCGCTCTGTGCCAACGCCGCATCCCCCGTCAGATTGCCGCTGTCCCGTGTACGATTGTCCAGAACAGAAATATTGATATCCGGGTGCAAGACCGTTTTCACAACGCTCTGCGTAGCAGAAACCTGCCCAATATAGCCGATGATTCCAGCCGAAGTAATGACCGGATCATACTGTTCCACCCCTGCCAGGCTGCCCTTGTTGATCGTAAACGTGCCAAAAGGTTGCGCAGTATCCCGGGCAATCACCATGGCTGGTTCAAAAGAAAAGGACGGATGATCCTCTTTAATACCCAAAAATTCTTTATAAAATTCGTTCTGCCGCTGTAATTCCTCATAATCGACAAGCTTATAACGATCCTGCGCAGCTTGTTCCTTCAGCTGCTCATTTTCGTCCAAAACCGCCCGATTTTCCTGCATCTGATCAAAAAAACCGCCTACCGTGCCGGCGACGCTGTCGGCCGCGCTTTGCACCGGCCGGATGATCGCGCCAAGAATATCCGACTGGGGCGCTGTAGCCAACACAACACCGGTAACGCCGCCGATCAGCGACAGGATCAATATAATGGCTAATATAACTTTAAATCGTTTGCTCTTAAAAAAGAAACGCAATTTGCCACTTCCCCGACTTAATAATATTTCGGACGGCGCTGATAGGAATCAAAAGGCAGATCCAGTTCCAGCCGTTTATAAATTCCAAGCGCCACACAGTCCAGCGGATTTTCAGCAATCAGCACCGGCATCGAAGTTCGGTCGACGATCAACTGATCCACGCCCGGCAGCAACGCGCCGCCGCCGGTCAAAACAATGCCGCGGTCTATAATATCCGCCGACAGTTCCGGCGGCGTCTTCTCCAGCGTAGAACGCACTGCTTCCACAATCCGGCTCAGCGGCTCAGCCAACGCCTCCCGCACCTCCGCCGCTGTAATCGTTACATTTTTAGGTAAACCGTCGATCAGGTTTCTGCCCCGGATCTCTACGTATTCTGCATCATCGCCGTCAAACTCATAAGCCGATCCGATATCAATTTTGATCTGCTCTGCCGTAATTTCACCGATCAGCAGATTGTGTTTCCGGCGTACATAGGAAATGATCGCTTCATCCAGACTGTCGCCTGCAGTACGGATTGAATGAGACGTCACCACGTCGCCCAGCGCAATCACCGCGACCTCACAGGTGCCGCCGCCGATATCCACTACCATGCTGCCTACCGAATCCCACACCGGCAGTCCGGCGCCGATCGCCGCCGCCATTGGCTCCTCAATCAGGTCTACCACCCGGGCGCCCGCCTGCCTGGCCGCGTCGTTGACCGCGCGGCTCTCTACCTCCGTCACGCCTGAAGGCACGCTGATGACCACCCGCGCGCGGGAAACGAACGAGCCGCGCATGGCGCTTTTTATAAACTTTTTGAGCATCGCCGCCGTTACGTCAAAATCCGCAATCACACCGTATTTCAACGGCTTGACTGCCACGATGGAACCGGGCGTTCGGCCGATCATCTCCCGCGCCTCAGTTCCAACTGCGCGCACCACATCATTTTTCACATCCACCGCCACAACCGACGGTTCCCGCATAATAATGCCCTTTGACTTTATACAAACCAGGGTATTTGCAGTCCCCAGGTCAATCCCGATATCTCTGCTTAAAAACTGCACAGCCTATTCTCCACCTTCAAGTTTTAGTGTCCCAATGTTAGTGTCCCAATGTCAGAAAATTGCGCCGCCGAAATATCGGGAGCGCTTATGACCCGCACATTCCGGCAGGCATACGATATATGCTTTTTTATTATACAACAAACCATATAAGGAATCAATGATAAATTCAGATTCTAATACGACTTTTTTCCAATGATCGTCTCTTTTCGAACCGGTTATCCTTATTTTTCCAGAGGTTGTATAAACCCTCCGACCCGGAACAAAATAAAAGCAGAAAGCGAGGCGTTTTTGTTTGATGAACATCCATAAAAAGCTGGCTGAAAATATTGCTGCGATCGAGCGTCTGTTGCCCTTGAAAAACAGCTTTGATCTGATCGGCCGCTCCTTCGACGTCGGAGACACCCCCGCCTATCTGCTGTTTGTAGATGGCTTTGCCAAAGACGATATCATGGTGCATGTCCTCAAAGAGCTGCAGGGCACCAAACCGGAGATACCCAAAACTGCGCCGGAACTGTTGCTCAAACGCATTCCCTATATTGAAACCTCTCAGACAGATGATCTGATCCACGGCATAGATATGGTGCTGTGCGGTCAAATTTTTCTGCTCATCGACGGTGCGCAGCAGGGCATACTGATCGATGCGCGGGAATATCCGGTGCGATCCCCCAGCGAATCCCATATTGAAAAGGTCACCCGCGGCCCACGGGATGATCTGGTAGAAACAATTGTTTTTAATACGGCGCTGATCCGGCGGCGCATCCGCGACCGGGCGCTGGCCTTTGAAATGCACACTGTCGGCAGCAGCTCAAAAACCGATGTCGCGATCGGATATATCGGCAGTCTGGTCGATTCGCACATGCTGGATCTGGTGCGCAGCAGAGTGAAAAACATTGATGTACCGGCACTGACCATGGGTGAAAAGAGTCTGGAAGAACTGCTGATGAAAAAGAAGTGGTATAATCCGCTGCCCCGGTTTCGCTTTTCCGAACGGCCGGACACCATTGCCGCCCATCTGCTGGAGGGGCACATCATCCTGCTGGTAGACACTTCCCCTACTGCACTGATTCTGCCGACTTCCGTATTTTACTTCACGCAATATATTGAAGATTACTACCAGAACCCACTGGTCGGCACCATTACCCGCTTTTTACGTTTTGGCGCAACATTGGTTGCCACCTTCGCGGTTCCACTGTACCTGCTGTTGTGTATGTACGGCAAGCCGTCTTGGCTTTCTTTTCTGATACCGCCGCCGGATCAAACCGGTTCTCTCCCGTTATTTATCCAACTGATTCTTCTGGAGCTGGGCCTGGAGGGATTGAAAATGTCCTCGCTGCATACGCCGCAAAATTTAGAAGCCGCCTTCTCGATTATCGGCGGCCTGATTCTGGGAGATTTTGCAGTAACCATCGGCGTGTTGTGTACACAGTCGATTTTTCTGTCGGTATCCAGCGCCGTGGCCAATCACTGCGTTCCAAATCCGGAAATGGGTGGCGCCGTCCGAATCTTCCGCTGGCTGCTGCTTATACTTTCCGGCCTGTTGGGCATCTGGGGATTTGCCGTCGGTTGCGCCGCACTGCTGACGCTGCTGCTGACCACCCGTACCTTTGACGGGCGGATGCGCTATCTGTGGCCACTGCTGCCATTTAATGCGAAAGCGCTGG
>CALWVA010000010.1 GCA_944384875.1 uncultured Clostridia bacterium
AACAATCTGCGAATGCTCCGAAAAGCACGCAAGCTTTCGATTTTCAACGTTGCAAACGATTTGCAAGTGAGCGCGCACTACTTGGGAGATATTGAGCGGGGCAAAGCAAATCCATCGCTCAAAACGATGGACAAACTGGCCTTTTATTATGGCGTGTCTACCAGATCGTTGTTTGATGAATAGCCCTGCATGACGCTGTCACACAGCGGAAAAGACTGTCGGCGTATTTCCGATGGTCTTTTCGTAATGTCTTTTTGAACGGTGAAGAAGTTTTTTGTCATCTAAAAGATCATACAAAAATACATAAAAAGGCGTTAAAAGCAGACGTTTAACGTAAGGTTCTGTGGTTATTCGTTAAGCCTAAAATATAATCTGCTGATACATTGTAAAACCTGCATAGCAGAATAATACAGTCCACGCTCATATGTCTTTTTAGATTTTCCCAATGGCCTACAGTAGCATCGCTGACATTACAGATTTTGGCAATATCCTGTTGGCGATAGCCATAGTCGATGCGGAGATCTTTAAACCTTTGTCTATAATCCATAGTTTTAGTCACCTTCTCTTGTATAATACTATGAAAAGTAGCGCAGGCGCTTGATATACTACAAATTGTAGTATATCATGGAAACGAGGTGAAAAAATGAGAAACACAGGTTTACAAGGAAGAATAGATTCGCTGGGGCGGTTGTGTATTCCAAAGATTATCCGTGATGGACTGGGGTTAGAACAAGGAACGCTTATTACGCTATGGGTAGAGCAGGATCGGATCATACTCCAAAAGCAGGAACAAACCTGTGTTTTTTGTCACAGTTCTGCGCCGTGTATAGAGTATAAACAAAAATTAATATGCGGAGAATGCCTGAAAACGCTTTTAAGGTTTCGGAGCAAATGAGTTTTTATTTTGATTGAGAGTTACATCCTCGATATAAATCCTTTGGAAGCTCTAAAATATAATCGGCAGATACTCTGTAAAACAGGCAGAGTGTGATAATACAGTCTACGCTCATATGCCTCTTTTGTTTTTCCCAGTGGCCTACGGTCGACCGGGCGACGTGACAGAGCTTTGCGACATCTGTTTGCTTCAAGTCATGGTCTAAACGCAATTCTTTAAATTTTTCTCTATAATCCAAGTTTATCCCTCCTTGGCTCAGTTATACTACAAAAAGTAGTTCTATAAGCGAAAATGCTACATATAGTAGCGAAATTATAAAGATTCTTGCTTGCAAGAGGTGAAACACCCTGTATAAACAAAAATGTATACGCGGATTGGATACACTGGGACGGCTGTGCCTGCCCAGAGAAATCCTCAACAGGCTGCATATCGGCGCCCACAACCAATTATTGATGACGGTAGAAGGCGACCGTATTATTTTAACCAGACCGGCGCATTGCTGCGTGCTCTGCGGCGCGCCCCACGCCGAACGCCGGGTTCTTGATCATGCGGTTTGTCAAAGCTGTCTGCGAGCGCTGAAGGCACAGTATCAACCATAACCGTAAAACTATAATCATCGCAAACTGCCGGTTTGAAACACGGCGGCTTTCTTTGCCACACGCGCTATGCAGGCTCTGCGCATCAAATCTGTTCAGACCAAAACGCCGCCGGTTACGGCTGCGATCTTTGCCGCCCGCCATGTGCGGGCGCAGAAATGAGGGATTCATTTGCATGCACATCAGAAAGAACAATATGAGCGTTCGTTAGACGCGCTGGGACGGGTCTGTCTGCCCATCGAGTTTCGCAGAAAGCTGAAGATCGGTTTCTATGACCCGATGCTGTTTATGATTGACGGCAACCGCATCATTTTAGAAAAAGCGATAGATCGCTGTGTAATGTGCGGCTCGCCGGAAATAATCTGCCGATTTCATGAGCGTCCGCTTTGCAGCGCGTGTATGAATGAACTGCTAAAGGAATGCGACCAATAATCACCACGTTTGGCCGTTTTGGCGGCGTCGATCCGGGCGCCGGTGCCGTCAAAAAATTCTGACTACGGTCAAACCCGAAAACAGCCGAACCGGTTTGAGTCGGTATTGGCTGTTTTTGGCGCGTTTTATGACGGTGTTCAGGTTCAGAGTGTTGTGTAAAAAAAGACAAAAAATGCCGGCGGTGCAACAGCACCGCCGGCAATGGTTTTATCAATCTGTATTCTTTGATCATCATATGGGCAGGCCACACAACAGGGAATATCGCCGTTGATCCCGGAATGATTGCCCGCTGCCCGGGATCAGCCTCTGCCAAAACCGGCGCACCCACCATTCAACGCCCGCAGCACTGCTTCGGGGGCGCGGTCGGGCAGCTCCAGCCATGCCCGGCGGGGGTGGATATCCTCCAGATAATGCGCGTCTGAGGATAGCAGCAGCGGCACCTGCCGTAGCAGCGGATATTGCCGCTGCAAGGCAGCAACGTCCCCCCGGGCGCTGATCTCTACCGCGGTAAAGCCGTATTCCGCCGGGATATCGCCCAGCGCCGCCAGAATGCTGTAAGAAGCCCGGTCGATATGGGCGGGGAAACAGACGCCACCAAACTGTCTGACCGCGTCGGGAATCTGCCCGATACCAATGTTGGCAGCGGTTGCCAACAGCTTTGGCTCGTGGGCGGTCAGCTCGTCCCGCGCGTTTAAAATCTGTTGGCTTCCGAAAGCTTCGGGCTGGTTTGGAATATCCGGGATCAGCGGGTATATAAACCGGTCAAACGCCATGGCGGCCTCCAGCGCCGGAAACAGGCAGACCATATGAATTTCTTCCTGGGTGCAAAGCTCCATGCCGGGCAGCAGGGTGATACCGGCCTGGGCGGCGACCTCCATGGCCGCGGGGCAGTTTTTACAGCTGTTGTGGTCAGTCAGCGCGATAATATCCAGCTCGTTGAGCGCGGCCATCTGCACCAGATTGTAGGGGGTCATATCCCCGTCTGCGCAGGGAGACAGGCAGGAATGCAGATGCAGATCATAATAACAGCGCAAGCCGGCCGCCCTCCTTTCAGGGATATTGACGGGATGAAACAGAACAGAGGATTACCGCCCCCGTTTGTGGGGATCGGCAATAAGCCTGTAGGTGGATTTGAACGCCAGGGGTAGGCTGACGGGGTGACCGATGGGGTGGCCGATAAGATGGCAGATTGGGTTGCCGACAAGGTGGCCGCCGGGGTGGTCAGATCCCCAGCGCGGCGTTGATTTCAGCGGCCAGCGCATAAGCGGATTTTTCACTTTGTAATACCGCGACGCCGTTTTCATCAGCGCGTTTTCGCGCCGCTTGGTCCAGCGGGATGTTTTCGGCTAAAATCACACAGGCCACGTCCGCCAGCGTTGCAACCGCAATGGTGTTCACATTGCCGATTACCGTGACCCAGGCGCAGTCTTCCGGCGCTTTACCGATGACAAAGCTCAGTAGATCGCAGATATAGCCGGTTTTAACCGATCGGTCCGCCCCGTTTGCCCCGGCGGTGAGCCGGGCGTCCAGCCGGCGGCAAAGTTCATTTACTGTCATTTTGATGCAGCTCCTTCCTGAAAGGCGCAGGAATAAAATCTTCCAGGCTTTCAATGGATTTTGCCAGGGTATGAATATGTTCCCGCAGCTGGAATACACAGTCGTTTTCATTGGCATAGCCCAGCACGATATCCTCCGCCAGCGCCCGGCAGGACGGCGCCCCGCAGGAGCCGCAGTCCAACATGGGCAGCCGCTGGTAGATCTCGTCGATTTTTGCCATCATCTGCAGTGATTCGCCCAGATCGTCTGACAGGATCATGGTTTTGGCGGCGGTCAACTCTTTTGTCCAGTTCATGCGGCGGCGGTCGGTGTTTTCAGACAGGTGGTTTTTGGATACCGGCAGATATTTGCGCAACCGCTGCAGCCGCGCTTTGGCCACATACGGGTTTTCCACCGTCAGCACACCGCCGACACAGCCGCCGTTGCAGGCGTTAAGCTCGATAAAGTCCAGATCAGACAGCTTTTCGTCTTCAACCTCTTCCAAGACCTTGATGACCTCTTCAATGCCGTCGGCGGCCAGATATTTTTCGTCTAACAGCGCGGCGGCCTCACCGCCGGAGCCTGCCCAGCTGACCCCGAATATGCCAGAGTCTACCATGGGGGTCGGGTCGGTGATCTTGTTCATTTTGGCGATCAGCGGCGGATAGATTTCGCTGATGGCCAGCACGCCGTCTACATAAGAGGTTTCGCTTGCCATCGGACGGCGCACATCGGTGACCTTGGCAGGACAGGGCGAGATGAAAAACGCGCCGATTTCTTCAATCGGCCGGCCGGTTTGCTCCATCGCCCGCTTTTTGGCCAGCCGGGCTGCCAGCTCCATTGGTGGCAGCACCGGCAGCACATGCTCGCACAGGTCGCCGAACCGCACCCGGATCAGCCGGACTACCGCCGGGCAGGCCGATGAAATCACCGGTTTTTTCAGTTTGCCGGCGTTTAGCAGCTCACGGGTATAGCAGGAGATCAGCTCGGCGGCCTTGGATACTTCAAAGACGTCGTCGAAGCCCATCAGCTTCAGGGCGTTGAGCACATAGTCGATATCGTCGAGATTGTTGATCTGCCCGTATAACGACGGCGCGGGCAGCGCAATGGTATAGGGGTAGTTTTCCGTTATCGAAAGCGGGTCGAACACCGCTTTTTTTGCGTGGTGCGGACATAGCCGGATACATTCGCCGCAGTCGATGCACAGCTCTGATAAAATTTTAGCTTTGCCGCCGCGCACCCGGATCGCCCCGGTGGGGCAGCGACTGACGCAGGTGATGCAGCCTTTGCATTTATCCGCGTCCAGCGTCACCGAATGAAAAGGCTTTTCCATGGGATCGTCCATCCTTTCCGGCAGGGCCGGCGGGCCCCGCGATGATTATTCTGCGTTGATAATCACGTGCAGCGTGGTTCCGACGCCAAGCTCGGTGTCGATTTCCAGCGTGTCGCTGTATTTTTTGATGTTGGGCAGCCCCATGCCGGCGCCGAAGCCCAGAGAACGCACATTGTCCGGCGCGGTGGAATAGCCTTCTTTCATGGCCAGACTGATATCGGGGATACCCGGCCCCTGATCGCGAAACCAGATTTCGATCTTTTCCGGCGAGACCTGCGCCTCGATTTCACCGCCGTTGGCGTGAATGACCATGTTGATTTCAGCTTCATACATGGCAATGGAAACCCGGCGGATGACGTCGGCGTTAAAACCGATTTTTTTCAATGTTCGCTTGAGCTGCCCCGAGGCTTCGCCCGCCCGGGTGAAGTCGTCTCCAGGCACCTGATATGTAAAAGTCAGCGGCGGCATTTTAACAGCCCCCTCTCAAGCCTTTTTCATATAGTCTGCCGCAGGCGGTAAACATCCGCAGCGGGGTTTTCAACAAGACAATATCCCGTTCGACGGCCAGCTCTGTTACCTGTTCTTCCGGCACTTTTCCGCGTACAAAAACGATACACCGCATATCCATCATGTCGGCGGTGCGAACAACCTGCGGGTTGATTAGCCCGGTCAGCAGTACCGACTGATCTTTTACAAACGCAAGCACATCGCTCATCATGTCTGCGCCGCAGGCGGTGTGCACTTCGGTATCCAACAATTGTTCACCGCAGATCAGCTCGGCGTCTAAAATCTGCATCACGTCTCTGATTGTCATAAAAACCCTCTTTTCTTTTCGATTACTGCCGTGCGCCTTTCTATGCGGTCAATATCAGAAGGCGCGCTTATGGTTTTACCGTCAACGGGACGGATGGGGACGAAAGTCAGGAGCAGGATATTGTGTGCTCACGGGCTACAGATGCCCGATATTTGCGGTTGCGCAGGAAATACGGCGCCACCCCGATGTTACAGGGGAAAACGGCCGCTTGATGGATCGGTTCATCATCTGCCGCAGTTATCAGCCAGCAGCCGTCGGGCCTCATCGGCATCCGGCGTGACATACAGCGTTTTGTTGTGTGTATAGATCACCATGCCGGGTTTGGCGCCCGCCGGTTTTTTGACGTGTTTGACCAGCGTGTATTCCACCGGCACGCCGGAGGATTGCGCCCCTTTAGAGTTGCAGGCTGCAATATTCGCGGCCTGCAGCAGTGTCCGCTCCGGTACCGGTGCGTGGCCGGCTGCGATGATAACGTGCGAGCCCGGCAGATTTTTGGTATGCAGCCAGATATCGGTTTTTTCAGCCTGTTTCAGGGTCAGCCGGTCGTTTTGTATGTTGTTGCGCCCGCACAGAATCGCAAAGCCGTCGTCTGAACGGTATTGCAGACAGGGTAGCGCTTTTGGCTTCTGGCGGGTTTTGCGCGCCTGCCGCAACAGCCCGGCGGCCTCCAGCTCCTGCCGGATGGCCGCCAGCTCTTCTACCGAGCCGGCCCGGCTCAGCGCGTCGAATACCGAGTCGATATAAATCAGGTCGTCCTGCGCTTTTTGAATCAGTTCATCCAGCATCCCCGCCGCCACCGAAGCCTTTTTATATTCTTTAAAATATTTTTGCGCGTTGGCGCTGGGAGACAGCGCGGTATCCAGCGGAATTTCTATGGTTTTGCAATCGGGGTCATAATAATTGACAACCCGCGCGACTGTATCGCCGGCGTGAATCTGGTGGAGATTGGCCTTGAGCAGCTCTCCGTAAATCCGCAGATGCTCCCGGTCCTTGGTGGCCTGCAGCTCCTGCCGGCGCAGTTGGATTTTGCGGCTGGTTCGTTCATGCAGATTGGTCAGCAGCTTCAGCAGACCGGCAGCGGCCTGCCGAATGTGGGCCGCTTTGTCCCGGTCGGTGTAGAACCGGTCCAGCAGTTCTCCGGCAGACGCATATTCACGGGTGACGCAAGCAGAGCCATACTGGGTCACCGGCATAAACGTAAAATCACGCAACTGCCCGTTTTGATCGGCAACACAGGTAAATACCGGATGTTCCACCAGCTTTGGCAACCGGCTTAAAAAAATCTCCAACCGCTGCCAGCCTTCGGCCGATACGGCCGACAGCCGGGGCAGATCCCGCAGCGCCAGAGTGCACAGCTCGCGGCACACCAGCGGGCAGACGCCGTCAATCGTTTGCATCAGCGCTTTATCTACCGGCATATCCGGCAGTGTGCGCAATTGCTGGATTACCGGCGCAACGCCCTGGGTCAGAATATTGATTTTCTGCTGTGCGGGGGGAAGCTCGTAGATCGCGCCGGGCAATAAAAACCGTTTGCCCTCTTCCGGGTCGAAACGGCGGACGCAGTCGATGATCCGGCCGTCCTGCAACAACAGGATGTTGGACATACCGCCCAGAATTTCAACGGCGATTGTCAGTATAACCTCGTCGCCCAGCTCGTTTTTACAGGCAAAATCTAAAAACAGGATCCGATCCAGTCCCGCTTGCCGGACGGCCTGCAACCGGCCGCCGGTAAACCGCTTGCGCAGCAGCATACACAGCATCGGCGGGGTTGCCGGATTTTCAAATTTTTCAGTCGTCAGATGCACGCGGGGCGAGCCGGGACTGCAACTCAGCAGCAGCCGGCCTGAAAAATCTCTGGAAGACAGGGTTAAAATCATACAGTCCCGCCGGGGCATGGAAATCTTTTCAATCCGGCTGGCCAGCGCCTGTTGTTCCAGTTGCCGCGCGATAATATGCAGCAGCATACCGTCAAGTGCCAATATAATGCCGCCTTTCTATATGGTTTGATAGGGCGGCGTCTGCGCCAGCATTACCACGGGAATCTGAAAATGCGCCGTCAGCTGTTTGACCAACGCCGGAACAATGCAGTTTTCAGTAGAAAAATGCCCGGCGTCCAGCAGGGTAAATTGCAGCGCCTGTCCCTGCAGCCATTGATGTTGTTTGATCTCCGAGGTCAGCAGCGCGTCTGCTCCGGCGGCGTAGGCTGGCAGCAGCAGATCGGCGCCGGCGCCGCCACAGACCGCCAGCGTAGAAACCGGGCTGTTTGAAGCGGCGGAAAACCGCACATCCGGTGCGGATAATCGTTGTTTACAATAGAAAGCCAGCGTTTCGGCCGGCATCGGCGCGGGTAGTGTGCCGATTCGTCCGATCGGCGGATATCCCGGGAAATCCGGATCTTCCAACGGCCGGATACCGGTCAGGCCCAACGCTTCACACAGACAGTCGTTGACGCCGCCGGAAGCAGCGTCCAGGTTGGTGTGGGCGCAGATTGCGGCGATATTTTCAGAAATCAGCCGATAGGCCGGATGGACCGGGCTGATTTGTTTTAACGGGTCAAAGATAACCGGATGATGGCTGACGATCAGGTCGCAGCCCTGCGTGACCGCAGCGTCGATGGCCTTTGCGGTAATATCCAGACAGACGCCGATTTTTTGCACCTGCCGGTCGGCGTCGCCCACCAGCAGCCCGGCGTTGTCATAGGGCAGAGCAGAGCCGAAGGGGGCGATCTGATTAAGAATATTATAAATCTCCTGTATTTTGGGCATGGCTGTGATTGTTCCTTTCAAAGGTATGCGCGCTTGACGCGAAGATTACAGGGTTTGCTGGATCTGAGCCGCTAACTGCTCTAATTCGGCGACTGCCGGATTATTCGGATTTTGCCGGCGCAGTCCTGCTGCCTGCCGCAGCAGCCGGGATGCGACATGCTGTTTATATGCCAGTGCAGCCGGGTTTTGCTGCTTTTGCAACAGGCCGACGGCGGCGAACAACGGCGTGCAGTTTTGCGGCCGGCCGGCATACCGCGCCTGTATGACGGTATACAGCTTGCCGCCGGCACAGACCGCCGTTTCACCGCAGATCGCAAAGCCGGCGGTGCACAAGCCGCGGCGCAATACATTCGCTTTGGTCATCGGATTTAAAATCAGGTTGTAATCGGGATGGCATATCCACCCGGCGCCGGAAAGAATCGAACAGATCAGTTCCCCGCCCATTCCGGCGATGACAATATCAGTGCATTCCGCTGGATGCAGCCCCATCAAACCGTCAGACAGCCGGAACTCAATCTGTTGTTCACAGGTGCCGGCCAGTCGGGCCGTCTGCATAGCACTTTGCAACGGCCCGGAATGGATGTCACAGGCGATGGCGTGCCGGATCAGCTGATTTTGCAGCAACCAGACAGGCAGATATCCATGGTCTGTACCGATGTCTGCTAAAATCGAACCAGGGCGCACATATGCGGCGACAGCCCGGAGCCGGGCGTCCAGCCGGACAGGTTTGAATGATCTCATAAACGCTCCGTAAATGCTATGTATGGGAATCTGAAATTCCCCTGCTTAATCAATTTAACTGTACTATATTTTTAATAAAAAGTCAACCGATTGCCTTGGTTTCCAACTCTAAAACATTTTTCAGCATCAGGTTGGCTGCCTGGTGTTCGGCGAAGAAGCCGGCGGTGTCGCCGCCCAACGCCAGTGGTTCTAGTCGCGCGATTTGCATGCCGATCTGATCCAGGTCCTGTTCGCTTAAATACATACACAATATTTTTTGGCTTTCTTCCCATTCCTGTGTTGCCTGTGCACACAGCGGGGCTGCATGCGCCAGATCCGTCTGCGCGATAGTATAAATCTGATCCAGCTGTTGCTGCAGCGCGGTCAGCCGGTCGTTTGTAAAATAGATGCCGCTCCCTATCAGCGCGGCAAGTGCGACGCTAAGCGCTAATGCAATAAACAGTCGTTTCAAGATCAATCTTCCTTTTTCTTCACGATAAAAAACTCATTTTTCAAATTTGCCGTCATTAAAAACACCTGGTCTACCGTTAGATGCGCGGTGTGCAACCGGGCCATGACCTGCTCTTTTGTAATTTGGCCCGAGGCGAAGGCCTGTTTTTGCAGCCTGCCGTCGCTGATCACCGTGACCGGCATCCCTTTGCAGGGGGCGGGCATATGCAGCTCCTGTTTGGTAGGCGGGGTCTGATCATCAAACAGCATTACGCTGATTTTGCCGTTGGTTTCCATCACGGCATAGGCCACCTGCTGAATTTTAAACGTGCCGGCCTGTCGCAATCCTTCCAACAGATCGTCGATGGTCATTCGCAGTTTTTTCATCATTTTCTGATCGATCTGTCCATTTCGGATGACGATCGCGGGCTTGCCGGAGACTGCCCGGCGCAGCGGTGGAATTTTCAGAGTCAGCGAAGACATCAGAATCTCGAGAACGACCAATACGACCACCGGTACGATACCGCTGATAACCGGACGGCTTAAATCCTGCACCGGGATAGATGCCAGCTCTGAGATCAGGATGGTTACCACCAGCTCAGCGGGTTGCAGCTCGCCTACCTGCCGTTTGCCCATGATCCGCATACAGAGTACGACGGCGATATATAGAATGACAGTGCGAAAGATCGTAACCAGCATTGGCCTTCCTCCCGTTTTTAGGTTAGTATCTGTAAGAGGAAAGTACTTTATGCCATAAAGAGGTTGATAAAAGGTGATAAATACTTTATAATGAAACAGCAAAGCTTTCAATTTATGAAAGAATAGTAAAATATGAGGGTTATTATGGGAAAGGGGATTTTTATGGATATAGCGTCTTCACGTTTCGGCTGGCATTCGCTCCGAAAGTATTTTTATATTACATCCGGCCGCGTTTTTCTGTTTGTGTGTATTGTTCTTGCGACGATTTTGCGGTTTTATGCTATCGATTGGGGTTCGCCGTTTCAGTTGCATTCCGATGAAAAAACCATTGTGGAAGGTGCGATTGACATGATCCGGCGGCGGTCATTTGAACCACACATTTTTAACCGGCCGGATCATTTTGAGGCGCAGTGCAATGCTTTACTGTTTAATGTTGTATCTTTGTTGCGGTTTGGAATGTTTGCCGACGAGACGTTTGCTGACCATACCATGATGTATTATACGTTAGGGAGAATGTTTACTGCTTTCTGGGGTGTATTGATGGTACCGCTCGGCTACTTGATCTGTGAAAAGATTTTCAGGGGCAGCGGTGTTTACGCGGCGTTCTTTATAGCAGTTTGTCCTTCTTTTGTACAGCATTCTCATTATGTTACCCCGGATATTCCAATCACGTTTATGTTTATGGCCGGAATATATTTTGCCGTTTGCTATATGAAACAGCCGTCTGTTCTCAACATTGTCTGGATGTCGCTGTTTACTGCACTCTCTATTACAATTAAATATCCGGGTGCAATTTTTTGTTTGATGATCGCGTTGGTGGTGGTGGTTGCCTCGCTGCGTAATCGGACTTATTTTCATATTCTGTCTCACGGTGCGTTGGCGGTGGTATTGATCCCTGTTTTTATTTTTTTGGTCTCGCCTGTGTTCTTTACGAACTTTGGGCAGGTGATCCATTATTTTATACATGAGGCGCGTCCGCATCATTTGGGAGCGGACGGTTTAGGGTTTTGGGGCAATTTAGCGTTTTATATGCGGGGATTTACAACGCAATATGCCT
The DNA here is from genome assembly GCA_944384875.1 of uncultured Clostridia bacterium. GTDB lineage: Bacteria > Bacillota > Clostridia > Oscillospirales > Acutalibacteraceae > RUG14109. The sequence continues at coordinate 11,298 of CALWVA010000010.1, forward strand.
GGCTGTGGTATGTGTTTGCAGTGATCGGCATTATACAGCTTGTTCGGAAAAAGCGCTGGAATGCGCTTCCCGTTGGATTTGGACTGCTTTATATTTTGGTAATCAGCTTTTTGGCGCTGCATTGGGAGCGTTGGGCGGTTCCAATGTATATTTCGCTGATTTTTCTAGGGGCTATTGGTGTACAGCAGACCATATCTTTTGTTCGCCGGCGCTGGTTTGCCGGAAAAAACAAAGGACAAAAAGTAATTGGCATTATCGCGTTTGCAGCGGTGGCCGTGGTTAGTATCAATGTTTTTCTGGGCGGCGTTGTTTCGTCTGTGCAGCTTGGTTTAAAAGATACACGGATCTTGTCTTATGAATATTGCCAGCAACACGGTATCAATCATGCTAATACGGCGTATGATGCTTATACTGCCTTGAAACCGATTGATGGTCCTTTTTCAGTGGCAGAATTCTTCGAACTGGACGATGACGGTTCTGTGCGGTTAAAACCAGAGTATCAAGACGTAACTTATGTTCTGATCAGTGAGAACATGTATTCCCGGCATCTGCGTAATCCGGACAGCTTTGAGGCGCAGGTATATACTTATATACAAACGCATTATCAACTGATTCAGGAGTGGAAGCCAGAATTTAAAGCGCCGTCGACCAGCTTTTGCAGCGTTGGCATTATTCAGAAGATAGGTTCCTTAATCGCTTCGCCTGGCCAGTCTTGTGGCGCAACGAATCAATTATATAAAATCATTTGAAAGTGACTGCCACAATTTTTATGTTTAAGTGGAAAGGACTTGACTTTGCTGGGAAGAGTCAAAATATTTTCTCTTCAAGTATCGAGTGAAGCGATCCACAAACAGAAAATATTAAATCATACATGCCGGCTATTTCGAATGATGACAATCCGTTTGCAGGTTGAGGGATAAGTGGTAAATCGTTCAGTGCCTCTTAAGAGGCATACCGGGAGTATGTCTTTTTAGGGCTTACACAAGCTTCCTGTTGGGCAGGGGTCAGGACTAATACTGTATTCATCGATGGAGACGGCTGTTATGTATGCGGCTGTGCGGGGGTTTCCTGCGCGGTGGTATTGGGGATCTGCCGCCCCTCGTGATTGATGGTATAATGATCTTTATAAATCAGTTTGGAAATCGGGATCAGCGTATAGCCGTCGCTTTGCAGCGATTCGATGATTTTTGGCAATGCCGCAGGGGTATTTTCGGCTGCATTATGGAATAATACGATCGAGCCTTCCTGCACCCGTGTCAGTACCCGACTGGCGATTTTATCGGCAGAATAGCCCTTCCAGTCCAGGCTGTCTACGTCCCATTGAATGGTATACATGCCCTGCGCGGCGACGGCGTCCAAAACGGCGTCGGAATAATCGCCGTAAGGGGGACGGAACAGTGTAGGACGCACCTTGGTAATCGCTTCAATTTTCTGATTGCAGCTGTTCAGCTGGCTGACCATTTGCTCTCTGGAGAGTTCTGGCATATGTGGATGGGTATCAGAATGATTCTGGATTTCATGGCCGGCATCAGCGAGCGCTTTTACAGATTCAGGATATTTATCTACCCATTCTCCTACAACAAAAAAAGTGGCCTTTACATTATATTTTGCCAAAATATCGATCAACTGTTGGGTATCTTCGTTGCCCCAGGCGGCGTCGAAAGACAGAGACGCCAGCTTTTGTTCCTGTTTGGTACAGTAAATCGGCAGTTTTTTAGAAGACGCTGCGGTTTGCACCGCTGCGCCCGGATACAGCAATACGCCGGCCAGCAACAGTAATCCGGCGCAGACAGCGCCCACTGCCAGCAGTTTCTTTTTTGTTAAAATTAAATAGCGCATATGCGACCAGCCTTTCCGGATACTTTGGTAAAACATATGCATGAACATTAAAATCCATGCAGAATTTGTCGAGAGCCCGTCCGGTACTCTTTACGGAAAATTCATAAAATTCCAGCATTTATGCAACATTTACTTGTTATAATGGCATCAACACGACAAGGAAAGGATCGATTCATATGGATCGTAAGAATGATAACGAATATAACCCCTTAGAGCGGGAAAATAATGCTTCGCCGTCTGCGGATATGCAAACGGGATTCGGGCAGCAGCCCGTGCAGCAGGATGGGCAGCAACCGGTTCCGTCAGATTACGCCCGGCCTTCCTCCTGGGTTAGCCCGGATTCAGTGCAGCAGCCGCCGGAACAACCGTCGCCACAGGCCGATTCAACGGTGGAACAGCCGGCGCCGCAGGAGACGTCTTATACGCCATACAGCAGTTATTTTTATGCGCCTCGTCCGCCCAAACCCAAGAAAGAGAAAAAACAGAGACGCCGGTTTTCTCTGGGCGTGGTTGTCGCCTGCTGTTTGATCTGTTCATTGTTGGGCGGTGTAGCGGCTTCTACAACGCTGTTGGCGGCCAATAACATTGCGGTTGGCAATTATTCGAACGAATCCACAAATGCGACGTCTGCCAGCGGAACCAATACGGTGATCAATGTGGATGAATCCACCACCGAGCTGATTTCAGCCATCGCGGAAAAAGTCAGCCCCTCAGTGGTCGGTATTCGGGCAACGGCGTCGGTCTATACCTTTTTTGGACGCAGTCAGGAATCTTCTGGTGAGGGCTCGGGCATCGTTTACACTTCTGATGGCTATATTATCACCAATTATCATGTGATTTCCCTGGCAGTAGAAGCGTCCAATCCGTCTTCCGCATCCATTTCCGTTTATCTTCCCAGCGATCCGGAAACGGCGATCCCTGCCACTGTTGTCGGTTATGACAGCAGTTCGGATCTGGCGGTTTTGAAAATTGAAAAAACCGGCTTGACTGCGATCGAGATCGGCGATTCTGATGCGTTGCAGGTGGGTGAGACCGCAGTGGCGATTGGCAACCCTGGCGGTTTAAAATATATGGGTTCGGTGAGCAGCGGTATCGTCAGCGGGCTGAATCGGACACTGAAGCTGGAGGGCATCGCAGAAATGGCGCTGATCCAGACAGATGCGGCGATCAATCCCGGTAATTCCGGCGGCGCATTGGTGAATGCCAAGGGCCAGTTGATTGGCGTAAACAGCTCTAAAATTTCCGGCAGCGATTATGAAGGCATGGGCTTTGCAATTCCATCTAATTATGTGGTACAGGTCTGCGATGATATTATCAATAATAAGGATGTTAAAAAAGCTTATGTCGGTGTGACGATCAGCACCGAATATACCAGCGATATCCTTGAGCAGATGGGATATCCGGCGGGTGCAGTGGTAGAAAGCGTGGCGGAGGATTCACCTGCGGCCAACGCAGGAATCAGCGCCTATGATATCATCACGCAGTTTGACAGCGTGGATATTACCAGCTATTCTGCATATAACGCTGAGCGCCTCAAACACAGCCCCGGCGATACAATACAGTTGACGATATATCGAAACCGGCAGTATTATACAGTCAGTCTGACGTTGGGTGAGTCCAACTCCTGATGGGAGGTATATCAGGATGGCGAGCACGGCCAGCGGCTGATTGCTTTCCACCTGTTGCATAGCGGCCGTATGGATTTTATCATCCATACGGCCGCCGATTTTTTTTAAAATTTGCAAAAGTTTTGTATAATCGCGATGTTTTGAAACATACTAAAGCGGAACAATCTATCGAATGAAAGGACGAATATAATGCAACGCCCTGTTTTTGACAGTGAAATCCCTATGGGATTGAGCATGGCCCTGGCGCGCAGTCCGGAAGCGATGCAATGGTTTGGGACACTGACTGCCGAGCAGCAGCGTCAGGTTATTGAACAGACGCATACCATTGGCTCCAAACAGGAAATGCGAGAACTTGTAGAACAACTTGCGGCCGGCGGAAAATCTGCGGGTGACAATCAGTGGGTCAGTACCGGGATTCCGGCGCAGCCGGATCAGCGTATTCGAAAGGACGGCCCGGGCGGAAACTGATAGCAGATGTTATAAATATTCATTATAGTGCCGAAAATTTGCAAAAAAAGGATTTACTTTTATAGACAATTGTGGCATAATAATTCTGGGGGCGATTGAAATGAAACAACACCGACCGGAAGATTCGCTTGCTGTATTATGTAAAAATTTCAATCGGTTATGCAACGAGCGACAGGTATCATTGCCTGATATTTCGGCGCAGACAGGTTTGCGTTGGGAAATGCTGCAGGAGCTGCAAGACGGCAATGTGCCGGACGAGTTGACAATTTCAGATCTGGAAGCGTTGTCAAATTTTTTTGCAGTTGCGGTAACAGAATGGTTTGATTGAGACAAGGTTGCAGACGACGGCTGATGAATAACAGTGCAAAGACGGCAAATTTACAGCCGTCTTTTTTGTTGCATTATTTCACTATTTAGAAGGTGTTTTGACAGATCGTCATTTGAGGTTTATATATGCAAATAACCCAAAAAATATATTTTATATTGGGAAAAATAGTTTTTCGCTTCTTTTGCTATGGCTCTGTATAATCTCATTGCACCGACAAACACTAAAATGGCAAACGAACTTATTAAATTTAGGAGATCATCTGAAGAAGAACCATTCTTTTTCAACAAGCATTTTGTATAAACCTGTTTCAACAAAGGAGGATCTGTCAGGCGGACAAAATTGCCGGATCTCATGTGAAAGGATGACTGTTATCAGAATGAAAGCAACTGGAATTGTACGTCGTATAGACGATCTGGGCCGTGTTGTGATTCCGAAGGAAATCCGCCGGACGATGCGCATACGCGAAGGAGACCCCCTGGAAATCTATACCGATCACGAGGGCGGCGTAATCTTTAAAAAGTATTCCCAGATCGGAGAACTGTCAACCATCGCGTCGCAATTGTGCGAATCGGTATCGGCGCAGTGTGGAATGCCGGTGATTATCTGTGACCGGGATCATTGTATTGCGTCTGCGGGCATCTCCAAGCGGGAAGTGGGCGAACGGCGGATCACATCCCATGCCGAAGAATTGATGGAAAAGCGGGCGAATTATTTTGCAAAGCCCGGTGTGGATCGCATGCTGCCGCTGGAGGGTGTAGAACGGACAGCGCAGATTTTCATGCCTGTTGTTTCAGCCGGGGATATTACCGGCGCTGTGGCGCTGTTGGAGCCGGAGCAGCCCAAAGAGTATACCGAAGCGGATCAGAAGCTGTGCGCCGCCACAGCTGCGTTTTTGGGAAAACAGATGGAAGAATAATTGGCGCTGTTGTTTATCTGTTTACAAAACAAAAATAGCCCATCAAGGGTTTTCAGTCGGTCGTAGTTGTCAGTCAAATTTTCTTGTCTGTAATGTTCATCTGATCGATTGTTTGCCTTTGATGGGTTTGTTGTTGTGATGATCGTTTGGCCAGTGTGTTGTGCAGTTGTTTTCAAAATCTTCTGGCTTTGCAAAGCAGGTCGCGAAATAGCATGGGGTGTATCCAGAACGTAGAAATCACTAAAAACGCCGGTATTGTGACTATCAAATCGGGATGTGTGATCGGGTATGTTAGATCAGCAGACGCCGTGTAACGGCCGGTCGAATCGCAGGCACTTGCGCCTATGTTGGTGGATTTTTAAAATATGTGGCAATTTGTCCGTGGTTTATGTTATAATAACCGCAAGAGCGGTTATTATCCGCTGCGCGGGGCATTATAAGCACGTTTGCTCGCCGCCAGGGCGGCAACCGCAAACATGTGCGAATTGGAATTTCTAACAGATCACAGGAGGGTTGTTTGTGCTGGATCAGCAATCTGTTTATTTTTTACAGCTGCTTTCGCAGCAACTGCATGATACGCCGATTACCTTTACACCTGCTGCAGCGCCTGATTGGGCAAAAATCTATGAGCTGGGGAAAATTCATTATGTGGCGGCACTGTTATATCAGACGCTGAGTGATTTGAAATTGACCGGATCGCTTCAACCTTCGTTGGAAAAATCCTGGGCGGCCAGCACCGTTTCGGTATTATGTCAACAGGTCAGAAATACGGCGTCTTTGACAGAAATCTATGATCATTTTTTACGGGCAGATATCCGTCCGTTGGTGGTTAAGGGACTTATATGCAGAAGCCTGTATAAACATCCGGATCTGCGGGTTTCCAGTGATGAAGATCTGCTGGTGCCGCGGAAGGATTTTTATAAGGCGGATGCCATTTTACAACAGGCTGGTTATCTGCCTGATCAACAGCCGAGTCAGCGGCTGTTAGATGATTTTCAGGAGATTACTTATAAGCATCCTGACACGCCGCTGATCTTGGAGATGCATGTCAGCCTGTTCGGGAAAAGGAACAACTGGCGTGTCGACGGAAACAGGTTGTTTGAACATTGCTTTCAAACGTCGCAGGCCCATGAAATAGACGGCCATCCGTTTTTTTCATTGTCGCATACCGATCACGCGCTGTTTTTGTTGTTGCATTTTTATAAACATTTAACGGTCTGCGGCGCGGGAATTCGGCAGATTCTTGATTTTGCGCTGTATGCGCGCAGATACGGCGATCGTATCGATTGGGCATATCTGATTGATTGCGCGAAGCGCCTGCATGCATATAAAGTGTTGCAGACGGTTGTCAATATCGTTTACAATCATTTTCATGTACAACCCGAAGCGCTACATATTCCGGCGTCTGTTGTAGATCCGGCGCTGGATCCGGACCCTTTGCTGGAGGATATGCTGACCGGCGGCGTATATGGGCACGCCACCCGGGAGCGGGTGCATGCCTCTGCATTGCTTTCTGCAAATTTTGATTCAAAAATGGGAAAACTGGGCATGTTGTTTCCCGGCCGAAGAAGGCTGGTAGAGGGCTATCCATATGTCAGCAAACATCCGTATTTATTGCCGGTTGCGTGGGTGCATCGGGCCTTTCGGTTTTTGGGTAAGATGCACAGCTGGGGCATGACAGATACAGCGGCGGATTTTAAAACGGGTCGCAAACGGCTTAAATTATTGAAAAAATATGATATCGACAAATTTTAGGGCGACATACTGCTGGCGTGGATAGGAGCGAGTATAATTGTTTAAAAGTAAAAAGGCGGCAATCAGCGCGGTTTTATGTCTGTTATGTTTACTGTGGGCCGGGATGATCTTTTTGCTGTCTATGCAAAACGGTGAGCAGACGGCGGCTGTCAGCGGCGGGATCGCCAAAACGATTGCCAACATTCTTTATCTGGGTCCGACGGAACAGCAGATACAAACGGTGCATGCAGCGATTCGGAAACTGGCGCATGTTGGCCTGTTTTTGATCTGGGGGCTGTTGCTCAGTGCGGCGGCGCTGTATATGTCTCGGCAGCGCCGGGGCGTGGCAATGGGGATTGCCGCCGTATTGCTGATAGCTTATGCTTTTTTTGACGAATGGCATAAAATATTTATCGATGGCCGGCATTTCAGCTTTTCAGAGGCGGTTTTAAACGCTGTAAGCGGCTTGGTTGCAATTGGCCTGACGTATTTTTTTGCAGAATTAACCGTTAAAAGACGGCGCAAACAAATCCCGACGAAGTCGTAAAATCGTCGGGATTTGTCGTGTGCAGCGGAGAGATGCGATGTGGATAAATTTACACTTGACATGTACTAAATATAGTATTATCATGTATATAATGTCAAGTATTGTACTATAGATACTATTGTTTTATATATAATTTTTCATAAACTTAAAAAATTGCATATAGGAAAATTGTATCGGGGTATCGGATACATTGGCGTTCGGGCGTACACGCGGCCTGCATTCAACAGCGGTTAATATATAAGGAGGAACACCAATGGACGGAATAACCGGTATTATTATTGCTGCCGTTGCTGCAGGTCTGGTTTGCTTTGTGGTCGCGTTTATTCTCGGGTCTGCCTATCGGAAACACAAGGCGGAAGCGCAGATCGGCTCTGCGGAAGAAGAAGCTAAGCGGATTTTAAGCGACGCGATTAAAGCGGCAGAAGCGAAAAAAAGAGAAACTGTTTTAGAAGCCAAAGATGAAATTCATCAACAGCGCACGGAAGCGGACAAGGAAATTAAAGAGCGCCGCGCGGAGGTGCAGCGGCAGGAGCGCCGTATTATGCAGCGCGAGGAAACGCTGGATAAAAAGCTGGAGAATTTCGAGAAAAAAGAAGAAAAGCTTAATCAGCGCATGAAAGACGCTGAAACCAAATTGGAGGAAATCGAAGAACTGAAAACCGCACAGCGGGATATGCTCAAAAAGATTTCCGGGTTTACCGCCGAACAGGCGAAAGAAGAACTGTTCCGCGAAGTGGAGCAGGATCTGACCCATGATAAAGCGATGCTCATTATGAATTATGAGCAGCAGATCAAAGAAGAAGCCGACCAGCGCGCCAAAGAAATTATTTCTTCTGCGATTCAGCGCTGTGCGGCGGATCATTCCAGTGAAACGACGATTTCAGTGGTGGCTTTGCCGAATGATGAAATGAAAGGCCGGATCATTGGCCGCGAAGGCCGCAATATCACCGCGTTGGAAACATTGACCGGCGTGGATCTGATTATCGACGATACACCGGAGGCGATTACCCTTTCGAGCTTCGATCCGATCCGCCGGGAGATTGCCCGTATTACGCTGGAAAAACTGATTGCCGATGGGCGGATCCATCCGTCTCGGATCGAAGAGATGTATGAAAAGGCAAAGCGCGAGGTGGATGCGGTCATTAAGTCTGAAGGCGAGCGGGCAGTGCTGGAAGTTGGCGTGCGCGGGCTGAACTTTGAATTGGTGAAGCTGTTGGGTCGGCTGCATTATCGTACCAGCTATGGGCAGAATGTGCTGAACCATTCGTTGGAAGTAGCGCATCTGGCCGGTTTGATGGCGGCGGAGCTGGGTGAGAATATTCAGCTTGCCAAACGCGCCGGTTTGTTGCACGATATCGGCAAGGCGCTGGATCATGAGATGGAAGGCAGCCATATTCAGTTGGGCGTAGAGGTTGCCAAGAAATATAAAGAAAGCGATGCGGTGGTGCATGCGATTCACGCCCATCATGGAGACGTAGAGGCCAAAACAGTCATTGCGTGTCTGGTACAGGCGGCAGATGCTATTTCAGCGGCCCGGCCCGGTGCGCGCAGAGAGAACATTGAAAACTATATCAAACGGCTGGAGAAACTGGAATCGATCGCCAACAGCTTTAAAGGCGTGGAGCGCTCTTATGCGATCCAGGCTGGCCGTGAAATCCGTATCATTGTCAAGCCTGAGATGATCAGCGACGATCAAATGGTGCTGGTCGCGCGGGATATTGCCAAGCAGATTGAAAATGAAATGGAGTATCCCGGACAGATCAAGGTCCATATGATTCGGGAAAGCCGCGCCATTGAATACGCGAAATAATAGAAAGATACGCCCGTCGTTCGGCTTTTATATGAATAAAAGCCTGCGGCGGACGTTTTCTGTTTGAGCAGGTTTAACCAACCGGCGGGTAAAGCAAACGGAGGCAGATCAATAAAATGGCAGAATATAAAACCAATGTAATGCGGATACTGGATAAAGCGGGGATAGCGTATACGCCCCATCAATATCCGCACCGCGACGGCGATCCGATCGATGGAGGAGCAGTTGCGGCATATCTGCAGAAAGCGCCGCAAACGGTGTTTAAAACGCTGGTAACCAGAGGACACAGCGGCGCTTATCTGGTGTTTGTGATTCCGGTATGTGCGGAACTGGATCTGAAAAAGGCCGCGCGGGCTGCCGGAGAAAAATCAGTAGAAATGATCCATGTGGCGGAAATCAATAAAATAACCGGCTATATCCGGGGCGGCTGTTCGCCGGTAGGCATGAAAAAACAGTATCAGACCGTGTTTGATCAGAGTTGTCTGAATTGTGAGACCATCACCGTCAGCGCGGGCAAAATCGGGTATCAGATCGAACTGCATCCGACAGCGCTGATTGAACTGGTTCGAGGCAAGACCGCTGATATTATTGCACAGTCGTAGCAATGTTGAAAAGTATATCCAGAGAAAAAGGATGATTACGACATGAATATATTATGTATCGGCGACGTTGTAGGCGCTAACGGGTGTGAGGCGCTGCGTCGGGTTTTGCCGGAGCTGAAACGGCAGTATGACGCCGGCCTGACGGTTGTCAACGGTGAAAATTCTTTTGAGCATAACGGCATTGTGCGACAAAGCGCCGCGCATATTTTTGCCAGCGGCGCCGATGTGATTACCACTGGGAACCATGTATATCGCCGGCCGGAATTTTATCAGGAGCTGGAGCGAAACCCTTATATTCTACGTCCGGCTAATTATCCAGATACCGCGCCGGGCAGCGGATTTTGCCTGGTAGATCTGGGACGGGTGCAGGCAGCAGTATTAAATCTGATGGGCGTAATTTATATGGAGCCGCTGCGAAATCCCTTTGATATGGCAGATCATCTGGTGCGACAGGCTGTGGATGCCGGCGCACGGATTATTTTGCTGGATTTTCACGCCGAGGCTACCAGCGAGAAACGGGCGCTGGGTTATTATCTGGACGGGCGGATTACCGCTATGTTCGGAACGCATACCCATGTGCAGACTGCAGATGCCTGCGTGTTGCCCAAAGGAACCGGTTATATTACGGATGCAGGAATGACCGGCCCGCAACAGTCGGTGTTGGGTATTCGGCCGGAGATCGCAATTGCGAAAATGAAGGATCTGTTGCCTGTGCGGTTTGAAAATGCCGGAGGCAGATCGGTGGTATGCGGCTGCGTGTTTACCGTTGATGAACAGACTGGTCTGACCAGACAGGCGCAGCCGATTTGTCAGATGGTCGAAATGGAAGATCAGAAAGGGGATCACAAATGAAAAAATTTTTATGTGCATTTCTGGCCGTTGCGTTATTGGCGTTTGCTGCCGGCTGTGCGCAGCAGCAAACGGATGAGCCTACAGAGCCTGCTGCATCTGTTGTAACTTTTTATCAGGCCATCGGCGGATTGGAACGTTTGTATATTCCCAGAATCGACATTGAAAATTGTGAAACCGGCGAAGTACGCACAACCGAAGACGGCGGCTATATTTATAATGTATATAACCAGTTGAAAAATCAGGAATTTCACATAACCGGCGATAGCCAGGGAGAGCAGCAGTATCGTATAGAACTGTTCGATAATGCAGGCGGCAGTGTATGCTATACGTTTGATCAGGGCTTTGAAGCGCGTGAAGGTTATACAAAAACAGTACTGGCAGGCGCTTGTGTTGCCGCGGACGCAGAACAGATTGGCTATATTCTTTCGATGTTTTTCAACACCTTGCCGCCAGCGGATTTACAATTGGATTCTGTCGAATAGCGGATCTGCATAGCTGACTGGCAGTGGTGATTGGCAGCGCCGTTCGAGATTGTACAGACAATACATGCACAGATCAAGAATGCATGTGCAGTTCCACGGCGTTGGTTTAAAAATGGCGCTCTATGTTATGATTGAGTTGGACCATATCCATAAAACCTTCTTGATTCCATGGAAGGATCGCCGGGCGCATGCAGATAATATCGGCGTGGTATTCAGGCGACGTTCACAATTGTGGTGGGATCTGCCGGTCATTGATGCTTTTGAATTGATTCTGGATATTTACAGGGTGCATCCGGCATGATCGCTCTACCGGCGCATAATCGCGGCCGGCGTGGGCCGAATTTGCACAGAACGCCGCTTTTTATAAACTTTTTCTTGACAAACCAGTTATCAGGGGATATAATAATCTTCGTGACATTTCTCAGGCGTTGCCCTGTTCGGAGGCCGGTATGATCGATTTAAGAGAGATTTTTTCCGGGGTGCAGACCATCCGGCAGGTTGATGCGGCAGTAGATATGCGCGATTATGAAGTTTGCGGGGTTCATCCGATTCGTGAGCCGGTGCAGGTGCACGGTCAGATCACAAATTCCGCCGGGGTGGTCACGCTGGATCTTACGGTGCAGCTGCTTTATGAAGCGCCCTGCGACCGGTGTGCACAGCCGGTTTCCAGATCTTATTCTTTTTCGTTTTCCCATGTGTTGGTCACTGCGACAGAAAGCGATGAATATGATTATATCGTGGTAGAAAATGCGCTGCTGGATCTGGATGCGCTGGTGCGTGTAGATGTGATTTTAAATTTGCCGTCTAAATTTCTGTGTAAGGATGATTGCAAGGGTATTTGTCCTGGTTGCGGCAAATTGTTAAATGAAGAAGCCTGCGTCTGTAAAAAGGAGATTGACCCCCGCCTGGAAAAGCTCAAAGATTTTTATCATTAGGCATTAACGGCGCGTATCGCGCCTGCATAGAAGCATTATTTGAAGGAGGTGCCCGTCATGGCAGTACCCAAGAGAAGAGTATCCACCACCAGAAGAGATAAGAGGCGCTCCAGCGTCTGGAAGCTGACTGCTCCCACGTTGACCAAATGCCCGCAGTGCGGCGAATATACCAGACCGCACAGAGTGTGCACGTCCTGTGGCTATTACAAAGGCAAGCAGGTCATTTCTGCGACGCCCGCCGCCAAGGAAAACTGATCTTATGAAGACAAAAACAGAGGAGGAGTAACATCCTTCTCTATTTTTTTAGAGTTTCGCCGGGGAGGTGCTTTGGATGGTTGAAATTACAGGGGTACAGCCGCGCTCATTCGCGGCGAAAGCCGGCATCCGCGCGGGAGAGCGTCTGCTCTCGGTCAACGGTCATGAGATCGGTGATGTATTGGATTACCGCTTTTACTGCACCGATACCGATCTGGAGCTGGTGGTGCAAAATAAAACACAGATTCGCACGGTGCGGATTACCAAACCTGAATATGATGATCTCGGGCTTCTGTTTGAGACCTATCTGATGGATCAACAGCGTTGCTGCGCCAATAAATGTATTTTCTGCTTTATCGATCAGCTGCCCGCAGGTATGCGGGAAAGTTTGTATTTTAAAGACGACGACAGCCGTTTATCGTTTCTGTTCGGCAATTATATCACGCTGACCAATATCGGCCAGCGGGAGATCGACCGGATTATTCATATGCACATCAGCCCGGTAAATATTTCGGTGCATACGACAAATCCTGCGTTGCGGGTGAAGATGATGCACAACCGATTTGCCGGCGAAAAGCTGCAATATATCAAACAGCTTGCTGACGCCGGTATCAAAATCAACTGTCAGCTGGTATTATGCCGCAATATCAACGACGGGCCGGAGCTTCAGCGTTCGATGCGCGATCTGGCGGCGCTGTATCCGGCTGTGGAAAGCATTGCGGCGGTGCCGGCGGGCTTGACAAAATACCGTGACGGACTGTATCCGCTGGTCGCATATGACAGACAGTCGGCGCGCCAGGTGATTGATACCATCCATCGGTTTTCCGATGAACATTACCGGCTTCATGGCGACCGGCTGGTGTATCCTGCCGATGAATTTTTCAATTTGGCGGAATATGAGATGCCGCCGGCGTCATACTATGGTGAAATGGCCCAACTGGAAAACGGCGTGGGCATGTGTGCGCTGCTACAAGACGAATTTCTGGATGCGCTGGCACATTGCGATCAGCAGCCGGCAGGAAGCAAAAAAACCATTGCCACCGGTGTGGGCGCATATAAATTGATAAAAAGCCTGGTTGACGAGGCGGAAAAGAAGTGGCATAATATAAATTGTGAGGTTGTTGCGATTGAAAATGATTTTTTCGGCCCTCTGATTACCACGACCGGGTTGCTGACCGGCGCCGATCTGTATCAGCAGCTGAAAGACCGGCGCAATCTGGGAACGGTTTATATTTCCCGCACGATGCTCAAGCATGATGAAGATATTTTTCTGGATGATATGACGGTGGCGCAGCTGGCGCAGCGACTGGGGGTTTCGGTAATTGCTACCGAGAATACCGGAGAGGCCCTGTTGCAAACGCTGCTGGCGTAGCGGGTTGACACAATAGGACGGCTGTGTACCCGTATAGAGCCGGCGGATCTGCCGCCGGCTGTGACACAACAGGAAAGGACGGAACAACAGATGGCGAAACCGGTGGTGGCGATTGTGGGCAGACCCAATGTGGGCAAATCCACGCTGTTTAATAAATTGATCGGCAAACGGCTGTCTATTGTAGACGATACGCCGGGCGTTACCAGAGACCGGATCTTCGGCGACTGTGAATGGCGCGGGCAGCAGGTGATGTTGATTGATACCGGCGGCATTGAGCCGAATACCGATGATGTGATTTTATCGCAGATGCGTCAGCAGGCCCAGCTTGCGATTGATATGGCGCAGGCGATCATTTTTGTAACAGACCTGCGCGCCGGCGTATTGGCCGCCGACCGGGAGGTGGCGTCCATGCTGCAAAAAAGCGGCAAACCGGTGGTGCTGTGTGTGAATAAATGCGATGCGGTGGGCGCACCACCGGCGGAATTTTATGAGTTTTATAATCTGGGGCTGGGTGATCCGGTTGCGGTGTCGTCTGTACACGGCCACGGTACCGGCGATCTGCTGGATGCGATTTGGGAACATCTGGACTTTTCGCAGGACAGTGAGCAACCCAGCGAGCGGATCGGTGTGGCGATTATCGGAAAGCCCAATGTCGGCAAATCTTCGCTGATCAACCGCATTGCCGGATATAACCGCACCATTGTTTCCGATATTGCGGGCACGACCCGTGATACGGTAGACCTGCCGCTTGATAATCAATATGGCAGTTTTAATTTTATTGATACTGCCGGGCTGCGCCGCAAGTCTAAAGTTGATGACAAAATCGAAAAATACAGTGTTCTGCGGGCCAGGATGGCGGTAGAGCGCGCCGACGTCTGCGTGATTATGATCGATGCGCTGGAGGGGTTTACCGAGCAGGATTCCAAAGTCGCGTCGCTGGCCTGTGAGGGTGGTAAAGGTTGCATTATTGCGGTCAACAAGTGGGACGCTTATGAAAAAGACGACAAATCGATGGACAGTTACCGAAAAAGCCTGATGCAGGATTTTTCGTTTATGTCTTA